>JAAELU010000740.1 GCA_024226255.1 bacterium | reverse complement strand
CCGAGGTTACGCTTGATAGATTGTTTCCGATGCCGAGCGCTATCAGCCCCCGCCCCCGCTACACGCCCAACTACATGTTGCGGCCTTTCCGACGCCGCGATCTTGCGTCGGTGGATTCAGCCGTGCGCTCTTCCCTCCCCGACTTGGCCCTGTACCTGCCGTGGGCAGTCGACTACAACAAGAACACCACGGCCTATTTCATCCGGGACTCGGCTGCGGCATGGGCCGAAGCACGGGCGTTCGACTTCACCATCCGTAACGCCATCGACCCCGATGAACATCTGGGCAACATCTCTGTCTGGTGGGTGTCCCGGCCCAACAAGGTCGGCGAAATCGGCTATTGGATTCGCAGCGATGCCACCAGCCACGGTATCTGCACCGAGGCTGCCGCCAATGTTGTTCGGATCGGATTCGAGGAACTCGGCATGCACCGGATCACACTGCGAATCGCCGCCGGCAATCGTGCTTCAGAGCGTGTCGCCGAAAAACTTGGTTTCGCCCACGAAGGACTGCTACGTGACGAAGTCAAGGTGGGCGACGAGTGGCTCGACCACACCGTCTGGGGCCTGCTCGAGCATGAGTGGCGGGCAGAGAAGCTCCGCTATCAAGCCCAGGAATGGGTGTAGGCCAATCGTCTGTTGCGCTCAAAAGCGCCCAAATAGTGGATTCTGCGCACAACGGAGGGATCAGACCCCGTAAATAGGTCTAGCGACTCATCCGTTTCTCGTAAGAATCGCCGCCCCCAGCTGTCTTACCTATGGAGTATCCGGTAAGGGGTAACAATGTCTGGAATGTCAGATCGCCGATTGATGGCACTGCACGCGAGCGAGTACGACGAAATGCACTACGTGCGAGTCCGCAATGCGCTCGAAGCAGTCGGTTTCGCCGCAACCGACGACATCGTCCTGGCCCTCGGCCATGTGCTGCTCGGCCATCCGGCCGCGGCCGCCAAGCTGCGCCAGTTGGCCGATGTCTGGTCGGTCCTTGGTTCAGCAAGAGCGCTCGAGCACGCCGACCGCGTGATGTTCGAGGTCCAGTAGCGCGGGAACCATCGGTACCTCTAGCGACGTTCCACCTCAAGGGAGCAAACGTTCGATAGGGTGCCGTCGTGACTCCGCGTACATTGGAAGCGATAGAGAGAGTGTTGATGGCCGCACTCGCGGTCATCCTGGCGCTGGGCGTCTGGAACGCATACTTGCGGGTGATCGAACCCCGTGACGGGTCTGCTGTCGCCACAACACTGTCGCCAACCGCCTCAGGCACTGCCGCGCCAACAACAACGGATGCTCCGATCGTGGTTCGCTCTACAACCACGACCAGCGGTGTACCGACAACGACGGGTGAAAGAGCCTTTCCTTTCACCGACGGCGTCTGCCGACAGACGCAACCACGGACCACCGAGTCGGTAACCCTGCTCCGGATCTACTACAACTGCGGCAACATCATTCAGCCGTCAGGATCAACCTTCGTCTATCGAACAGTCCCCAAGACCGCGCAACGGCTGGGAGCGACTCTGGAGCAGTTGGTCAAGGGCCCGACGGATGAGGAAGCTGAACTCGGATTCGGTTCCTTCTTCTCCGATGCAACCGCCGAGGCTTTCCGCGGGGTGACGATCAGCGACGGGCGCGCGTTCGTCGACTTCAACTCCTTCGAGGTCCCCGATGTAGTCAAGACTGAGCAAGGCCGCCAGTTCTTTGTGATCAACATCGCGGCCAACGCTCTGCAATTCGAGTCCGTGACCTCCGTCGAAATCCGCCTCAACGGCAGCTGCGCCGCATTCAGCGAGCTGGTCGGAGTGAGCGGCTGCACAGTGATCACGCAAGAGGACTTCTAGGAAAGTCCACGTACGGAGGGCGCATGGGTCGCAAAGTCGCCTTGGCTTGTTGGCTTGGTCATCGTGCTTGTTGCGTGTACCTCCGACGGCATTGCACCGTCAACAGCAGCTCCGGCAGCGGAAACCACGGTGGTGCCACCTTCTTGCGATCCGACTTCGCGGCTTGCCGAGCCAGTTGGCGCATACGCCCGAGCCGTTCTGATCGATGACTCGTTCTACCTGGTTGACGCGCCGAATCGTGGCTCCGTTTTCCTCGGCGAGGGTACCGAGGATGTCTTTCTTGGTGACTTCTTCTATCTCAACGGCAGCATCTTCGCCAGCCTGCCGGTAGATGATGAGGATCCGGCACGCGTAACCATCGCTGATCTGGTTACTGGAGTACCGAGCGAGATAGTTACAGCTCCCGTCGCCTCAGGATTGCTAATCGGAGCTGCCGCCAACCGCTTCTTGGTGCGGGGATGGACCACCGACGGCACCACGGTGTTGCAAGCGTACGAGGCGGACGGCGGCAACATGGCATGGGAATACGAGCTGGCCGCGCCCAGGGCAGACGAGGGGTTCGAGCCCATGGCTGTCCGATCGATCGAGATCAACCCAGCCGGTACTTTGCTGTTGGTGGGCTCTTCGACTGGAGAAGGTCTCATCTTCGACGTTGTTGTGGACGCCACCACGGGCAACGACGTAATACCACCCCGGCGATTGGCGAGCCTCCGATCAGAGCTGCATGAACCATCCGACGTTTTGCTTGGTTGGTTCGATGACAACCACGTGTTGTACAAGCGGCGTGATGGCACCCTCTTCATTACAGATATTGGGACGCTCGAACGAGAAGTGATCGGGAATGGCCCGCAGGGCTACCGATCCGTGTTGGCAACGGGAAGCGCAGACGATCTTCTACTCGTGTTGCCAACCGGTGTCTTCGATGTCGACGTGACCTCAGAGGAGCGATACCAAGTACTCGCGCCGGGCTGCAACCCATGGTTCGGCCCAGCTAGTCCCGTCGAGCTAGACAATCCCTGAATGAGCACGCAGAAAGGGCGCCCCGAGGGGCGCCCTTTCCATCTAGTACCTGATACGTAATACGTTGTACGTAATACGTTCCTAGTTACATCATGCCTTCCATACCGCCGCCGCCACCGTGGCCATGGCCGCCGGCAGGCTCATCGGTCTTCTCCTCGGCGACGAGCGCCTCGGTGGTGATGAGCAACGCAGCGATTGAGGCTGCGTTCTGCAGGGTGGAGCGAGTCACCTTGGCGGGATCGATGATCCCGAGCTTGATGAGGTCGCCATAGGTGCCATCTGCGGCGTTGAAGCCGGTCGAGCCCTCGGCTTCCCGAACACGCTCGACGATGACGCCACCTTCATGGCCGGCGTTAACGGCGATCTGGCGCAGCGGAGACTCGAGAGCCCGCTTGACGAGCTGACGGCCCGCCTTGACATCGTCCGTGCCGCCGCGGCCCTTGTCGACCGCAGACTGAGCACGGAGCAAAGCAACGCCACCGCCGGGGACAATGCCCTCTTCGATAGCGGCACGGGTCGCCTGGATGGCGTCCTCGATACGATGCTTCTTCTCCTTGAGCTCGACCTCAGTGGCCGCGCCAACCTTGAGGACGGCGACGCCGCCCGACAGCTTGGCTAGACGCTCTGAGAGCTTCTCACGGTCCCAGTCGGAGTCGCTGTTCTCGATCTCCTTGCGGATCTGCTCGACGCGAGCCAGAACCTCAGAAGAGGAGCCGGCGCCCTCGACAATGGTTGTGTTGTCCTTGGTCACAACGACCTTGCGGGCCCGACCCAGCATCTCGATTGAAACGCTGTCGAGCTTGAGGCCGATCTCCTCGGAGATCACCTGGCCACCCGTGAGGATGGCGATGTCCTGGAGCATTGCCTTGCGACGCTCACCAAATCCAGGGGCCTTGACGGCCGTGGAAGTGAACGTGCCGCGAATCTTGTTCACGACGAGCGTGGCCAGAGCCTCACCCTCGACATCCTCTGAGAGCACTAGGACCGGCTTACCGGTCTGCATGACCTTCTCGAGGACAGGAAGCAGGTCCTGCACCGCGGTGATCTTCTGGTTGGCGATGAGGATGTACGGATCCTCGAGCACCACTTCTTGGCGCTCCGCATCGGTGATGAAGTACGGCGAGATGTAGCCCTTGTCGAACTGCATTCCCTCGGTGAACTCCAGCTCGACGCCGAACGTCTGGCTGTCTTCAACCGTGATGACGCCTTCGTTGCCGACCTTCTGCAGCGCTTCGGCAATCTTTTGGCCAACGGTGATGTCGGCCGCGGAGTTCGATGCCACGTAGGCGATCTGGTCCACATTGCTCGAATCGACCGGAGTCGACAGGTCGGAGATGGACTCGACGACCTTGGAGACGGCATCCTCGATGCCCATCTTCAACTCCATCGGGTTGGAGCCGGCCGCCACGAGACGGAGTCCTTCATGAATCATCGCCTGAGCGAGAACGGTCGAGGTGGTCGTGCCGTCGCCGGCAACGTCATTGGTCTTGTTGGCAACCTCGTAAGCGAGCTTGGCGCCCATGTTCTCGTACGGGTCGTCGAGCTCGATTTCCTTGGCAATTGTGTAGCCGTCGTTCGTGATTGTGGGTGAGCCCCACTTCTTCTCGAGGACGACGTTGCGGCCCTTGGGGCCAAGCGTCACCTTGATGGTGTCCGCAAGCTTGTCTACGCCGGCTTGGAGCCCACGACGGGCTTCCTCACTGAATCTGAGATCCTTTGCAGCCATGTTTTATGTTCCTCCTAGGCCAGAACGGCGAGAACATCACGGGCTGACAGGATCAAGTAGTCCTCGCCCTCTACCTTTACCTCGGTGCCGCCGTACTTCGAATAGAAGACGACATCGCCGACGCTGACGTCGAGCGGCACACGCTCTCCGTCCCTAACTTCACCCGGACCAACAGCGAGCACCTTGCCCAGCTGTGGCTTTTCTTTTGCTGTGTCGGGGATGACAAGACCGCTCGGTGTGCGAGCCTCGTCCTCGTCCTCGGGCTTGACCACAATGCGGTCTCCCAGGGGATTGAGATTCAT
>JAAELU010000739.1 GCA_024226255.1 bacterium | reverse complement strand
GCGCGCGTTCGCTGTTGGCGAGCACGGGCATCGAGGCCCAGTTCACCGACCTGGCTCGCGAGTTCAACGTCGAGCGGGCCTGGGGAGACATCGCCTACCTCACCCGCCCGGAACTGGAGGGACGGCCCGCCGGACCGGGTGGGGGGTTCGAGGCGGCGGGCTACGTCGCCTACCAGTTCGAGCAGGCCGGACTCACGACCCTGACCAACGGCGGCTATTACCAATCCTTCGCCGCCATGCGCGGACAGGTCACAGCCGAGCCGGTGGTGGAGATACTGGGGGCGGACGGAGAAACCCTCGCGCGATTCGAGGCCGAGGTCTCTTTCGATCCCGCGCGTTACTTCCAGGCCGGGGACGGCAACTGCGGACCGGCGTGTAGAGAACACGAACTGGCGGTGGTGGGGACCACGGTCGATGGCGTCGCCGACTTTGGCGGCGCTGCCGGACTGCGGCCCAGCAGACTGCTGCTGTTGCTCGACCCGGAAACAGAGTTATACGTGCCCTACCAATACAACGTCCCTCGTTACGCAGCGGCCCTGCACGTGATGCCCGACGAGCAGATCGACCCGGAAGACATCCCCCCGACCTTTGAGGGCACGTTCTTTATGGACGAATTCCCGCACCTGTACATCGGAGAGACCGCCGCCGAGCAACTGCTGGCCGAGGCGGGGTTGGACATGGACGAACTCTACGACAGGATGAGGGATGGGGAGCAGATAGACATAGATACCGACCTGCGGGTGCGCGTCGAGGCGGGAGTGGTGTACGAAGAGATAGCGGGAGCCAACGTCATCGGCTATTTTCCGGGCGCGGACAATATGACTACCGGGGATCGCGTCCTGGTTGCCGCCGATTATACCGGCGTGGACTGCCCGGATGGCGAATTTTGTCCCGGCGCGGACGACAACGCCAGCGGGGTGGCAGTGCTGATGGAGGTGGCCCGTTTGTGGGATGAACTGGGATTCGAGCCAAAACGGACAGTCGTATTCGTCGCCTTTGACGAGGG
>JAAELU010000738.1 GCA_024226255.1 bacterium | reverse complement strand
GGGTTCCACCGTTGCTGCGGTCGACCACGCATAGTCGAACTTGATATCGGCCGGCACGGTGTCGGAAGCGGCGACGAGCTCGGTGGTGCGTTGGGCGGTGTCGGCGGTGATCGCATCGGGGGTTGGCGGCCAACTGATCGTTTCCTGAATCCCGAGAATCTGGCCCATGGCGTAGAGGGCGACGATGACGATGGGGAGGGCGATCACGCCGCCGATCTGTTTCAGTCCCCGTGGCCGGCGAAGTGGATCCCGGCGACGATTCGCCAGCCGCAGCACGGTGGCCAGGACCGTGGCTGCTAGGAGGAGACTGGCCCCGGCTAGAGCAACCCACCAGCCCCAGTTTCGTGAGACGTCCTCCAGGGTCCGGACGGAGATCACCCGAGCCAACGCACCGAAGGCGACCGTTGAGACAGCGATGATCGCTGGAAACTTGCCACGTCTGAATCGGGGGAAGACGACGATGGCCAGAAGCGATGAGAGCAGGGGAATCCACCCATTCGTCGTTCCGTTGATGAGCTGGCTCACTGCCTGATCGGGCGTCGTGAAGTCAGCCGACACACCAGCAAGGGTGGCGACGATCCCAGCCAGCAGTAGGTAGCCGGCCAGCTGATAGCGATGCTGCTCGGGGCCCTCGGGCGCTGGCCTCGGTTCTAGTTCAACCGCCGGACCGGGCGCAACTGTTCTGCGCTGCTCGATGATCTTGCGTCCCTCGTCGACGACGAGAACAGTTGTTGCGGCAAGGATACAGATGCCCCATTGGGCGGCGGTGAGGGAGACGGTGGGAAGCCATCGCTGCAGGAATCGGAGC
>JAAELU010000737.1 GCA_024226255.1 bacterium | reverse complement strand
TCTCCGCCAACCGACTCCGGTGCCAAGACCCTTGGGTTGGCAGACGTGTAGTCGGCTCCGGCAGTCGGGTGAATCCGATAGCCGAAGCTGTCGTGCATCACGCCCACGACGTTGTCGAGTAGATCGCCTCCACGGAACCTGTTCGTCAGAGTGAACGCGGTTCCATCGGGGTGGCGTACGAAATCCGGGTTCGATGCTGTCTGCCCATCGTCGAGCGTGATCCGCGACCTGGCGTTTAGGTCGGCCAGATTGGCCGCCTCCACCGATCCCGGTTCATAGATGGCCGTCGGCTGGATCTGACGATCGGTGGCGATGGCGATCTCGCCAAAACGATCGAAGTTGAAGTACTCCACGATCGTCATCGTCTGCGGCACCTCGACGCCCATACCTTCGATGTTCTCGAAGTTGGTGTCGGCTACGGGGAAGATGAGCTGCACCGGAGTGGCGACAGCGCCAGAACCGGTCACTTCCACGGCTGTGACATTGGTGATCTCGGTCACATCGAAGAACTCAACCGCCGTGCCCGTGACCTTGACAGTGTCGCCCAGGTTGACAACAACGTTCGAGCCTCCTTGGAACACATAGATGCCCTCAGACGTGGCCGGGTCGCTGTCGGCCTGACCGTCCTCCTCCTGGAGGAAGAAGCCATTGAGATCGGTGTCCTGGAAGTCGCCGACGACGACACCTTCCACGATGACAGCGACATCCGGCAGAGCAACGCTGTTGCCGGCACCCTGGACTTCATGAATGAATTTCTCAACGGGATCGACGACAACGATTTGGCATACGTTCTCGGCGCCGGGGGTCGGCGCCCACTGGGCGTAGGTGCTTGTGTTGCGGGCTCCGCCGGTGCCGTTGGCGCATCGTTGGTTGGAGTCGGCCGCGCTGTTTCCGGCGCCGCCCTCGTTGACCTGCGGTTGGCCGGCGTTCAAGAGCGCCAACAGGCCGGCATCGTCGCTGTCGTTGGTGTCATAGACGATGGCGTCGATGAGGTCGGTCGTTGTCACCGGGGTGTCATTGGGGAAGTTGACGGCGTCACCCACAATAAGAGCGACCGCGTCTGCGCCGTTCTGGAGGGCACCGAAGCCGCCCGGGCTGAACGTCAGATCGACGTTGGGAACCCCGGGGTTGCCCAGCACGAAGTAGCCCGAGGCGCTCGTCGACTGGCCGTCAAGGTCGAACGCCAGATATGAGGCGTCGTCGGAGCCGTTGTAGAAGACGATCGACAGACCACTCAGGTCGGTGTTACCCACCCCACCGTCATAGAGCTCAACAAACTCAGCGGCGTCGTTGCCCGGGGTGTCCGCATCGACCTCATTGATCAGAGCGATCGATGGTGCTGCGCACACGTTGTCTGCGCCCGGGGTGGGCGCCGCCTGGGTGTAGGTGTCTGTGTTGCGGGCTCCGCCGGTGCCGTTGGCGCAGCGCTGGTTGGAGTCGGCAGTGGCGTCACCGCCGCCACCCTCATTGACCTGCGGCTGGCCGGCGTTCAAGAGCACCAACAGGCCGACATCGTCGCTGTCGCTGGTGTCATAGACGATGGCATCGATCAGGTCGGTCGTTGTCACCGGGGTGTCATTGGGGAAGTTGACGGCGTCACCCACAAAAAGAGCGACCGCGTCTGCGCCGTTCTGGATCAGGTTGGTATTCGGCGACACATCGAGATCGCAGTTGGCGGTGTTGGCGGCGTCTCCGCACAACACGAAATAGCCGGTAGCGCTCGTCGACTGGCCATCGAGGTCGAACGCCAGATATGAGGCATCGTCCGAGCCGTTGAACAAGACGATCGACAGACCACTCAGGTCGGTGTTACCCACCCCACCGTCATAGAGCTCAACAAACTCCGCCGAATCAGTAGACGCCTGATCAGCATCAACCTCATTGATGATCAGACCGGCCGGTGCAGCGACAGCTGGTGCCGCCGTGACTGGGACCATCGCAAAAAGAACGCTCAATACGAGCAACAAACGAAAACGTGATCGGGTCACGCCATCCTCCAGTTTTCCCGG
>JAAELU010000736.1 GCA_024226255.1 bacterium | reverse complement strand
GAGGCGGAGACAAGCGAGCACCTCCACCCCACTCGGTAGCCAAAGTCTCAAATCGTTCTCGAGGGCATCGCCAGTCCTCTGAATATCGAAGCGCTGTGACCGGCGTCTTGCTGGCAACAGCCGCATCCAGCTCTCTCTGGCTCAGCCCGACGTCGGCCTTGATGCGTCGCGGACTGAACTTCCAGATGGGAAACGGCAGCGACGGCTGAGCCGAGACGGCCGCCCCTACCCGGGGATGCGCCACCAGGCCAAGCGCCAGGTTGCCGGAAAGGCACATCCCGATGACTCCGACCGCATCGGCATCGTTCCTTTCGGCTATGTCATCCACGAGAGCTCCCATCCAGGCCGTGATCGGGCTCGCTTTCCCTGCGGCAAAGAAGCTCATCTCGCGCCGCAGGCACCATGGCCCTCTCACCCAGTTGACCATGCTCTCTTGGTCGGGCCGGCCGAATAGCAGCGGCAAATGCATATTGAACCCGGGCTGGTAGTCAGGGTGGGATCCCGAAAGGTCCCGGGCGAGCTGAACACACTCCGGAGACATCCCCGGTAGTTCATGCATCAGCAGAACCGGCGGTCGATCCTCCGGGCCAATCGAGTAGATCGCTCTGACCTTGGTCGCTCCACCGCTATCAGCCTCAAAGGACCGACACTGGAAACCTTCGAGCGGCTCGGAACACGGACTCGTCATGCGGGTTACTCCTTGGTGATTCTGGTGGGCCCTATCGGTCGGCGTACGTGTACAGAGCGGCTCCCCGGCCACCGGTCACAGCGCGCTTTGGCCAAGGGCTGGACCGCCACTTCTCCGCAGGCCACGACGCATGGCTGCCGCGAAGCTCTAGCGCCTTGGCGATGTCCGCGACGTTCCTCGTGGTCAAGAAGGGTTCCCACACCGACTCGAATTGTTGTTCGAGGGTCGTCGGTCTGGGCAGTTCGTCGTCGAAGAAGTCACTGTGCTCGAAACCTGCGGCGGGGACGTTGAACACCGGGCGGCTGTTGGCGGCTCGATATTGCTCCGGCCACTTCTCCTCATAGAAGTCGAAGCCGCGGCGTCCGGCGGGCCCACTGTCCGGAATCGTGAAGTGGGCTCGTTTGGCCCACTGATCCTCGGTCCCGTAATTGTTGAGCACGGCCTCAACCTGGCCCCGCTCGACGAGAGTCGCCCAATCGAAATCGGGACGGAGAATGCACCCCAGCGTCACGATCCGCCCCACTTTGAGGTCCGAGTTGGCGTGTAGCGCCTTGCCGAGCAATAGCGTCCCGAAACTATGGGCCACAACGTCAGGACGAGGATCGGTGGTGACCTGGAGGGCCTCCTCCGAGGCTCGCCTGATCCGACCCACGAGTTCGTCGCGCAGTTCCTCGTGCCTGGCCCGGCGCAGCACCCCGGGCCGGACAACCCCGTACTTGTGTATAGCCACCGGAACCATGCGGCCGTATGACGTGGACACCCGCCAGTTGAAGGACTCCTGCCACGAGCCAACCGTGTTCATACCGTGAAGTGCCAGCATCCAGCCGACATAGCGCCTGGCGATTCCCGTACGCGAGTACGAGCGGCGTTCGATCAGAACCGCGTCCTCATCCTCATCAATGAACGCATGCGGCTCCCGACTCGGATTGGGGCAGGTGTCGCCGTGGTGATCCTCGGGAACTTCGTAGTCGCAGATTGGGCAGTGCCGCGTCGTCGTCAGCTGCACCCATGCGATCGTGGCCAGGCCCTGAAGTAGCCGGTCAGCTGCCGCCGGGAGGTCGCTGTGCCGCGTTCGATCCTCGGGAGTGACATCGAGGCCGCCAAGGAACTCCGGCGTCACACTCAGCTGCCCACCCTCGCTATCGACACCTTCGAGATAGTCGATCCACGCATTGGGAAACCCCTCAGCGCGCAGCGCTGCCCAAGCCGGCCGAGTACTCATCGGATCCCATCGAACTTCTCGAGGATCATCCAGACGTCTTCCTCATCGAGTTCGGTCATGATCTTCATTCGGTTGCCGTCCTGGAACAGCATGACGTGAGCTTCACGCGACGTCGGGCGGGCGTCGGCCTGCATTCGAAAGTCACCGCTCGAGCCCACGAACGTGGGTTGCCCCATGAACTTGGTGATGGCGAGCCGGGCGGTCTTGATCGTGTCCGGCAGATCCATGGCGGCAGGCGCCACGAACTCGACTGTGGCATCGCCATCGGCGAATTTGGTTGCCTTGCTCTTGAAGTCCTTCTGCTTGTCGTCCTGTATTCGCTGATCGAGATTCTTGACCAGGCTCGAGATGCTCCACGGCCAGTTCTTCACGGCCCTGAGGGACTGGCCACCAAACACCAGCTTGTCGAGATCACGCCATGCGATATCGAGCGAGTTGCCATGCTCCTTGCTGCGCACCGGCTCCCGGAGGAATAGTGCGGCCAAAGGGCGCGCTCCGGTCTGGCGCCGCAGTCGTAAGGCGAAGCGCATCACTCTGCGGCTTGGCTCCTCACGGAACGCCTTGTACCAGTATGCGTCCCCGCCTTTGGGCCGCTTGATGTCCGAGCCCAGCTCTCGAACCCAAGCATCTGTCCGCTCATGCCACTCCACGACGAAGAGGCCCGGATCCGGGCTGTAGTCGATGCGGGTGAGCTGCGGGCTGGGCGGGAACTTGTCGCTAATCGGCGCCCGCCAAGTGTTCGTAAACGCGGCTGCAGCCACCTTCTTGACGGAAGCCTCGCTGTTCCAAACCGTGGCATCAGCCATGTCGTCCGGCACCCCAAAGGCGTAGACGTGCTGGTTGCCCCAACCTTCAACGCGACGCAGCCACGTATCGAGCAGTTCCTTGGTGAGAGTGCCGTCGTCGCAGATGGCCTCCTCGAGGCTTTTGCGGAACTCCGCCTTGTTGGCCCCCGGCTTCTTCCCAATGTCCCGCAACAGCTTGCGGATGAACACATTGGTCTGCGCGAGCACGAGCCGGTCGACCTGCTCCAGAAGCTTGCGGCACTCTGCTTTGCTCGGCTTGTTGGCTTGGCCGTTCGTCATTCTTCCTCCCCTTGGTTCGTCACTCCTCTATGACCTCCTCGTCGCCATGAGCCGCGGCGTGGGCAGACGGTGTGTGGGGGCAGCCGACCTCGGCAGGATCTGCCTCGAGCAGTGCAAACAACTCACAACGCGCCGTCCAGTAGGGCCTGTCGGCTTGATAGTTGGAGTGGCCCTTCGTCGGAGGCATCGGGTCACCTTCCGCCGGCCATTCGGGGAAGGGATCCGGCAGTATCCAGTCGACTTCGTTTACCCGCCGGCTGCCGTCCGTCGGGTTGACGTCCGTCTCCCAGGCGATGCCCGATGCGCTCTCGTGGCCCGGTTTGGTGAAGATGGTTCCCGCCAGCGGATCGGAGGCACGGCGCAGATTTCGCCACCTGGGCGGTCCGATGACCACCCTGACCCCGCCGACCCCGTTGTCCTCGTGGACCTCGCTGAGAGAGGTCCTGATCACATCCATCTCCGCCCTTCCGAAGTACCGGGGGAAGAACCACCCATACAACGATCGAACCGGGCTGCCGAACGTCAGCAAGGCCACACCCTTGCGTTCGGTTTCAGACAGACGAGCGACGGTGGCGACCGCCAGAACCGTGCCCTGGCTGTGCGCCGCGATAACCACCGGATGGCCTTGATGGCGGACTCGGAGGTGCGTCCGCAACTGGGGCAGCGCCGCCGCCGCGTAGCTGGGGGGCGCAAACGGGTGGAACCAGCGCGGGAAGAACGTGATGACGTCCCACACTCGGGCGACATTGCGACGCATCTCGCTGTCTTTGTACGACCGGTACATCATGCCGACAACCGCGACGAGAAGAGCCACCATGGCCCACTTGGCGACTGTGATCGGCCAGCTCCAAGCGGTCAGCGTGTCCAGGAAATTGCCCCATGAGACCACGGCCCACAGACCCAACGCGGTGGCGGTGCCGAGTCCCCAAAGGGCGGTTCTTGTGATCTCGAGGATCCCGAACTCGACGGCAAGCCTGGTGCCGACGAGGCCTTCTACCCAGCCCCTGAAGCCGTAGTGCTGCTTCCAGGCTCCGGCGACGACGTCGTCGTTGGTTGACAGGTTCGGAAAGGACTCCCTGGCCTGGGCAAGACCGAGCTTGCCACTCGAATCACCCTTCGTCTCGACGAGGTCTTTCCACAGTTCCTTCTGAGTGCGTTCGTTCAAGTCGGTCGGAGATAGTGTGGCGCTGCCCTTGCCGACGTTCCTGAGCCAGAAGAGTGTCTGGAGTGGGCGCCAGATCGGCTTGAGCCACGACGTCCGCGGTTCCGGCTTGCGTGCTAGCTGCAACTTCATGACGTACCAGATGAGAACCAGCAGGATCACAGCAATGACAATCAGGACTGCAACCGCAGCCGCCGAGTAGAAATCGGCAATGGCTATCTCATACTTGTTGACACACAACAGACACTCTTCGTCGGTCTCCGAGAAGCGGTCCATGTAGCCGCCCAGCCAGATCGCTCCACCCGACAGGACCGGCGCCCCGGCGACGACCGCGAGGGCCGCCGCAACCCAGGCACCCCACTTGCTGTGTACCTTCGCCAGCTCGCCGCCCACTTCTGGGTCCGAGTCTTGGCCTTCCTGGCCTCCATCGAGGGCCGAGCCTTCGCCTTCCTGGCCTCCATCCGCAGCTGACTCTTCTGCCGCCGCCTCTTCGGCTTTGCCAGCCTCGTCGGCCGTCTTGGCCGTCTTGGCCGTCTTGGCCTCAGCGATCGCCTCCTTTCCGATGATCTCCGAATAGTGGTACTTGGCTCGGTTGATCTGGATGGCGAATACGACAAGCAGGAGAACGATCGGAGCCATCGCCAGGTACAGCAGCCATTGGTTGAATTGCGCTCGGGTAGCAAGGGCCGCCTCCCACCGATCGACCTCAGGCGGAGTCCCCGACCCGTCCGCTGCCTCCCACTCAGCCACTGCCTCCAGCTCGAGTCCCGCCTCCAGCTCGCTCCACTTGGGCCCGATCGTCCAAGCAAGAATGGCGACAACAACCAACACGCCGGCGGAGAACGCCAGCAGCCACCAGGTCCCCGATTGGGATCGGGGACCGCCGGGCAGGGTTCGCGAAACGGTCCAAAGCCCGACGAGTAACGCGAAGACGCCAAGCCCTGTCGCCAGCCCGCTGGAATCGCCAGTTTGGTCCTCGAGCCAGGCGAGGCTGAACGCCAGAGCGGCCGCAATGGCGCACAGCGGTGCCGTCAGATGGACTCGGGTCAACGCGGCGACTCGACCGGGGCTCCCCCACAAGTCGCCACGGGCCAGGGCCGTGTCGGTGGCATCGGCCCCGACAGCCTCGGACCAATCGTCCTGGATCTTTGCCCGCTTCTCGGAACCCGCTTGCTCGTATTCCACCGCGGTTTCCGGGTGGAAACTGTCTTCTGCCTTTTTGCGGCTACGAAAGGCGATCTGCCACGCCACCAATAAGCCGACGATGGGCACGACCAGTCCGAGAACCATCAGCCGGGCCGGATGGCTCTGGATGAAGTCACCGGCGCCGTTGAGCCACTTCAACCAAGAGAAACTCTTGGCACACTCCTGCTGACCTCCACATTGCAGAGCCATGAAGTCGATGGCGATGGCGGCCAGCCACAGCCCAAAGGCAATGCTCAGCCACACTCCGAGGAAGCGCACCATGCGGTGCCGATCGGTGCCGCCAACGCCCTTGCGTGCCCGAAGTGCGGCCGGGGTGAACCGTCCTTTCGCATCCTTGCTGTCGGCGACGGCCTCGGCCTCTTCCTTCTTGCCGGTCAACATCCAGCCGGCCGCATTGATCATGGCGTAAGGCAACAGCACGATCCACAGGGACTT
>JAAELU010000735.1 GCA_024226255.1 bacterium | reverse complement strand
GACGGGTTCGGTGATCTCACAGGCTGCCAACTGGTTCACGGGTTGGCGACAGGCAGAATGGATGGAGTATGACGGACAGCGCCACCCCCATCTCGATGGGGATCGATTCCCCAATCTGCCCGGCGCTGCCATCCAGGTCGATTCTGCTCGGAACATATCCTTCACCGGAAACGTCTTCACCGAGTTCGGGGCGATTGGCGTTCTGCTCCATAACGACGTCGTCCGAGCGACGCTGGATCGCAATCTGTTCGTCGACATCTCGGCAGCAGCACTTGTTGCCGGGCATCCGGTTCACGACGAAATCGACGAACCTATGGAGGGCGCGATCAAGGATCTGGTCTTCACGAACAACATCGTCGATCGTGCCGCCGCCGAGTACTACGCGTCGGTCGGTGTCCAGATTACGAAGGCGAGCGGAGCTGTCGTCAGCCACAACCTCTTTCGCGACCTTCCCTACAGCGCCTTGAGCCTCGGCTGGGGATGGGAGGACAACCAGGCGTCCACCGTCCACCGGGCTATCGAGGTGGAGAACAACTACTTCGAGAATGTGGTCAACCTGCTCTACGACGGCGCTCCAATCTATCTGCTCGGGCCAGTCGCAGAGCCGGGTGCGGCCAGGCGGGACTTCACCCAGATCAGAGGCAACTTCGCCAACAACGCCGACGCCGCCCCTCAGTTCAAGGCGCCGTCTGACCCGGTCGACGCGAGTTTCGCCAAGCGACCCGGGATCCAACTCGACAAGGGAACGCGCAACATCCTCATGGTCGATAACGTGTTCGCCGGTGCCACTCGCTGGCTGCAGGTGACAGCGTGGCGGATCAATCGGGACGTTCCGGGATGGGTCGAGGGCCTCACCTTGATTGGCCGGAACAACTGGAGCGACATCTCTGCCTCCGAACCCGGTGACACTTCCCTGGTAGGCGTCGAAGTGGTGCAGCAATTCAGCGCCGACGACATGCCGGCTGCCGTCCGGACAATCATCGCCGAGGCCGGATTGGAACCCGGTGTCGTCATGCCTCCGCTACCCAGTTAGTCGAAGGCGCTACGTCGGCGACTGACTCAGAGGCGTCGCTCGATCTCTGACAGTCCGGGCTCTTCGTTCTCGCAATAGCTCAGGTCGAATAGTGCGCTCTCATGACACTTGCGGGCGGCCGCCAGAAACCCGCGCACGATCTCATCGAGTTCCACGAACTCCAACGGGACATCTCCGATGGATCGGGGGAAGCTGAACGTGAGGCCCCCAACAGTTCGGGGTAGCTTCGATGGGTCATAGCTTGTTTGGACCGTGGTCCCCTCGATTTGAAATCTGAGTATCAGGCCGGTGCTGTCAGGCCCGGTTGATCCGTATTCGTCTTGAATGTCGATGTCCGCGAGCAGGGCTATCGCCGCCGAGATTCGATCGGCGCCTCCGGTCGCGTTAGCACCGTGTCGTTATCGGAGAGAGCATCGAGCACCCGCAGCGCGCTTCACAACAATGACTGCAGCGCGGCGGCCAGGGCTCGGTAGTCGTCGAGATCGTTGTACAAGTGGGCAGAGATTCGCACGAGCCGGTGCGGCGCCCGCGGCCACGCCACGATGGGGACCTCAACTCCATGTTCGAACAAGAGTCGGTCCTGAAGCGGATCCCAGCGTGCTCCATCGCGCGATCCCGGCGGCAAACCCACCGCCACCATTGAGCCGCTGGCGGCTGGTGGGGTGCGCTCCGTCGTTCCGAGCGCTTCGGCCACCAACGCGGCTCCGGCAGCAGCCAGCTCGCGGTTTGCTTTCATGACGCCCGGCCATCCCCCTGGGTGGTAGGACGCAATGGTCTCGATTGCCACACCGACCGAAAGGAGGGCAGTCGGATCGTCGGTGCCCACCCAATCGAACAGTTCATGCAGGCCCGACTCCCCCGAATTCGCCCTCTGGTACCCGTGGCTAATCACAGTCGGGTAGACCGAGCTGTGCCGATCGGGGCGAACGTACAAGAAGGCGGCCCCTTTGGGAGCACACATCCACTTGTGGCAGTTTCCGGTGTAGTAGGCCGCGCCCAGTTCCTCGAGTCGTAGTCGTACCATTCCCGGCGCGTGGGCTCCGTCCACCAGGGTGTCGATGTCTCGCCGATTCAGCTCGGCGACCAACTCTTCGACCGGGAAGATGACTGCGGTCGGGCTCGCAACGTGGTCGATGAGCACCAGTTCCGTCCGATCGGTGACAGCTGCGACTACCGCTTCGAGCATTTGATCGCTCGTGGCGGTCAAAGGTATTGAAACGAGCTTGATTTGCGCCTCGCTGCGCGCCGCTACGAACTCCAGCGCCTGGCGGCACGCGCCGTAGGCGTGATTCGTGACGACGATTTCGGATTGAGGCCCGAATGGAAGTGACCGCAACACGGCGTTGACACCGGAAGTGGCGTTGTTGACAAAAGCCAGGTCTTTCGGGTCGGCTCCGAGGAATCCCCCAAGAACCGCCCGGACGTCCTCGAGGTGAACCGGCAGCTCCCGCTCCATGAAGGCAACCGGTTCCCGTTCAAGCTGATCTCGAAGCCGCTGCTGGTGATCGAGCACCGGCCGTGGGCAGGCGCCAAAGGAGCCGTGATTGACGAAATGAACATCGGGATCGAGAAGCCAGTTACTGCGAAGGGGTTGGTCCACCATCAGAACCTTGCCGCGGCCCGGCCGACGACCCAGAGCCTGAAGACCACCCTGCCGAGCCCCATCAGGCCTATCAGGTACAGAGCCGTGACGACCGGGAATACACCAGACAGACCTTCACCAAATACCACTGAGCGGAAGAAGAGCCCCATGACCGAGGTAATGACACCGGTGGCGATTCCAACCGCCACCAGCCATGGCTGCCGATGGACCATGGGCGTTAGCCAGGCGCCGGCCACGGCGAGGACAAATGGGGCGCCGGTTCGCACAACCTCGGAGAACCCGATGGATTCTTGGTGGGTGTCACGACCGATCAGAACGAAAGACACGACAACTGCGAGGTCCCAGGCGGCGAACCCGATCCAGCGCCCGACGCCGGTCTTGCGCTCCTTGGCCAAAGTGTCTGTCATCGTATGCCTCCGCCGTCGCGCCCGAGCCGTCCCCACAGCCTATTCAAGCGCCACCTTCGTGTCGGTAGTAGTCGACGTCGGATGGTGGCAGTGGCGTTGCACCGCGAATGGCATCGGCGGCCTTCTCCGCCAGCATCATCACGGGCGCGTAGATGTTGCCATTGGTCACGTACGGCATCACTGAGGCGTCCACTACGCGGAGTCCCTCAAGTCCATGGACCTGCAGCGTTTCTGGATCCGTGACCGCCAACTCGTCGACACCCATCTTGGCGGTGCCGCACGGATGCAAGGCAGTTTCGGCATCCTTCCCAACCCAATCGAGAATCTCCTCATCGGTCTTCACGTCAGACCCGGGCGACAGTTCCCCCGCGTCGTACTCAGCGAATGCCGGCTGGCCGAGAATGTGGCGTGCGTGTGCAATGGCCTCCACCCACTCCCGCTCATCCTGCTTCGTCGAGAGATAGTTGAATCGCAGCTCCGGCTTCACCGCCACGTCGGGAGATTTGACCATCACGCTGCCGGTGGAATTGGAGTACATCGGTCCAACATGCACTTGATAACCGTGGCCTCCCTTGCCGGGCACGGTGCCGTCGTAGCGCACGGCGAGAGGCAGAAAATGAAACATCAGATTGGGATAGGCAACATCGGCGTTGCTGCGAATGAAGCCACCCGCTTCGAAGTGATTGGTGGCAGCGGCACCCTTGCGCAGTATCCACTGCAACGCGATGAGGGGCCGATTCCACCATTTGAGGGCGGGATACATCGATACCGGCTGGGAGCTGGCGTGTTGAACATAGACCTCTAGGTGGTCCTGCATGTTCTGGCCCACGCCGGGAAGATCATGAACGACATCGATCCCCAGCGACTCGAGATGGGCCGCCGGGCCAACTCCTGAGACCTGCAGTAGCTGAGGCGAATTGATCGAACCACCACACAGGATGATCTCTCCAGCATCTACGGATTCGGTCCGGCCCCGCCGCACATAGTCGACGCCGACGGCCCTATGGCCTGAGAAACGCACTCGCGAAACGAGCGCCCTGGTAACAACATCGAGATTTGGCCGGCTCATCGCAGGATGGAGATAGGCCCGCGCCGCGCTCATTCGGCGACCACGATGAATGTTGCGATCAAAGCGGGCAAAACCCTCCTGTTGGTATCCGTTGACATCTGTGGTGAGCGGATAGCCGGCCTGTTCGACCGCCGTGAGGAAGGCCTCGAACAACGGAGAAGTGGCAGGACCTCGCTCGAGGAGTAACGGTCCCGAGTCACCGCGGAAATCATCCCCTCCGACGAGACAGGTTTCCATTCGCTTGAAGTACGGAAGGCAGTGGGCGTAGTCCCACTTCCCCATCCCCGGATCAGCGGCCCAACGTTCGTAGTCCATTGGATTGCCGCGCTGAAAGATCATCCCATTGATACTGCTGGAACCACCAAGCACCTTGCCCCTGGCGTGATAGATCCGGCGGCCGCCCATGTGGGGCTCGGGCTCCGACTCGTACATCCAGTCGTATCGGGCCTTGCCAATGGGAATGGAGAACGCCCCGGGCATGTGGATGAAGACATCCCATTTGTAGTCGGGGCGGCCCGCCTCGAGCACGAGGACTCGGATCGTGGGGTCCTCGGAGAGGCGGTTGGCAATAACAGAACCGGCAGACCCGCCGCCAATTACGACGAGGTCATACCGGTCTGTCACTGTTATTTAGCTGTGGGTCGTTAACGGGGGCTGCGGGGCCGGGCCTCGTTTACCGTGAGCGCCCGTCCGCCGAAGTCGGCACCGTTAAGTGCCTCAATGGCTGCACGTCCAGCGTCATCGTCCATTTCAACGAATCCGAAGCCGCGCGAACGTCCGGTCTCCCGGTCTGTGACAACGGTGGCCGAGCTAACTGCGCCGTGGGTGCCAAAGAGCTCTTCCAATGCTGTGCCGTCCGTGGAGAACGGCAGGTTGCCTACGAAGATATTCAACTTGTCTGATCACTTTCTGGCCCACCGCAACACGGCCGCCATGTCTGCGGAGCCCCACTTGCGGCTCCTCCACCACAGAGGTTAGCCACATGGGAGAGCACTTAGTACCGCCATGACTACGGGCTAGACCTGAGGCTCGATTTGCCCGATATATGGAAGCGTGCGAAACCGCTCTGCCCAGTCGAGTCCGTAGCCCACGACCCAGACATCCGGGATGTCGAATCCGACGTAGGAAACGTCAACATCCACTTCGAGCCGATCTGGCTTCCGTAGAAGGGTGCAGGCGTGGAGCGACTTCGGAGCGCGAGCAGCCAACAAGCGCATGAGGTATTCGAGCGTCTGTCCCGAGTCGACGATGTCCTCGACCACGAGCACATCGCAGTCCTCGATGTCGTGGCGGACGTCCATCAACATCCGCACCGCCCCAGAATGGATCGACTCCGACTCTCCGTAGCTGGTGACGGCGATGAATTCGACCCGGTGCTTGACCTCGAGACGCCTTGCCAGGTCCGCAAGGAAGATGAACGAACCCTTCAATACACCAATGAGGATCAACTCATCCGTTGCGGCGTAGTCAGCGTCGATCTCTGCTGCCAGCTCGGCAACCCGAGCTGCGACTTCAGTTTCCGTGATGAGTGAATCAGGCATCAGCCGAGCGTAGCGCGCCCGATGGGTCGGCGACGCCTTCGGTTATCCTCGACAGCAGTACTCGAAGAGCATCTTTGTCAAAGCCATTCGCCTCAGCGGCAGACCTGATCGCCAAGGAGGAAACGCTCGAGATCCTCGACGATGGCGCATACGCCCAGAGGGTTTTCCTGTCGTTTTTGAGGCTTGAGCGACGCCGGTCATGGCCGGCGAGTGGTTGACCAAGCTGCGTGTGTGCAGGACGTGGAGAACATCGCATGGAAGATCGGATTTGTGCTCAACGGCCGGGCCACCAATGCCTTGCTCGACAGCTACGCGACCAAGCGCCGGGCCGCCGCCGAGGAGAACTTGCGAGTGACAGGAGCCACGACGGGGTTTCTCGTGTCCCAATCGGAACGGGGTTCGAAGACCCGGCGCCGCACCCTCGAGCGGAAACCGCTACAGATGCTCCGGTGACCGGCTACGGCCTCACGATCGACGAACCAGCAGGCCATATGGCAAGGGCACTCGGCTTCGCCGCTGGCACCGCCGCCTTGATCAGGCCGGATGGACACATCGCCGCCTTGGGTCTTGCGGACAGCGCAGCGGTCACCGCCGCTGTGCAACGGACGCTGGCTTGGCGCCCGTGACCGGACAATCCGAAGGCGCTGCCGGTGACTTGCCAGTCACGCCACGCCTCACGATCCCCGAGTCTGAACTCGAGATTTCTTTCCTGACTTCTGGAGGGCCGGGTGGCCAACATGCCAACCGCTCAGCGACCGGAGTGTCGATGGTTTGGAATTTCCGGGCCAGCCGGATAATCGATGACACCGCCAAGGAGCGATTGGCCGCCGGCCTCGACAGCCGCGGCAAGGGCGGTTCAATTCGTGTGGTCGCCGACAACAGCCGCTCGCAGTGGCGCAACCGCAGCAAGGCGCGGGCTCAACTCGCCGAGCTACTGAGAGCGGCGCTGGTCGTCAAAACCCCACGACGACCAACTAAACCGTCCCGGGCAGCTCACCGGCGCCGCCTTGACGCCAAACGGCGCAGAGGCGATGCCAAACGACTGCGGAAGCGTCCGGAGATCGACTAGCGAACCAGCCTTTGCGGCTTCGTACTCAGATCGCCCGCGACAGCAACGCAACAGCGGCGACGCTCGATAGGCTGAGAATCGCCACCCGCAGGTGACGTGCGGTAACCCGCTCCTTGAGACGTGAACTGAACGCGAAACCAATGGCAGCCGCTGGGAAGAGACTGACTCCAATCACCACATCGCTGCCGGTGATGTCGCCCGCGACCGTCCTTGCCAGCAGCGTTATTGTCGACCCCAACAGGAAGATCAATCCGAGCGTTGCTCGCACCGTTGCCCCTTCGTCCTTGCTGTACAACAGCGCGACCGGCGGACCCCCTATGGTCGCCACATAGGATGAGATTCCGGCAAACACACCGGTAGCAAATTCGACCGATCGGGTGCGCACGAGACGGATCCCGCTCGCCAGCATGAGCACCGCGCCGAGAACCATCGAACCGATGAAGAGGTCGAGAGAACGGTCGGTAGCGATGCTCAATAGCCACACTCCGATCGCCGCCCCTGGGAATCTCCCCATGAGGATCCAGAACACTCCGCTGCGGTCCACTCCGGCCCGCTCTCGGGCCACAGACCCAATAGTTAGCGGCAGAGACAAGATCAGCTGAGGGACCGGGGCCAGGGCCGGGTTGATCAGCGCCATCACCGGCACCGCCAATATGTTGAAACCCATCCCAACCGTACCCTGAGCGGCCGCGGCGAACGCCACAACGACGAACGCTGCTGCTAGCTCAATCAATTCGACATCCACCGCTCGCCCTTCAGCTTTTGGCCCGGATCGGAGTATCGCAGCACCCCGACGATGGTTGGGCACTGTTGAGGGCGGGCGTACGATGAGTGCGATGACTTCACCCCAAGTGTCCTTGCCTCCGGCCGATGAAGGACGCCGCCGCGCCCTTCGGTTCATGCGTTCGGTTGCGACGTCGCTGCTCGTCGTGGCCGCGGTCATCTTTCTGTGGACATTGCAGTTTGCATCGGACGCCACTTGGGTGGGTTACCTGCGAGCCGCATCGGAAGCAGCCATGGTTGGTGCGATTGCCGACTGGTTCGCAGTCACGGCGATCTTCAAACACCCGCTCGGCGTTCCGATTCCGCACACCGCGCTCATTCCTCGGGGAAAGGATGCCATCGGTCGAGGGCTTGGCGAGTTCATCCAAGGGAACTTCCTTGCGCCGGGTGAGGTTGCCGAACGAATCCGAGAGTCGCACCCGGCCAAACGTCTCGGGTCGTGGTTGAGCCAACCGGAGAATGCTGCAGCCGTTTCCTCCCAACTCGCCACGTTGACCAGGACAACCGTGGAATTGCTCAAGGATGATGAAGTTCAGGAATCGATCGAGGGAATAGTGGCCTCACGTGTCCGGGCGATCCCGCTCGCTCCGCTCATCGGAGGAACGATCGACAATGTCATGGCCGACGGGCGTCACCACGTTCTTGTGGATGGAGTTCTCAGCGGCATCGAGAAAGCGGTCGTAGACAATCGTGACGTCTTGCGCAGCCGCCTCGGCCAGGAGTCCCCATGGTGGGTGCCCGAGACGGTCGATGATGCCGTGTTCCGACGAGTCCTCGAGGGGATCCAGTCCTTCATCGCCGACCTCAAGGCCAACCCGAACCACGAACTTCGCCACGACCTTGATACCCGGGCGGCCAAGCTCGCCAGGCAAATGCGCGAATCTCCCGCGAGCCGGCAGCGCGTCGATGAACTCAAGGAGGAGCTCCTCAATAACCCGGAGTTCCGCTCTTGGGCCGCCGGACTGTGGAAGCAACTCAAGAGGGACCTTGTGCATGCCTTGGAGCGCCCTGAGAGCGCGGCCCGGCAGCGAATCGAGCAGACGATCGTCGACTTGGCGCATCGCCTGATGGAGGACGCTGACCTGCAACGCACCGTCGACCATTGGATCGCCGACACCGCAGAACGGACCCTCGCCGAATCAGGCGACGAGATCGTCCGCCTGGTTGCCGGCACGGTCGAGCGCTGGGATGCCAAAGAAACTGCATCCCGAATCGAGCTCCTCGTCGGCAAAGACCTGCAGTACATCAGGATCAACGGAACCATCGTCGGAGCCCTCATCGGCGTCGTCATCCACGCAGTCTCCGAGGCATTGGCCTAAGGGGTCGCAGTGATCAGTGCTCGATACTGAATACTTGATACTCAGTAGCCGGACCGACTTGCTCCTCGACACAAAACAGAGGCCCGTCGGCAATGCCGACGAACCCCTGCCTGGCCCCTCTACTCCTCGATACGTTCTAGCGCATCCAAGGAATTAGCGTCATTCGCATGTGTACAGAGTGTCGCTCGGCTCTGCACACGAATCGGTACCCTTCTGGCCCTTGATTACATCGTCGCCCGCTCCGCCCACGAGGGTGTCATCGTGGGGCCCGCCCAAGAGCAGATCGTCACCGCCGCGGCCCTTGGCGGTATCGCTCCCCCGCTGTCCGATGAGAACATCACGTCCGGAACCGCCGGTCATGACGTCGTCATTGCCGCCGCCCCAAAGAACGTCGCGCCCTGCCGCCCCGAACAGGCGATCCTTGCCAGTACCTCCGAAAAGAACGTCGTTGCCTCCGCTGCCCTTGATACGATCTCGGCCGGGTCCTCCGCAAATGATGTCGTCGCCGCCTTTGCCCTCGATCACATCGTTGCCGCCGAGCCCGACGATGACGTCCCTCAGCGCCGAGCCGACCAGAGTGTCGTTACCTGGTGTTCCGACGATGGTCGCCAAGTGGCCGTTGCATGTTGGAAGATTCAACGTCACGTCAGGCAGATCCCCGTCCGCCATCGGAGCGGTCCCGCGCTCGAGATTGGTTCGAGGCACTCGCGAATTGTTTTTGTCGCACTTGAACTTCATGTTCCACGGGTCGACAACCTCGCAGCGAAAGTCATCAGAAGGAAACACCATCGTGAAGCCGGGAGCCACATAATTCTGGACCGCATTGGAGGCTCCCGCGGGCACGATTCCGGCCCCAAATGGATCGGTGTAATAGGTGCCGGTATCGAGAGCAAAGGACGAACGGATCTCGAGGCCGCGCAGCTGAAGTGTGCGACGTGTTTCGGTCTGACGGCGATCGGGTGAGTGCAATTCGACGTCGGTGCAATTCTGCGTTGGACAGAAGGAATAGGGGTCCCGGATATCAAACGTATGGTTCAACACCAGGCCCAGGTTGGTCGTGTTGCTGGTGGGAACGGTGCGCCACACCTCGTAGTGGCCGCTGTCGGCTTCGCGCCGGAAGCGCCGGAATGCATCCGTAGCGACACGAACCGCCGCCATGCTGTAGCCACATGTCGAACCGGTCAGCGTCGTCTGATTGGCTGCGCTGATGGCAGCACCGAAGTCGGCCTTGAAACCCGTCCGGAACTTCTCATTGCCGTTGGCGTCGTACACCATGACATACATCGTGTGGAACCGGGCGCAGACTCGCCGTTCGCTGGCAGTTCCGAAGTGCTCCACGATACGGACGTAGTGATTCTGGTACTCGAATGTGAACTCTTTGAAGCCGACGTTGGGCTCGATCTGGGGAACCTTGGCGGCGATGTATTGGTACGGCACCTTGGGACTGCCTGGGATCAGATTCGGGTTGGACCCATGGTCGTGGCCGAAGTAGCACCAGAACGTCGGATCGATCTGGGGGTGCCAGGTTCCGTAGGTATTGCCATCGGGTCCCTTGGTCGAGTAGCTGTCGTGCAGCCACTGGGGACACAGCGTGTTGGGTTCTATCGCAGGTCGATTGGCGGGCACAAGCGGCTCGGGAGTGGCCGATCCGTTCTCTTCCGCCAGCAGCACCAGGTAGTTGCGGACGTAATCACTGGTCGTCGCTGGGCCACCGAGGGAGTGAGCTCCGCTGGCGAGCGCCTTCTTGTAGACCGGGTAGGTTCGCCCGTCGATTACGACCTGGCCGGATCGACTCCAAGAGTTGAGCCAGCCCGGCTTGGCCTTGTCAGACCTCCACACGATCGCAGCCGCGGCCCGACGATCCAGGTTGAAGTGAAGCCACGGATTGCGGGTGACGTTGCTCCAGTTGCGCGGCGGGGTCAATACGTCCCATCCCAGGTAGCCGCCCGCATCATCAACGACCGCCGAACTGAACGGGTCGGCGTCAACGTCAGTACCGGGCGCGAAACTGCGTGGCTGGTATTTCAGATTGTCGACGGCCTTGACCAGCTTGCCGTCGTCAGATTCGAGCGTGTGGTAGCGCGCCAGCAGAGCAGTGTCGGGGGCCCCGTTGTAGTCCGGCACCTTGTCATTGGCGGCTCCCGCCGGCACGGCCGGCACGGTCAGCAACGCGGCGTAGGCAAACACTGTGATCATTGCGCGCCGTAGCGACCGAGCACCAACCATCGATATCCCTCTCCTCAAGCGTATGCGGCTGCCATTGGTGGCATGGCGACCGCTCTCCGTGGTCAACCCTATGCCACAATTGGGAATCTGACAAGGCCTGAACGCTACAGAACCTCACCAAACGGGACGGCGCGACTCGACAATCCACCACGAGGCTCCAGTTCACTGAATTGGGCTCCGCGGGCTATTGTCCTGCTGCCCGCTGAGCCAAACGGGTGGATGGGCCCGCCTTGTTTCGCCACCTCGACAAACGACTCACAACGATCCTCATGATCGTATTTGTGCAGATGGTTGGGGCCTCCCTGATTCTTCCGATCCTGCCGCTGTACGCCCAAGACGAATTCGGGCTATCGCCCCAGGCCATCACCCTGCTCGCCGCCTCATTCTTCGCCGCACAGTTCCTCGCCGGCCCCTACCTGGGGCGGCTTTCTGACCGGATCGGCAGGGTTCCTGTGCTCATCTTCAGCCAGATAGGGACCGTGATCGCGTTTGTTGCGCTGGGAACCGCCCAGGCAGCTTGGGTGCTTTACGCGGCGCGGATTCTCGACGGCATCACCGGGGGCAACATCATCGTGGCCCAGGCTTACGTCACCGACGTGACCCCCGCCTCGAAGCGCTCTGAAGCTCTTGGCATGATCCTGGCTGCTTTTGGAATCAGCTTCGTCGTCGGCCCGGCGTTGGGTGGATTCGCGGCGCAAGCCCTTGGTCCGCGGGTCCCCTATCTGCTCGCCGCCATAGCCGCCCTGGCGACACTCATCATGACCTGGCGCGTGCTCGACGAGAGCCTCGAGCCAACTGACCAGCACGAAACTGAGCAGAAGCCGAAAATGAGCATCAAGTTGGTCACGTCGAGCAAACCCATCATGGCCGTTCTCACTCTCGGCTTCCTCGGCCAGTCTGTGCTCGGACTACTCGTCGGAACGTTCGCTCTCTTTGGAGAGGCGGTTCTCTTCGAAACGTGGGAACCGTCCTCCGTCGGCTTGGGGGTCGGCCTGATCCTCACGGTGGTCGGACTCAGCCAATTCCTCACGCAGACCACGCTGCTGCGTCCGGCCTTGGCGCGCTTTGGCGAATTGCGACTCATCCAGGTCGGAATACTCATACGTGCCGTTGGAATCGCGATCATCGCGGTGACCTCCTCGCCGTGGTTGGCGGCGTTCGGCAGTGCCTTCTTTGCAACAGGCTCGGGCCTCACGGTGCCGCCTACCCAATCCACGGCGACAAAGGCCGTAGACGATTCCTTGCGTGGTGGCATCCTCGGCCTGTATCAGTCTCTTGCCTCGCTCGGCACCATCTTGGCGACCGCCATTGGGGGCGTCCTGTTCGCCATTGACCCTTTTCTCCCGTTCCAGATCGCGGCGGGCCTGGCTCTGCTGGCCCTTGCACCATCCGCCTCACTTCGCAGGACGCTGGCGCCTACCGTCGAGCCAGGCTGATAGATTCGACTAACCGGCCTCGTGAGGCCATAGTTACTTTGACCGGCTCGGAACTATCTCGCCGAACCCGGGTCAAAGGTGAGCCGATAGCTCAAAACCAACCGAGAGGAACATCACTGCCATGGCGTCGATCGACACAATCGAAGGCATCGGACCTGCCTACGCGAAGAAGCTGCGCGCTGCCGGCGTCCGGAGCTGCGAAGCGCTTCTGAAGCGAGGCGCAACGAGGAAGGGCCGCAATGAGTTGGCCAATGCCACCGGTTTTGGTGCCAGCACGATCCTCGAGTGGGTCAACCGCTCCGATCTGATGCGGGTCAAGGGCGTCGGGTCTGAGTACTCCGATCTCCTCGAAGCCGCCGGCGTTGACACAGTCAAGGAGCTGCGCAACCGGAGCCCGAAGAACCTCACGGCCAAGATGGCCGAGGTCAACGATGCCGCGATCAAG
>JAAELU010000734.1 GCA_024226255.1 bacterium | reverse complement strand
CGTTGGCCGTCAGCCCCGGGGTGATGATGAATGTCGGCCCACTCCCCTGGTGTTCCACGTAGTGCAGGCGGATCCCGTTGGTATCGATGTAGCGATCCGCGCCGCTCATTGCTTCTCCTCCAGGTAGTCGGTGCGCAGGACACGGCGCAGCGTCTTGCCCGCAACGCTGAGCGGAAACTCGGGCCGGATGACGACGTCAGCGAGCTTCTGGAACCGGGCAGACACGCGGTCGTTGGCCCAATCGCGAATCTCGTCACCGGTCGCCGACGCGCCGGAACGAATTCGAACCGCCGCCACCGGCGTTTCGCCCCATTTCGCGTCGGCGATGCCAAAGACAGCCGCATCCGAGACAGCGGGGTGTTGAACGACGACCTCTTCGATGTCTTTCGGGTATACGTTCACGCCGCCCGAGATGATGAGGTCCTTCTTGCGGTCGACCAGGAACAGGAATCCATCGTCGTCCACGTATCCGAGGTCGCCGGTGAACAGCCAGCCGTCACGAATTGCCTCGGCGGTGAGGTCCGGCCGCTTGTAGTAACCGGGCATCGTGATCGGGCCGCGACCGACAATCTCACCGACCTCGCCCGGTGGCAGATCGATGCCGTCGTCGTCAACGATCCGCATTTCGTAGAGCGGGGGTGGAATGCCAACCGAGCCGGCTTTGGAGACGGCGTCGTCGCGATCGAGGATCGTAACGAACCCCTCGGTCAGACCGTAGAGCTCGTAGAACCGGCTAGGGAGTACATCGAAGAGTCGCTGCTTGTGCTCGAGCAGCAACGGGGCGCCCACCGAGCAAATCATCTCCAGGTGCGGGAGACCGGCTTCGTCGAAGCCCGGCTCATCGAGGAGGGCGATGATCTGCGACGGAACCGTCATCACGTGGGTGACCTTCTCGGCGGCCATGAGCCGAACCATCTCGGTTGCATCGAATGATTCCATCAAGACGTAAGTGCAGCCGTGATAGAAGGCAGGCATCAATGTGAGGAATGAGCCGTTGAATACCAGAGACCCCGAGTGCAGTATCACGCTCTCGGGGTGGATCCGGTACGAGGAAGCGAAGCCGGTGCAGTACGCCTCACGGATGCCGTGGTTGTGGACGATTCCTTTGGGCAGGCCTGTGGTGCCGGAGCTGTAGACGATGTTGTATACGTCGTCGTCAGTCATGTCGACCCAGGCCGGCTCCTCTTCGCTGCCCGTTGCAACCAGATCGTCGTAGCTGGTCCAGCCGTCGGCTTCACCGTCGACCAGGAAGAAACGATCGGCCGGTACCGTGAGCCTGTCACGGACCTCGTCGACGTCCCCGCGGAGACGACCCATCGTGATGACGCCGACGGAATCGGCGTCGTTGATGAGGTTGACCAGACCCTCGCCTCGCAACAGCGGGCTCAGAGGGACCACAACAATGCCGGTCTTGGCTACTGCCTGATACACCTCGAGCACCGCCAGCGAGTTGTCCAGAATGATCGCCAGCTTGTCGTCGCGGCCTAGCCCGGCAGTGTTGAGTGCGTTGGCAAGCCGATTGACGCGCCGATTGAATTGGCTGTGAGACAGGCGCTGGTCCCCGACCACCACGGCAAGGGCGTCCGGGTAGTAGGTCGCGTGCCGTCGCAGCAAGGCGTGCAATGCCATCCGTCACCTCCTCTAGAACTTGACCAACTTGCCGATCCGGTTCCAGCCCTCTTTCAAACGGAAGGCTCGAGCTCGCCAGGTGCCAACTATGCCGTATGGCAGATAAAGCACGAGCAAGACGTATGCGATACCAATCAGGATCCCGGACGCCCCGCCAAACCATTTCTCCAGGTAGAACTGCAGCAGCCGGAACACCGCGGCGCCGATGAGAGCGCCACTGATCGTGCCGACTCCGCCAATGAGGATGATGAGCAACGCGGTAACAGTCCAGCCGAGGCCGGCAACATTGGGTGTGACGACCGGCTGATGAAGCGAATGGATCACTCCGGCGAGGGCGGCCGTGATCGAAGCGACCAGCAGCGCGAGGAACTTGAACCAGAAGGTGTTGTAGCCAAGCATGAGCGCCCTGTCCTCGTTCTCGCGAATCGAGATGAGCACCTTGCCTGCCGGCGAATCGACAATCCACGTGTAGGCCACGTACACCAGAATCATGATCGCCATGGTCAGCAGATAGAAGACGAATCGCTCGTTGGTTGTGTCTAAGAACCACGCCGGAGCGGCCACACCCTGGAGACCGATCGCGGCTCATGCGATATCGGCGGAGCCGCTCGACTGAGTGACGATCCAGAACACCGAGGCCATCCCCAAGGTCACCAGGGCAAACGTGATCCCCTTCACTCTCGGCAACACCAGCGCAAATAGGCCAGCCTGCACCAGCGCCGCGATCAGGACCACCACCAGCGCCAGCGGCCAGGCCATCTCGTATTCCTTGAGCATGATCCCGAACGTGTATGCACCAACCGCGAAGAACATGGCGTGACCGAACGACAGCAGCCCGGTGACTCCGAGGATCAGGTCGTAGCTGATGGCGTACAGAGCCAGGATGAATATCTCGATCGCCAACCCCTGAAGGAACCGAGCGTTGCCTTGGTCGTTCGACAGCACGGCGCCGAGGCCGTTGCCATCGACGACGACGGAAATGAAGAAGGGAAACATGATCAGGCCGACGACTGCTACCAACAGAGCGCGATGGCGCCGCAGCCAGCCACCAAGACCGGATTGCAGCTGCGGTACGAGGTCGGTCATCGTTCACTCCTTCCAAACAATCCGGAAGGGAGCACGAGCAGAATGATCACCATGAGCATCACGGCGGCGGCAGGAACGACTGTCGGCGATGGTTTGAATGGCTCGTCGAGGAACGGCAGGTTCATTCCGGTCTGTCCGAGACGAATGATGGTCTGCTGGAGGAGACCGACAAGTAGCGCACCAGCGGCGGCGCCGGGGAAGCTGGTCAGGCCTCCGATCGCCAGAGCGATCAATGCGGACAACAGCAACAACGCACCCATCGTGGGACTGAGGCCGAGCGAGGGCGCCGCCAACACTCCGCCGAGAGCAGCCAGCGCCGATCCCAGAGCAAACACCTGTGTGAACACCCGACGCACGTTGATGCCGAGCGCCTCCACCATCTCGGCGTCCTGGACGCCGGCGCGGATGATCATCCCGATGCGGGTTCGACGCAGCAGCATTGTGACGGCGATGAGAACCAGAATGCCCACGATCACGACCAGTACCTCGTTGTAGATACGGATCCGACTGCCGAAGAGCTCCACCGTGGCGCAACCACTGAAGAGGCCGCCGACGCCCTGGCCAGGGCAACTCTCTCCAACGCCGTTGAAAGCCGCCGGACGAGGCATGTTGAAATCGGTGCGACCCCACACCTCACGAGCCACCTCGATGAGGATGAACCCGACGCCAAGTGTGAGCATCAACTGGTAGATCGGCCGGTCGTAGAGCGGACGAATGAGGACCACCTCGAGGAGCGCCCCGAAAGCCGCTCCGACGGCGGCGGCCATGATCATTGCGAGGAAGAACCGCCAGGTCGTCGATATTCCGAAGACCCACTCATTGATTGACGACTTGGAGGCGAACAAGACCAGCGCGGTCGCGAGCAAGCCACCAAATGCTGCCCAGTTCTTGGTTAGGAGCGCCGGAACATCACCAGCCGCAGGACGCAGTGCGGAAACTGCCAGACCCAGGAGGGAACCCCCCGCGAGAACGGCCAGCACGGCCACGATGACCGGTCCATTGAAGGCACCCTCAGCGAGTGGCTTGAGCTGCCCCAGGTCGATCGCCAAGGAGAAGGTGGCCGGGCTCGCGGTGAAGTTCTCCGGGTCCCAAATCGCCAACGGGAATCTTGTCACGCCATAGATCGAGACGGCACCGCCGATGACGAAGAGCACCCAAGCGCCGATGGACGCCCTCGGCAGCGCTTCCGCCAGAGTACGGCCCAGCCGTCGCCACAGGGGCATCAACATGAGCGGGGCGGCAATTACCAAGGCCGGAACGGCGAGGTCGAGGGCAGTGTCAAAACGGGTGTAGACGGTCCAACCG
>JAAELU010000733.1 GCA_024226255.1 bacterium | reverse complement strand
TTGCAAGGCGTGAGCGCGAAGGTGGCGCACGAGCGGGTGGCGGGTGGCGGTCGACTACTCCGGCGACGTCCCCACAATTGCGGCCAAGGTCCAGGAATTCTTCGGCGTCACCCAAGGGCCGCTGATTGCAGGTGAGCCGGTGCAGCTGATGCTGCTGTCACCCGCCGACCGGCCGATCCAGATCACGAGCGACCTCGGCGGCTTCTGGACCGGCTCATGGGCCGACGCCCGCAAAGACATGGCCGGCCGCTACCCGAAACACGAGTGGCCAGAGGACCCGGGGACGCGAGCCCAAGGCGCAAGTGAGTCGAGTCCGGGCGACAGCCCGATGGGTTGGCTCGGGTTGGTCAGGCGGAGTCGTGGGGGAGTAGCCGGAACGCAGGGCCGCCCTTTGCTGGTCGCATAACGCGGAAGTGGCGTTCGTCGAAGGTGGCGATGTTGGTCGTCTCGATTCGCCCTGCCAGCGCCACCAGCGAGGCATCGGCCAGCCCAACACCGACGTCGGCGTACTGGTGGGCGATTGCCGCAATCTCCTGCGGGGCGCTCGACCACCACCGGACGTCGTATACCCCGTTGGCGAGATCCTGTCGCCACGCCTGCTGGGCGCGGCTGCCGGCTCGAGCTCCGGCCAGGTGATCGACTTCGGCCAGGATCAGCGGTGTCGTTGTCAAAGCGGGATGGTGCTCTTCGTACCACGCTGCCGCCTTCTCGTGGTTGGCGTCTTTGCCATCGAGGAGTGCGTAGATGACCGATGTGTCGATGACAATCAAGATTCGCCGAACCCCGATTCGACGAGATGTTTGTCGACGTTCTCGGAAACATCCCCTGGACCTTGGCCTACCCCGATAGCGCTGACACGGGGCCGCGCTTCGCCCTCCGCGGCTGCCCGCAGCGAGCGCCGGATCAACTCAGCCTTGGTGATGCCCAGCCGGTCAGCCATGCGCGCCAGAGTCGCGTCGAGCTCTGGTTCGAGGTAGATGCTTGTCTTCTTCATGTCTTGATCAAACATAAGGTACCACCCACCACCTGCATTGAACAGCAGGGATTCTGCCAGTCATAGGTTCAGCATCTATCAACCCAGTGACAGATTTGTGGTCTGATCCGGCAACGGCCTACTACCGGGCGGACCTAGCCCCGGGCCTCAGCCGTGGCTACCGCTCGGTTCGGCCTGGTTCGCTTGCCGTTGAGCATGGTGCCGATTGGGGTGTAGCGGACGAAGAGCTGGTAGCTGACGAGCAACAGCAGGCTCACCACCACCGTGAGGCCGGCGAACTTGACCCCCGACGGCAGATCCCACTCGCGAATCCAGGCTTGGGCGGCGATGATGAGCGGCAGGTGGGCGAGGTAGAGCCAGTACGCCGAGTCGGATAGATATCGGATTCCGCGCCGCTCGGTAGACAAGAGCCGGCGGAACAAGCCCATTAGCCCGAAGATCATTGCCCACGTGTAGGCCACCTGGGCGATGGAAGCACCCAACCAGGTGGCGTCTTCGCCGAACGTCATCCCGAGGGCGACCGGAAACAAGATCACGACTGCCGGGATGAGGATGGCCCACCAGTTGCGGCCGAGCGTTTCGGCCACGGGACGGTTGTCCCGACCCCGCCGTCCGTACATCAACGCACCGAAGGCGAAAAAGACTGCGTAGTAGATGAGCACCCGCGGGATGGGGATGAGGCCGGCGGAGGTATCTGGCCCGAAGGCCGGAGACTTCCCACCGTTGCCCATTGCCAGCTGGGGGAGGAGGGTCAGGGGGACGAGGGCCCACATCAGCCGGCGTGGCCAGGCGCCGCCGGGCCGTTTCCCGGACCGGGATTCCTGCCGGTCGATCAGCAGCGCCACGATGGTGAAACCGGCGACCAGCCACACGAGGAACCACAGGAACCAGAGATGGTGGAAACTCGTGATCCACGAATCGAGGCCGAGCTCGTCCTCGATGAAGCCGGCGCCGAAGCCCCATCCTTCGAGATCCTCCCACTCGGTTCCCGGAGGACGGCCGTCTGGGAACCCGTTGGCGACGAGGACATCGGCCACGTCCTCGGACCCGGCGAAGAAGGCGTAACCGAACGGCAAATCGTCCTTGTTGTCCGTTGCGAAGGGATCGGCGCCCGCCTCGAGCAACAGCTCAGCCAGGTCGGGCCGGTCCACGAGCGCCGCGAGGTGCAAGGCGGTTTCTCCCTGTTCTCCCCGGGCCCCATCCGGGTCGACGCCCTCGTCGAGCAGCCGCTCGACAGCCGTCTCGTTCTGGAAGAACACCGCAACGACGAGATTGTCGAACTGGTCGGCCGACGCGGTCTCCGATACCCAGTTCATGAGGGGCACGATCGTGAACAGGCCAATTGCCAGTGGGAGTACGACCCGCTTCATCCGCTGCTCGAGCAACGACCCCAACCCGCGCCGGCGCCACAGCATTGCCGTGAAGAAGCC
>JAAELU010000732.1 GCA_024226255.1 bacterium | reverse complement strand
TAGTCCGCCGCGAAACCCACGAGGACCTATTGCGGCGCGATGTCGGGATCTAGGGGTGAGGGGCGAGGCGTGTCATAACTCTCTCATTCCTGACTTCCGGCCCTTCACTGCTCTTCTGTTTCGCAGGTCTTGAACGCGTCGTTTCCATCGCCGCCGCGGCACACATCGGTACCGTCGCCACCTATGAGCCAGTCGGCTCCCTTGCCTCCGTTGAGTTCGTCGTCGCCCTTGCCGCCGCACACGACGTCGTTGCTGCGTGATCCCCTGATGACGTCATTGCCCTGCCGCGCATGGATCACGTCGCGGCCGGGAGTGCCGGTGATGACGTCGTCACCGTCGGTCCCGACAATCGTGGCGCGCTCGCCGTTGCAGATGTAGATCGCCGGACCGGTATCGAATCCGTCTGGGTTGCTGTCTCCCATTGCGAGCACGACTCCGATGATGACTGCAAAGCCAATGACAAATCCGATCACGATGCCGAAGACACCTTGGGTAGTGGGGGAGCGCCCACCGGAGCGGGATCTCCGCAGCTCGTGGAACAGTTCCTCGTACTTGTCGGGTTCGCGGGGCTCGTCTGCCATTAGTTCACCTTGACGGAAGCTACGTCGCCCGGATTCAGCTCGCCGGGCGGAATCACCTCGGCGTACCAGAGGCTCCGACCGGGCCATAGGCCGCGACTCATATCGCGGCCTCGTGAACCGTGTCCTTCATGTGACCGACGATACCGGGCGACTCGCCAACAGCAGTGTCCTAGTCGACCGGGATCCATAGCGGCACAGATGCCTCGCAGGCAGCCGCCATGGCGACCCAGAGGGCCTCATCGCCATCATCGAGATTGGCTTCACACTTGAAATAGCGGTCGGCGGCTTCGCTCCACCTGGCGGCGACAACAACGATTGGGCTGAAGGCGTCCGGATCCTCATAGACAACCAGTCGTCCGGTCGGGTTTGTGAGGGTCTCGTCGACAAGCACGGTGCCTTTGCCGCTCAGCATGGAGAAAGGCCCCGACTCGAGATCGTCCATGATGACGGTCCAGTCCTTGGGAGCGCAGATTCCATCACACCCGTCGCCGAATCGGATTTCCGTGAAGAACCCGAGATCGGAATCCTCGGGTGGTTCGAAGGTGAACCCGAAGAACTCCTCCATGTCCCAACCAACGGGAACGACCGCGAGCACCGGGTACTCGCCGGCCGTTGCAACGCTCTCGAAGGAGATGTCGATTCCGGCAGGAACACCTGCATTGGCTGCGTCGATCGATCCGGCGTCGATCTCGACGTCGGTTCTGATAGGCGGGGCCTCGACGGTATTGGTGGACGCCAAGGCTTCAACATCGATCCCGCACTCCTGCTCGGCATGGGTGTTGATGGCGAACATGGCGCCCACCAGGGCGAACGCCCGTTCTGCAGTTCCTTCGGCGGTGGGGTCGACCGCCGTGTCTCTCACAAACTCGGCGAGATTCCGAAGCGCATCTGCCTGATCGGATGGAGCGTGCTGCATGGCCGCTTCGATGGCTTCGGCGTACACGATGAACTCGGAGTCGACTTGGTTGGATGTAAAGGTTCCGGCGGGCTGGCTCTCGAACATGCTCTGGAGGGCCGCGCAATATGCGGCCGGGTTGCCGGCAACGTCGATGGATATGGGCGCTGCCGTTGACGCATTGGCCGCCGTTGTCGGGGTGGCGTCGTCAGTGCCGCCACACGCGGCGGCGACCATCACCAAACTCGCAACCAATCCGAGACTGCGTTTGAACATAGGCACCAATCAATCCTCCCTAGACCGTAGGCGTATTGTCGGAGCCGGCAAGGCATTGGTTGAGTCCTGGCCGCGAGATTCGATCTAGCATCCAACTCCCCGTTGGCGAAGGAAGCAATGAAGACAGTCGGTATTGGATTACTCGGTGCAGGAATTGTCGGTGGGTCTCTGATTCGCCGGTTGGTGGAAGAACACTCGGCAATCGAGGCGAAGACCGGATTGAACCTCGAGCTGCGGCGCGTCGCCGTGCGAGATTTCGCCAAGGAGCGTTCTATCGCACTCGACGCTGCCGTTCTGACCATCGATCCGGTCGATGTCGTCGATGACCCAAACGTTGGCCTGGTTGTGGAAGTCATGGGCGGCCTCGAACCTGCCGGGGAGTTGGTTCTTCGAGCCCTTCGCGCCGGCAAACCCGTTGTCACTGCCAACAAAGCGCTGCTGGCGGCACGCGGACCTGAGCTGATTGCCGCCGCTGAGGAGTCAGGCGTGCCTCTGCTCTTCGAGGCAGCGGTCGGCGGCGGCATTCCAATCATCCGCCCCCTGTCTGAGACGCTGGCCGGGGAGCAGGTCCAGCGAGTCGTCGGGATCGTCAACGGCACGACCAATTTCATGCTGACACGTATGTCGGAGGATGGTGCCAGCTACCGCGACGCCCTTGAAGAAGCGCAGACCCTGGGATATGCCGAGGCTGATCCAACCGCGGACATCGGCGGCGGCGACGCGGCTGCCAAGGCTGCCATCTTGGCCAGCCTTGCCTTTGGGATGTGGGCCGGCATCGACAACGTCTATCACCAAGGGATCGACAGTCTCACCAGTGCTGACATGAAGTGGGCAGCCGAACTCGGTTACACGATCAAACTCCTGGCGATCGCGGAGCGGCTCGAAGGCGGGGTCAACGTTCGGGTGTATCCGGCGATGTTGCCGGTGGCTCATCCTCTGGCTGCCATCCGCGGTTCGACGAATGCCATCTTCATCGAGGGTCCTTCGATCGGGGAGCTTCTATTCGCCGGTCCGGGCGCTGGTGGCGAACCCACTGCATCGGCGGTCCTGGGAGACGTCATAGACGCGGCACGTGAGATCCTGGCGGGGGCTCAGGTGGCGCCGAGAATCCAACTGTCATCGGCCGAGCTGGTGCCTTTCGAAGATGTCCAGACCAAGTGGTACGTCCGGCTCGAGGTTGACGACCAACCCGGCGTCCTCGCACAGGTGGCGGGCGAATTCGGCCGACACGGGGTGAGCATCAAGTCGGTGCTCCAGGAGGGAACGGGTGACGACGCCACTCTGATGATCGTCACTCACCGTGCTGCGGAATCTCAGCAACGCGCCGCTCGCTCGTCACTCGAGGAGCTGGACAACGTCCGCAGCGTCGCCTCCGTAGTCCGCGTAGAAAGCGCCGCTCCCTAGGTCGAGATGTGAGATGTGAGGGCGCTCGGGCTCGCTCTTCGATGTGAGAAACAAGGGACTCCTACGTCGGGGTGGTCACGTCTCACATCTGGCTTCCGGCCTCTGTTTTCGGGCTTCAGGCTGCTTCCTCGACACGGATCATCGTGCCGGAAACGACCGGCGCGATGGATCCGAGTTCTTTCTCACATCTCACATCTCACATCTCACATCTGTCTTCCGGATCCTTCAAGCATCCATCCGAACAGGCCGATACTTTTGCTAAGCGGTCATTTCGGGTTACAATCGTTTCTGGATCGTTATCCGCTTCCCGCCCACCTGCTGCAGCGCTGCTGCGCTCGGTGGGGAGATTCCAACCAAACCGTGGTGGGGCTTTCACGCATTCTGGAAGAGAACTGCGTTAGGACGTCTCCACAATCTCTCAGTTTTGATGAACGGCCTACTCAGCTGCCGAAAGGGGCATCAGGCGAATGACCACACGAGCCAGACTGCAGGAGCTCGGTCTCGACGCGCTACGCGAAATGGCGACCTCTGTCGAGGTCGATCACGACGGGCTACAGAAGTCCAAGCTCATCGCGGCCATCGTCGGTTCCGAGAAGTTCGAAGAGTCGATGCTGCCGGAGCAGAAGGAAGAAGCTCCGGTCAAAGAAGTGTCGGCTGAGTCGAATGGCGAGAAGCGTTCCGACGACCGCTCCAAGCAGAGCGGTGACCGCGAGGGTCAGGGTGGCAGCCGGAATCGACGCCGCCGCGGCCGCAGTCGGGGAAGCCAGGAACCAATCGACGAGTCCGAGCTGGAAGTACGCGAGGGCATTCTCGACATTCTTCCGGAGGGCTACGGTTTCCTGCGTTGCACCGGCTATTTGCCCGGAGACAAGGACGCCTACGTTGCTGCCAACGTCGTTCGCAAACATCGGCTTCGCAAGGGCGACATCGTCTCAGGTCCGGTTCGCCCAGCCCGCGCTCAGGAGAAGTTCCCGGCGTTGGTCCGCCCCGTGCAAGTCAACGGGATCGCTCCAGAGGAAGCTCAGGAACGGCCCAAGTTCGCCAGCCTCACTCCGTTGTTCCCGGACGTTCGGCTCCGTCTCGAAGTAGATGGTGAGTCGACGGCGATGCTGCCGCGAATCATTGATCTCATTGCGCCCATTGGCAAGGGTCAGCGAGGACTCATAGTTTCACCGCCCAAGGCGGGCAAGACGACGGTCCTCAAGGAGATCGCCCACTCGATTGCGAAGAACAACCCCGAGTGTCATCTCATGGTGGTGCTCGTCGACGAGCGGCCCGAAGAAGTTACCGACATGCAGCGCTCTGTAGAGGGCGAGGTCATTTACTCGACCTTCGACCGTCCGGCGGAAGAACACACCCAGGTGTCCGAGTTGGCCATCGAGCGGGCCAAGCGCCTGGTCGAAACCGGGGCCGACGTCGTGATCCTGCTCGACTCGATCACACGCCTGGCACGAGCGCACAACCTGGCGACGCCGGCATCCGGGCGCATCTTGTCCGGTGGTGTCGACTCGACTGCCCTCTACCCGCCAAAGCGTTTCTTCGGTGCCGCCCGCAACATCGAAGAGGGTGGCAGCCTCACGATTCTCGGAACTGCACTTGTTGAAACCGGGTCTCGTATGGACGAAGTCATCTACGAGGAGTTCAAGGGAACCGGCAACATGGAGTTGCATCTCGATCGCAAGCTCGCCAACAAGCGGATCTATCCGGCAATCGACATCGAGTCGTCGGGTACCCGCCGTGAAGAGTTGCTCTTCCATGAAGACGAGCTCACCGAAGTGTGGAAACTGCGCCGGGTACTGTTGGCCCTCGAGGCTGGGCCGTCTCTCGAGCTCCTCATTGACCGGCTCAAGTCGACGAAGTCCAACACGGAGTTCCTCGTCAGCGTCGCCAAGAGCGGCACTTAGATCCCGGCTGATACCCCGTCGTAATCCGTAGTACGACACCCGCTCCGATTGAGCGGATCGCCCGTTTAGCTACAATCCACCATTCACCAACAGGAGCCGAGCAGAAGTGAAGCCAGACATTCATCCCGATTACCGAGAGGTCGTCTTCCAAGACACCTCGTCGGATCTCAGATTTGTGACCCGCTCGACGATCGCGTCGTCAGAGACGGTCGAGTGGGAAGACGGCAAGACTTATCCGCTGGCCAAGGTCGAGATTTCTAGCCAGAGCCATCCGTTCTACACCGGCAAGCAGATTCTTGTTGACTCCGGTGGTCGAGTTGAGAGGTTCCGCAAGCGCTACGCCAAGACGGGTACGGCCAGCGCGCCGGCGGCTGCTCCCGCGGCCAAGGCCCCCGAACCGGCTGACGCAGAACCGGCTGACGCAGAACCGGCCGCGGCGACGGACGACGCCTAGTTGAGCCGCCCTCCTGGCGCCAGTGTTGGCGGCCAGGCAGTCATCGAGGGCGTCATGATGCGTGCTCCCGCTGCCTGGGCCATTGCGGTTCGACGGCCTGACGGAGTCATCGAGACGCAACGTAACGAGCTTCCCCGCCTCAGTTCGCGGTCCAAAGCGGCTCGAATGCCATTCCTGCGCGGCGTCATGGTGCTCGTCGAGTCACTGAGCCTTGGATTTCGGGCCCTGTCGTGGTCGGCGCAGCGTGCCGGCGAAGAGGATGAGGAAATCACCAGGGGACAGGCTATTGGGACGATGGTTGTTGCCGTCGTCTTCGCTTTGGCGCTGTTCATCCTGCTGCCGGCTTTCGCGGCCGGCTTCATGAAACGCTACTTCGACGACTCATCATTGTGGTTCGTCATCCTCGACGGCATCTTCCGGATCGTCCTCATCGTTGGCTATATATGGGCGATCTCACGGGCCAAAGAGATCCAGCGCGTCTTCATGTATCACGGTGCCGAGCACAAGACCATCCACGCGTATGAATCGGGCGATCCTCTCACCATTGATGCCATCCAGAACTACAGCCCGCGTCACCCCCGCTGTGGGACGTCATTCTTGATCATCGTTGCCATGGTCGCGTTCTTCGTCTTCCTCACCCTGGCGCCGCTGCCACTGACTTGGCAGATCGCGGCTCGTGTCGTGTTCATTCCCGTTATTGCGGGCCTCTCCTACGAGATTCTCAAATTGGCCGCCAACGCCCGCTGGATGGCTTTCGCCAGCAAGCCGGGAATGTGGCTGCAGGCAATCACGACCAAGGAACCGACCGACGATCAGGTCGAAGTCGCCATTGCCAGCCTCCTGAATGCTCTCGACGACGAGGAGCTGGCCGACGTCCACTCCCGTGGTCCGGTCAACGCCGCCGCACTGGCCGCCGAGCCCACAGAAGAAACGGCCGACGAATGACTCTGCTCAACGAGCGGGTACTGGCCCGTCTCGAGGAAATGGAGCAGCGCTATCAGGAAACGCTCGAGGACATGGCAAAGCCGGAAGTCACCGGAGACCCGAACAAACTCCGCGACCTCGGTCAGCTCCACGCCGAGCTGAAGCCAGTCGTTGCCGCTCATCGTGAGTATCTCGAAGCGTCCGAAGAGATTGCCGAGGCCGACGAGATGTTGACGCTGGAACAGGATGCGGACATGCGCGAGTACCTGAACGCGTTGCGCGCCGAACGGACTGAAGACCTCGAGCGGATATCTGCCCAGCTTCAAGTGTTGCTCATCCCGAAGGATCCCGACGATGACAAGAGCGTCATTGTCGAACTGCGTCCGGCCGTCGGCGGCGACGAGGCCGGGCTCTGGGCAACCGACCTGCATCGGATGTACGAACGTTTCGCCGAACGCCACGGTTGGGCGGTCGAACCGATCAACCTGTCATGGGCCGATGGGGGAGGACTGGCGTTCGGGCAGTTCGCCATCAAGGGAACAGGTGCCTACTCCAGATTCAAGTGGGAAGCCGGGCCCCATCGGGTGCAGCGGGTCCCCAAGACTGAGTCGCAAGGCCGAATCCACACCTCGATCGCCACAGTGGCCGTGCTCCCCGAAGTCGAAGCGGTCGAAGTCGAGATTCACGAAAACGACCTCGAGATCGAGACGATGCGGTCGCAGGGTCCTGGTGGGCAGTCGGTGAACACAACTGACTCGGCGGTGCGGATAACTCACAAGCCCACTGGCCTAGTTGTGTCATGCCAGGACGAGAAGTCGCAGCTGCAGAACAAACTGAAGGCGATGCGGGTGCTGCGGGCCCGGCTCTATCAGCAACAGCTCGAGGAGCAGATGGGTGAACGCTCCGACGCACGCCGGATGCAGGTCGGCACGGGGGAGCGAGCCGAGAAGATTCGTACCTACAACTTCAAGGAGAATCGTGTTACCGATCACCGGATTGGTCTCACCCTGCATTCTCTGCCGACGATCCTCGACGGCGACCTTGACGAGTTTCACGATGGTTTGATGGCCCAGGAAGCGGCCGACCTGCTGGCAGGTGACCTGTGATTCCGACTGGGCACCGCGTCGTTTCGGCCCGCACCTTGGTTACTGACGTGGAATTGCCTGATCACGAGGCGACCCGGTTGTTGGAGTCCGCGTCCGGGCGCAACCGCACCAGCTGGATTCGAGATGACACGATCTCGGCGGAAGTTGCCGAACGTTTCAGCGACCTGGCAAGCAGACGTCAAGCCGGAGAACCCCTCCAGTACATCGAGGGGAGCTCTCAGTTTGGTCCTATCGAAGTTGCCGTCGACCCACGAGTTCTCATTCCCCGGCCCGAAACGGAACAGCTCTGGGAGCTGACCATTTCCAAGTTGGCAGCTCGACCGCCTCGAGTTGTCGTCGATCTGGGCACGGGATCAGGGGTCCTGGCCATCGCTGTCAAACACCAGTTTCCCGAGGCCGAAGTCCATGCAGTGGACGTATCGATGGCCGCCTTGGAAGTAGCTCGTCGGAACGTCACCGAGACAGGCGCAGCCATCGAATTGCACCGCGGCGATCTGTTCGAGCCGTTACCGCCGACGCTTCGTGGCCGGGTCGATCTAGTGATTTCGAATCCGCCATACATAGCGACCGGTGAACACCTCAACCTACCTTCTGAGGTGCGCGACCATGAGCCACCTGTGGCCCTCTTCGGAGGCGATGACGGGCTCGACGTTCTGCGTCGGCTGATTGCGCAGGCCCCTGAGTGGTTGGCGCCGGGCGGATTGTTGGCGTGTGAGATCGGCGCAGATCAGGGAGATGCCGTGGTTGAGATGGCCGCCGAGCTCGATGCCTCGATCGTCAAAGACCTCTCAGGAAGAGACCGTTTCCTATTCGCACAGAAGGGACCGCAGTGACCCAATCGGAGATCTCGCAAGCCGTTGGACGCCTCGCCGCCGGAGAACTCGTTGGTTTTCCGACGGATACCGTGTACGGCATTGCCGCCGATCCGTACCAGGAGGATGCTGTATCGGCACTGGCCAATCTGAAAGGCCATGACACTGCCAAGCCACTTGCAGTGCTGGTTGCCGACATGGATCAGGCAATCAGTCTGGTGAAGTTCTCCGATGTCGCCCTCGATCTCGCCGAGGAGCATTGGCCCGGTGGGCTCACCCTTGTGCTGCGCCGCATCGAATCTGTACCTGATTGGATCGGTGACGCGCAGGCACGAACTGTTGGAGTCCGGTGCCCCGACCACCCACTGGCGCTCGAACTGCTCGAGTCCTTCGGTCCGTTGGTTGTCACGTCGGCCAACAAGACCGGAGAAGAGCCGGCTCTGAACGCCGACGCCGCCGCCGAAGCGCTCGGCGGGGGAGTGACCCACTACATCGAAGGCACCAGCGGAGGCAGGGTTCCGTCCACAGTGGTCGACCTCACCCGCCCAGCCCCATTCGTCCTGCGCCCAGGACCGATCGATCTGTAAGGCCGTAGTTGGGCAAGTCAGGACTTGCCCGAAACTCGCTCGAATCCTGATTCGAGCGAAACCCAACTACGCTGCGCTGGTTTGTGACCCGAGCTTGAAGGTGTTTGGAAGATGATCGATGGTAGGCCGATTGAGCAGGTGGATGCGGAGCTGGCGGCGTTGATCGCCAAGGACGCGGTTCGACAGAACACTCACATTCAGTTGATCGCCAGTGAGAACTTCATTTCGACGGCGATGATGCAGGCCTCGGGTTCGGTGCTCAATAACAAGTACTCCGAGGGATATCCCGGTCGGCGCTACTACGAGGGTTGTGAAGTCGTTGACGAGATCGAGCAGCTGGCCATCGACAGAGCCAAGAAACTGTTCTATGCCGAGCACGCCAACGTCCAGGCGCACAGCGGCTCGTCGGCCAACCTTGGCGCCTACCTGGCGCTGCTCGAGCCCGGTGACACGATCCTCGGTATGCGCCTCGATCAGGGCGGTCACCTCACCCACGGGTCGCCGGTGAATTTCTCGGGCCAGCTCTACAACTTTGTCGCCTATGGCGTAGATCCAGAAACCGAAATCATCGACATGGACGAGGTGCGCAAGCTCGCGCACGTGCACCGGCCGAAGATGATCGTCGCCGGCTACTCCGCCTACTCCCGGATCATCGACTGGGCCGAGTTCCGCGGGATCGCCGACGAGGTCGATGCCATCTTCCTGGTGGACGCCGCTCACATCATCGGGCTCATCGCCGGCGGGGCGCATCCCAACCCGGTGCCTCATGCCCACATCGTCACCGCAACGACACACAAGGCGCTGCGTGGCCCGCGCGGCGGTCTGATCCTATCGACCGAGGAGTACGCCAAGGCGATCGACAAGGCGGTTTTCCCGGCGGCTCAAGGGGGCGCCATCAACTCACAGATCGCCGGCAAGGCTCTCTGTTTCGAGATTGCATCGAAGTCCGAGTTCCGCTCCTACGCCGGCCAGATCGTGCGCAACGCTGCAGTCCTCGCGGACACGATGACCGAAGAGGGCGCCAGGATCGTTTCGGGCGGTACCGACAACCACATGTTCAGCGCCGACATGCGCTCCATCGACGACGAGCTCACCGGCAAGGAAGCCGCCACGCTGCTCGATTCGATGGGAATCACATTGAACCGCAACTCGATTCCGAACGACCCGCGTTCGGCGTTCGTGACCTCCGGGATTCGGATCGGAACACCCTCGGTTACAACCGCCGGCATGAAGCAGGAGCAGATGACAAGCCTCGGCCGCTTGATGGTCGAGATCCTGCGCAAGCGCGATGACGACTCAGCCCTAATCGGGTTGAAGGCCCAGGTGGCGGAACTCAACGATGCATTTGCACCGTATCCGGCCGGTTACTCGGGCCACGTGTAGGCGTCGACAAGACCTCAGCAGCTGGACATGACCTCCGCCTTGCACGTGTCGCGACCGGGTCCGCCCGCGGCTTTGTCGGTTCCGCCTCCGCCATAGAGGTAGTCGGCGCCCTTCTTGCCCTTCAGGAGGTCGTCGCCGCTGTTGCCTCGAATGGTGTCGCTGCCGGCACCTCCGACCAACTTGTCGTCGCCGCCGAATCCCCACAGCACATCTTTGCCGGCATTGCCGTAGACCGTGTCGCGCCCACCCTCCCCGAGTAAGACGTCATCGCCGGACCCGCCGAAGATCACGTCGGCCCCCGAGCCACCGGACACCCAGTCGCCGTCGGCACCGCCGTAGACGGTGTCGCGTCCGGGGCCGGCGCAGATTTGGTCGAAGCCTCCCTTGCCCCGGATTGTGTCGTTGCCCGCTTTGGCAACGATGACGTCACCGTCGGGCCCGCCGATGAGCACATCATCGCCCGCGGTACCCACCAACGTCGCTAGCTGGCCAGAGCACACGATTTCATCGGCGGCGGCTCGCCGCGGCTCGTAGTCGATGGTGTACGTCGGATTCGGAGCCGTGACTTGGAACGCGTCGAACGTCGCACGGCCGTCGTGGCCGTCGTAGAAGACAGCCAGCATTTCGTCACCGTCGGGAGCGAGGAATCGGTAGTTGTCGCAGTGTTCCGGACTTCCGGTGCCGGTTGCTGACACCAGATCGATTCCAAACGGTACGTCGTCGAAAGTGAACTCGCCGTTCGCCGTTGTGCAGGTCAAACGTGGATAGCCGGCCCACAGGAAGACCTCCACGCCCGGTAGGGCCTTGCCATCAAGCATGACGCTCCCTGTGACCGTGCCTGTCGAATCGGCCCCGGCGGTTGATACGGTGGCGGTCAGCAACAGAGAAACCGCAAACATCAGTGTTACGGAGAATCGGAAGACGCTTCGTACGCGTCCCATGAGGACCCCCTATCAGTCTCATCCCCCTCACCAGGATGGTTCCGAACCAGCGCCCTGGCTAGGGCCGAGAGTCCATCGTTGTCGCTCGCTGCCGGGCGTCCTTCGTTGCCGTCTAACCTGCAATCCGGGCGCAATTGGCGCCTCCGCTATTACCTCACAGAGAGTTGCCGGTCGCCGAGAGTGCGGCCTAGAGTGACAAAGTGAGCTTGTGAAAGGAATCACAAGCCAAAATGGGAGAGTCTGACCGAATCCGGCCCCGCGCGGGGGAGGCGCCTGCGTCCGCCCACATGATGGGTGATTGGACGCGAGGCGGCGACTTCTTCAGCGCGATCCTGACTGGTCTCGTAATTGGACTGGCGGGCGACTACTTTCTCAACACCGAGCCGTGGCTCGTTGTGCTGGGAGTTGTCGCCGGCTTCGCCGTCGGGTTTTGGCGGATGAAGTCCCACTTCGACCAGGCAGTTGAAAATGTGACGAACCCCCGGCTCGATCGCATCGCCAAGATGCAGTCGGCAGAGGGTTTGGCGTCAGAAGAAGATGAAGATGACACCTGAAGAAGATCAGCTGACAATCGATCAGGCATACAACCAGCCGAGCGTCATCGCGACTCCGATCGAGGCGGTGATTGCCCGCAAGATGGTGCTGCGCGCCTGGTGGGTAGGCCCAATAATCGTTGGTGTGGCCTGGGCAATTCGAGGCTTTGACGGCGCTTGGGCAGCCGCTGTCGGCGTGGCGATTGTGGCCGTGAACTTCCTCGTGGCGGGCGAGCTTTTGTCTCGAGCTGCGGGGGTGTCTTTGAAGGTCTATCATGCGGCCGCCTTGCTCGGGTTTTTTGTCCGGCTCGGCTTCATCACGCTGTCGATGTTCATCGTCGCCAGCCTGGTCGAAATTGACCGCCCTGCCATGGGGGTCGCGGCAGTAGTCGCATACATGGTGTTGTTGTCCCTCGAGGCATGGGCCTTGATGAACGGTGAGCGAAAGGAGCTCGAGTGGAGTCGGTAGTCCTCGCGTCCGGCGACTGTGATGTCAGTACGGAGATTATCTGTGCGCCATCCGACGTGCTCGAATTGTTTGAGTTCAAAGATGCGCTCTTCAGCATCGGTCCACTGAATTTCACCCGAACAGTCGTCTTGATCTTCCTGGCGATGTTCATCGTCCTGGCGCTGCTCTACTACGGCCTTCGCAAGGGTGAGAAGGTGCCGAGCAAGTTCGCCGCCGCCATCGAGTCTCTCGTGACCTTCGTCAAAGAAGACATCGCAATCGGAATCATCGGACCCGACGGCGCCAAGTACGCCCCCTACCTCTTGTCGGTATTCATGCTGGTGATCATCGGGAATCTCTTTGAGGTGACCCCGCTGATCAACTTCCCAATCACGTCACGGATGGCGATCCCGTTATTCATCTCGATCGTTACCTGGGTGATATTTGTCATCGTCGGGTTCAAGAAGAACGGCATCAGGTACTTCACCGATCTTGCTTGGCCCAAGTCCGTCCCCTTGGCGCTGCGACCGTTGGTTGGCCTCATCGAAGTGGTTTCCACCTTCGTGCTGCGGCCGATAACCCTGGCCGTGCGACTGTTCGCCAACCTCGTGGCCGGTCACTTGATGCTGACGCTGCTGTTGGCATCCGGCTGGATCTTCATGAGCAGCGTGGGCGATATCGGCGCCCGGGCAATCATCGGCCTGCCCTGGTTCGTCTTCGGGCTCGGCATCTACGTTTTTGAGATCGTTGTTGCGGTGCTGCAGGCGTACATCATCACCCTGCTGTCCGCGGTTTACGTACAAACATCAGTTCATCCAGAGCACTAGAGAGGAACCTCAGCAATGGTAGAAGAGCTAAAGGGCGCAATCGCCCTCGTCGGCTACGGCCTGGCCGCAATCGGCCCCGGCATCGGCATCGGCATCGTGGTGGGTAACGCCATCCAGGCGATGGCCCGGCAGCCGGAGGCGGCCGGTATGGCACGAACCACGATGTTCTTGGGCATCGCGTTTACCGAGGCGCTGGCGCTCATCGGTTTCGTGCTGTTCTTCATCGCCTAGGCCGCCAATGTTTGCAAGCCAAACACCGTGGCTGTTGGCCACGGAAGCTGCCGAGGAGAGCGAAGGCATTGATCTGCTGCTGCCGGAGTCCTCTGAGCTGATCGCCGGCATCATCGCCTTCTCGATCATCTTCTTCTTCGCTTGGAAGTGGGTCTTCCCACAGATCTCCAAGACGCTCGAGGAACGTCAGATGGCCATCAAGGCCGACTTCGAGGCCGCAGAGAATGCCAAGGTCGAGGCCGAGAGTCTCAAGAACGACTACCAGGCGCAGCTCGCCCAAGCTCGCGATGAGGCCGCTCGCATCGTCGAGGAGGCCCGTCAAGCCGGTGAATCGGTTCGCACCGAGGTAGTGGCCCGAGCAGAGACGGAAGCGGCCTCCATCAAGGAGCGCGCCACTGCCGACATGTCTGGGGAGAGGGACCGGGTGGCCGCTTCGTTGCGCCGCGAGGTTGCCGATCTGTCGCTCGATGTTGCCGAGAAGGTTGTCGGGTCGAGCCTCGATCGGTCCTCTCAGCAGGCGCTGGTCGACCGCTACATCGACGAGCTCGGAGGGCTCGGAAACTGATATATGGATGACGCAACACGCACTCAGGTCCTCGAAGGCTATGCAGCGGGACTGCTGGCGATCGCCCGAGCAGAAGGTGGTGAGGACACCCTCGCCGGCGAGCTCTTCTCGATCGGCCGCGCCATCGATGGATCCGACGAACTGCGCGATGCCATCACGGATATCCGGGTGCCCGTCGAGCGGAAGCAGGCCCTGCTTGTCGACGTTCTCGACGGCCGCGCCTCGAGCATTGCAATCGCTCTGGTGAACATGCTCGTTGGCGCCGGCAAGGCACGGTATATCACTGAGATCGGGCGCCTGATGATTGACAAGGCGGCACAGAGTCAGGAGTTGACCGTTGCTGAGGTTCGGTCTGCCATTGATCTCGACGCCGCCACGATCGCCCGCCTCGAACAGAATCTGACGGCGGCCACAGGCAAGCGCATCAAGGCGAACGTGATCGTTGACCCAACCGTCGTCGGCGGTTTGGTGGCGAAAGTTGGAGACACGATATTTGATGGGTCGGTGCGCAGCCGGCTCCAAGATCTGCGAGAGGCATGGGCATAGCAAATGGCTGAATTGACCCTTGATCCAGGGGACATCACTTCCGCGCTCAAGCGCAGTCTTGGTGACTGGTCCCCGTCAATTGAGTCCGAGACGGTGGGCTACGTGTCCTCCGTTGGTGACGGCGTTGCCCGCGTGAGCGGACTCCCCAACGCAATGGCGAGCGAGCTGCTCGAGTTCAAGGGAGGCTTGCTGGGTGTTGCCCTCAACCTCGACGAGGACTCGATCGGTGCCGTCATCATGGGCGATAGCTCTGACATCGAAGAGGGCGATGAGGTCAAGGCCACCGGCCGCGTCCTCTCGATTCCCGTCGGTGATGCCATGTTGGGCCGCGTCGTCGACCCGCTGGGCAATCCCATGGACGGCAAAGGCCCCATTGAGACGACCGAGCGCCGCCTTCTCGAAGTGCAGGCTCCGTCGGTGGTGGAGCGCCAGCCGGTCCATCAGCCGTTGCAAACCGGCATCAAGGCCATTGATGCCATGACGCCGATTGGCCGTGGCCAGCGCCAGTTGATCATTGGCGACCGCCAGACCGGCAAGACCGCCGTTGTCATCGACACGATCATCAACCAGAAGACCAACGGTGTGAAGTGCATCTACGTCGCCATCGGCCAGAAGGCTACGACGGTTGCTGAGGTTGCGGCCATTCTCGAAGAGAAGGGCGCCATGGAGTACACGGTCATCGTGAACGCTCCCGCCTCGGCCGCGGCCGCACTGCAAATGTATGCCCCGTATGCCGGGTCGGCAATTGGCCAGGCCTGGATGTACAAGGGCGAGCATGCCCTGATCATCTTCGACGACCTCTCCAAGCAGGCTGTTGCTTACCGCGAGATCTCGCTCCTGCTGCGCCGGCCTCCGGGCCGTGAGGCGTATCCGGGCGACGTGTTCTACTTGCACAGTCGCCTGCTCGAGCGCTGCGCGAAATTGTCGGATGAGTTGGGCGGCGGCTCGATGACCGCACTTCCGATTATCGAAACCAAGGCCAACGACGTCTCGGCGTATATCCCGACGAACGTGATTTCGATCACGGACGGTCAGATCTTCCTCGAGACCGACCTGTTCTTCTCCGGGATCCGTCCGGCGATCAACGCCGGCATATCGGTGTCCCGAGTTGGTGGTGCCGCTCAGGTGAAGGCCATGAAGAAGGTGGCCGGACCACTGCGACTCAACCTTGCTCAGTTCCGTGAGCTCGAGGCCTTTGCCGAGTTCGGGTCCGAGCTCGACGCCGCCTCATTGGCGCAGCTCGAGCGGG
>JAAELU010000731.1 GCA_024226255.1 bacterium | reverse complement strand
GTGAAGAGATACGGCACGCCCTGTTTGACGAGGACGTCCGCGACCAGATCGCCGCCGGTCATGGGATAGCTCGAGCCTCTCTGGAAATTGGAGTGTCCGGCCGCGGCATTCGGCGACCGCGGCCGACATTCTATCCGCAAAGCGCCGGCGGAGGCTCGCCGGGCGTCACCGCCGGCGCCCGGCTCGCACCGCGGATCCCTGGAGAGACCGGATCAGGAGGCGTCGTATTTCCTATTCCCATCGGCAACGAAGTGCGCCGATTCCTTCAAGGTGGCGACGAACCACGGAACTTCCCACTGCGGCGTACTGGAGTAGGTCCGGAGGATCTCCTCGTCGGTCATGTCCAGGATCTTCGTCCAGTCGTCCCGGTTGGCGGCGTCCACCAGGCGCGAGATCGTCTCCCGGTCGAAGGTGCAGTCCGAGTTCCACAGCCACACCGGCGGATAGATCTTCATCCCGAACACCGCGAACAGGGTCTGCGCGCCGCCGGTCGGATCGCGCTGCTCCAGGGTCAGATCGAACGGCCGGTTGCTGACCACCATGTCGGTCAGGTCGACCCCGTAGTCGTCGCGGCTAGGAGCCTGTTGCGCATAGAAGATCTCAGATCTTCTATGGCAACGGGCTCATAGTGCGGTGGGGTTGGGCCAGAAAGTCGAGCTGCAAGCTCGAGTTTGTGGGGCGCTAGCGACGGCGAGCCCCGGCGCCGATCCCCTGCAGCTCGGGAACTTCCGGCACCAGGCCTTCGGCCCGCGGCAGCGGGGACGCCGGATCGTAGATGACGTAGGTCTGCCCGCCCGTATCCATGTTGTAGAGCGCGAGCGTGCCGTCGTTGCCGACCTCGAAGTAGGAATTGTGCCCGATCTGAGGCGTGTTCGTCGCCCACAGCGGATTGTAGTCCTTGTCGTAGAAGACCAGGTTGTTGTCCGACTGCATCACCAGCCTGCCTTTCGACCCGACGTTCTCGCTCCATTTGACCACCGGGTGCTGCTGGTCGCTGACGTCGAAAAGCGCCAGCGTGCCGGTGGTCATGTTCTGGAACTGATAGGTCCCGTTGATCGAGTACAGACTCTCGCCGGGGGCCAGGAAGTCGTTCCGGTAGCCCGAGATGGAGTAATAACTGGTCAGCTCGCCGGCCAGACTCTGCCCCATCTGGAGCTCGATGGCGTCGATCGGCGCGCTCGGATCCCTGGCAAGCAGCACGATCAACTTCGCCAGCGCCGCGATCGGTGTCATGTCGTGACCGCTGATGACCCCGGCATCCTTGAGCCAGGCGCCGGTGGCGTAGGCGTTGTAGTTGACGTCTCCGGCAAACACCTGGGTGCAGTCCACCAGGATCTTGCCGTCGGTCTTGCGCATCATCGTCAGCAGCTCCTGCATGCTCTGATAGCTGGGAATATTGCCCTCGCCGTAGGACTCGAAGATGATGCCGGCAAGAGTCGGCGCCACCTGCTCGAGCTGGGTCAACATCGAGACCAGGAGCGAGGGGACGCCATCGGGCTCGTTGTAGTAGGCGGGAAAGAGCAGAAGCTGCAGGACGGATTTATTCTCGATGTTGGCGGCGATGGTGGCGAGCTCGGCGCCGACCTGCTGATAGTTGTTGTCGATCGAAGTCGATTTCGGCACCGGCAGGACATATTGATTGTACAACGTCGGAAGCACGCCGTACTCGCCGAGGGGATGGTAGTTGGGCGAGGAGAAGGCGACGAACTCGCTGGCGTTGCTCTTCACCGCCCGGTTGCCGCGGAAGAGGTGATCCGCGAAATACATGCCCACCTCGGGGATCCCCATGGTGAGGAACTGGATGCCGCCCTCGACGTTGCGCACGGCATCGGTGTTGTACAACAGCTGATACTTGCTGGGATCGCTTCCGGTCTTGTAGAACAGCGGCAGCTGGGAGCCGGTCACCGTCACCGGCTTCGACAGCCCGGGCAGCAGGAAGGAAAGGGCCGACGACGTCCACGCCATCGTATCGGTGCC
>JAAELU010000730.1 GCA_024226255.1 bacterium | reverse complement strand
TCCGACATCGCCCCAGCCACCACCCGACGCTGCACCTCGTTCAGATGCGGCAACACCACATCAAAGAACCGCGCGAGCCCCTCGACCGTGACCTCCATCCCCCCACCCTACTACGCGCGTACTAACCTGTCGTGAACCCTTAGCATCCTTTCCATTGGAGTTCGAGTGCAGACATCTTACGCATTGCTGGGCGTGTTGTCCCTGGCCAGCATCCAGCGGGAGCGTTGCCTATCTTGTGGCGAACCGGAACCTCTAGTATCCATTGCACCAGTATGCTTGTGGGTATGCCGTGAAATGAATGTCGACACCCTTGCTGTTCTCACATATCGACAAAGCCCCCATCATTCCTCCAACTATCGCTGCGATCGTACCGCCCGGCAGCGCACAGCCCAGCTGCGCGGTCGCAGCGTCCGCGTCATTGCCGCTGAGTGCCCTCACCTGATGGTTGCTGCACAGCCTCTCGGTCATGAGGCGACCGATCCGCTTGGGTGCGACGATGTCGGGATCGAGTAGCCAGAAGGAACAATCGACGACATTCACGGCCTCACCGGTGTCCGGTTGGAGTCCGCCGGGGACCTCGTTGAGGACGCCCGCAACCTGCCCCCGACCGCGCGCCACCTAATCCCGACCCGCGTCGTCCCCTTCCGCCAGCTCGGTGATGGGCATGTGGCGGCGGGTCAGAGGTGCTCGATCGTGCAAGTTGGCCCAGGTGCGTTGGCGAGTCGAGCGTCGGCGGTGAGCAGAGCGCAGCCGAGTGACTCGGCCAAGGCGACATAGCAGGCGTCATAGGCCGTCACATTGGCGCGGAGCTCCCAACAACGAACGATCAAACCCGCCTTGGGATACATGGCGATGGGCAATGCGACGAGGTCGGCGACCGCGGCATCTGCTTGGAGTTGGGTCAACGATCCGTGGAGGAGTTGCCGCCTCAGCACCGACACCACCTCGACCCGGGCCAACTCTGGTGCTGCGAGCGCTTCGCCCCGCAGGCGCTGCCGGTAGCGGACACCGTCGACACCGCCATCGCCGATGGCCGGAGCCAACACCGACGCGTCAGCGACGAGCACGTTGGTCTTCGAGCGCGGCGATGGCGTCGGCCGCGGTCACGGTGCCCTTGTCGCGATGCTCGATCCGGTCGAGCACCTCATCGAGGGTGGGGGTGGTTGCGATGATCTCGAGCTGGGCAGCCAAGTACTGTTGCAGCGACTGGCCGGCTCGTTCCGCGCGGCGCAGCAGCTCCCGGTGGGTCTCTTCAGGGACATCTCGGACCTGCACACTCGGCATGCATGCATTATACATGCACTCCACATATCCCATACCTTGCATCCCCGAACCCCGCCGACCGTCCCCATGGCTCGGTGATACGCCGTGAGGAACATCCTGGCCGGGGCAATGCAACAGCCCGGGTCGAACGGGATCAGCTCACCAGTAGGAGACCAGACTGGAGAGCACTGCGGCCAGAATGAGCACGACAAAGACCAACGCGACGAGGCGAACCACCCGACGCCGACGACCGCGAACGGTTCGCTCACCCGATACGCCCTCATGCTCGGAGAGGATCTCCCGGACTCTGTCAGCGTCCTCGGACGCGACCAGGAACGCGTGCCCCTCCGCGGACGCCAAATCGGGAGCAATGCCGCCCGCTCCGCTTCGAAGCAGCTCGGCGCGAACTCCTTGCCGGCGCAGACGTCCCAAGGCGAGCTCGGCATGAACGAGATCAGTCCCGGCATCAACGCGTTGGAGGTCGTCTCTCGCGGCCACACCCCATAGCTAGCGAAACACCCCGGCCCCAGCGACCAGGCACCCCTCCCGCCCCTGCCCCATAGCGCCGGGAGCGTGTTCCATGCGGCTCGGATGCCTGCCGAGGGAGACTGCTGTTCGTGCGATACGTGACCAGGCTCGACGACGGCTTCCGGGCGGGGGACTTCCCGCCGGTGGGTGTCCGGACTAGGCGTATCCGCGGTCGTTCAGATCCTGAGAAGCGTCCTGGACCGTTCCTACGGCGGTCTGATTCTCGCCACCTTGTATTCATTGGTTGCCTATGACCTGTTCCGTAGATCCAAAGACCCGTGCCGGCTGGAGTGACCACCTGCGCACCGCGGCCGATCAATCCACGCCGCACCATTCCATACAGCCCGATATCCCGGCCGCCACCTGCCCCCGTTCGCCGGTTCGGCCCGGTGACAGCTCAGTTCAGTCCTGGGGTGGCTCTGGCTCGTGGACCCATATCGACAAGGCGATGGGGGTGACCAGGGTCGGGTCCAGTTCGTCGGCCTTGGCGATGATGTCGAAACTCTCAACGGTGCGCGCGTTGTCGACCCTCAAACGTCGACGGTTCGGGGCGATGATCTCGAGCACGTCGAACGCCCGGGCCAGGTAGTCGAGCAGGCTGTCGTTGAGGTCATAGCGGATGAAATCGTCCGCAGAGTAGAGACCCGCTTCGAGGTCGCGTTCCGCGGCCAGCTGCAGCCGAGCTTCGGCCTCCAGCCAGGCCCGCCCATGCGGGTCGATCCGCATCAGCGGTGCTACCGGTGCTGACGAGCGAGGCTCTCCCGGCGGGCTTCGGCATCAGCAAGACGCTCGAGGAGAACCGCCCGCTGCTCTGGTGTCTCCGCAGGGTTCTGGGTCACATACCGGTGGCCCGGGTCGACTTCAGCCAGCTCGCCATCGGTCAGGCTGTCGAGGTACGCCATCTCAGCTCGTCGGCCCGCAGCTGTGGTGCGGTCGAACTCGGACTCACTCTCGATCCCTGCGCCCATGACGACAACCCTACTCGT
>JAAELU010000729.1 GCA_024226255.1 bacterium | reverse complement strand
TTCTCCGGGCGTTTGAGCAGCCACCAGCGGCTGCCCTTGAGCACCGGATCGAGGCCCTCGGCTTTGAGCTCTCGGGCTTCGGCGGCTCGGACCTGGTCGATAGCCTTGTTCATCTTCGCAGCGATATGGAACCGGTCCAGGACGTGGATGGCCTGAGCTGCTTTCTTCGCCAGGACCTTGAGGTAGGCCGGCCACATGTCGCTGCAGACGTACTTCAGCTGAGCGCTGCGCTCCTTGCCGAACTCACGGAAGAATCTCAGCAGGGTCCGGATCGTCCGTTCCTCACCGATCCACAAGAGGCGCTTGTGGGAGTTGTCGATCTGGTAGACCAGGGTCAGGTAGTTTTGGCCTCTGTGCCAGTGGACCTCGTCGACGCCGATGGCTTCGATGCCGTCGAGATCGCGGTGGGCCAAGCCCCAATCGACGACGTACTCCACGGCGCGGAAGACGGTTTGCCAACTGGTGCGAAAGCGCTTGGCCACGTCGGTCCACGTCAACAGGTGGGCCCATTGAGCCAAGAAGATGGCGTAGGCTCGCGTCAGCGGCGACTTGCCTTTGGCCCAGGGGACGCGCTCGACGCGCACGCCGCAGTCGGGGCAGTCGACGCGTCTCATGGCGTAGATGAAAGTCACGGGGATGGCCCACAGCGGTACAAAGTTGAAGCATCGAGGCTGCAGGGTATCGTAGCCACTGTGTCGTCGGCCGCAGCCCGAGCAGATCGGCCGACTGTTGGCGCGAGGCTGCACGTGAACATCGATGGTCAGATCATCGTCCTGGCCGCAGAGCACGATGTCGTCGTAGACGAAAGATGGGAACTTGTAGACGTTGTTGAGT
>JAAELU010000728.1 GCA_024226255.1 bacterium | reverse complement strand
TTGAGGTACCTCACGACCAGGGCCACCCGGCGCTCTAGCTGTGGGCCCAGGCCCTCATGACCCAGGTAGCGGCAGCCGACTTCTAGCGGCGCCGGAGGTGGTACATCGTCCTGGTGTCGCTTACCTCTTCGCTGCTGATGACAACGCCATGGTCGGCAACACACTGCTCGAAGAGCTCTCGACTGTACGGTGAGAGGTCAGACGTACGGCTGGCAGATATCCGTCCTGCCATCGGATCGGCCGGAGACACAAATTCGACCACGGATTCGGGACTGAACTCGAATACCTGGGCGACAACGCTCTCAAGCGGGAGGCCGGCTCCAAGGCATAGGTGGTGGACAACCGCAAGCCATGTCGCAAAGTCGGGGCGGATACGATCAGTGAACGCGGTCCGCTCTTTGCCTCGCCAGCCGAATGCCGGCGTCGGGTTTGTGATGTCGACGACGAGCGGAGTGAGGTTGGCGATCTTCGATCGAGAGACCTCGGCATACAGTGCGTCGATGGCGCCCTGGTCGAAGTCG
>JAAELU010000727.1 GCA_024226255.1 bacterium | reverse complement strand
GGTGGTTCCCCGCCAAGAACTTCTCGCGGCGATGAGCGGCGGCGGCCTCATCACGGCCGCAAACGCTCGGTGCACCTACTCGAATCCCGCCCTCACTGACATGGTGGGTACGCAGGCATGCGACCCTTCGATAATCGACGATGCTCCGGGATGGATCAGCCTGCCCCACCAGAATGAGTACCGACGCTTCATCACCAGGTCATTGAACGGTCGCATCCCGCGCCGTCCTCAGTCAGTGTCGTGGAACTTGATGAGCCTCGACGGGGAGCCGATCTCCACTACAACCAAGATCATCCCGATGCACAACGGCACGGGACCCTCGGCAGCTCTGCTGTGGATATTCAGTCCGGCACCTGGCGAAGTCCGCATGATCCAGGATCCGCGTCGTCGTGAACTCGAGGACGCAATGCGTCGTATCTCGGACGAACTGGGCCGGGTTGGGCTGGCTTCCACCGGCGCTACCCAAGAATCGGTGCCGATGCACCCCGACCTCGACTTGCTCTCGCGGCGGGAGCGCGATGTAGTGACCCAGCTGCTCCAAGGTCATCGGGTCGTCTCGATTGCTGAACTGCTCGACGTGAGCGAGCACACCGTACGCAATCACCTGAAATCCATTTTCCGCAAGCTGGGCGTGCACTCGCAAGCGGAGTTGGTCGACAGGCTGCACAGCGCCTCGGTCGCCAGCTAGGAAATCCAGTCACGGTCCGCTGCCGACTACGCTGCGGACCGTGAACTCATATCCTCGACTGCGTACCAGCTGATGGCCCGCCTGCGACTGTTTGCCAACCTTCGCGAGGCCGCCGGTACCTCACATGCTGAGTTCCCCGGCGATACCGTCGCTGAAGTGTTGGCTGCGGCCAAGGCCGCCTACGGAACTGATTTCGCCCGCGGCCTCACCATCGCCCAGGTTTGGGTCAACGGTGACCCAGCCGAACCCGGAGACACGATCGGTGATCACGATGAGGTGGCGCTGATTCCACCGGTCAGCGGAGGGGCTCTCGCCAGCCGTGCCGATCAAGGATCGGGAGCACTGTTGGTGGTGGCGCTCCTGATTGCTTTGGTTGCGTCCAATCTGGTGAGCACCCCGACATTCGTGTTTGCAGTGGTCGGCTCCGCTCTCGCCTGGCTCTGGGATATGACCGACGTCCTCAAGCTGCGGACTATCGCGGTCAACCCGATACCGCTGATGATCGGGGCAACAGCAGCGGCCAACGGCGCCTACACCTGGGGAATCGCCGGCTTTGCCGGTGGCGTCGCCATCGCCATCATCATCTCCCTGGCGTGGAGTGTTCTCGACCCCACGCAACGGTCAACTCGAGCCGTCGCCGTTGCCTTGGTGTTGGCGGTCGCGACAGCGCTGACCACCGGCAGCCTGGCTCTCACCCATCTCTATTCGATACCGATGGTTATCGCAGCAATTGCCGTGGCCGCATCGGCCGGCTTCGCTGCTTGGGGGGTCCAGCAGTCCGGCGGTGAAGTTGGCGGCCTCGACCCCAATCTGGGGATGGTCATCGGAGCAGTGATCGCTGGCCTGATCAGCGGCCTTGCCGCCGACACCCTATCGATGACAACGATGCTGCTGGCCGCTGCGGCGAGCGCAGCTGGGCTCATTGCAGGAAGAGCCTTCGGATCGCTGCTGCGCACCGGATCCGTCATCCACACGGCGCGGGCACCGGGTCTGCTGACCATGTTCGACGCAGCCGTGTTTGGGATCCCTG
>JAAELU010000726.1 GCA_024226255.1 bacterium | reverse complement strand
TGGAGCCGTTCGGGATCAAATGGATTGGAACCCCGAGTTCTCCAGACGAGCCCGCGGACTCGCCGTGTACGCAACCCTCCGCTCGCTGGGTCGTTCGGGTGTTGACGACATGGTCGACAGACTGTGTCGACATGCACGTCTGTTCGCAAGATTGCTCAGCGAGAGTGGCAAGGCCGAGATTGTCAACGACGTGGTGTTCAACCAGGTGTTGGTGCGTTGGAAGGGCACCGACGGCAGCAATGACGACCAAACCGATCGAGTGATCGCAGCCGTCCAAGCGGACGGTACGGCGTACTTCAGCGGCACCACATGGAACGGAGAACGCCTAATGCGGATATCAGTTTCGGATTGGGCGACCGACGATTCGGATGTAGAACGTGCGGTGGCGGCCCTTCTGCGCTGCGCTGACGGTGCCTAGGTAGTGCGCCTGAGAGCCTTCCAGCACCGGCGTCTGGATCGGAAGGATCGACTACTAATCGATCGTTCACACGATTGGAGGGCCCGTTGCTTGGGCCCTCCAATCGTGTCTGAGGAAGCTGTGAGTTACAGCTTGCCGACTACGTGGGCGAGTA
>JAAELU010000725.1 GCA_024226255.1 bacterium | reverse complement strand
CTCGGGTCCAAAGCCGGATACGGCATTTGGCCTTCTGCCTCCAACGCGAGATAGCGCGACTTTTGCGCCGGGCTCAGGGTTTCGTCGGTCGAGATTCGGCGAAGCCTATCGATGAATCCACTCATCTCACGGGTCCCTTCACGATCGCTCAGGTCAATCGGCGACACGGCCCGGCTGTCTCTCCCGACTCTCGCGTCGCTCTTTCTACCGAAGAGGTTATCAGCAAGCGCTCCGCCGGCTCGATCGGCTGGATTCCGTGGAGCGCCGGCCTCGAGGAGGTGCCGCGCGACCGAGGCGCGCGACCCGCGACCGAGGTGGCTGGCACCTTGAGTGGCTCCTTGAGTGGCTGATCCGGATGGCGCCGACGGGTATTCTGCCGCTTCATGACCTCGGCAACTTCGTAGAGCTCGAAAGCCATCTGCATTCTCTCGAGAACCTCAGGGTCATGGATCACTGGCTTCATAGCCTGATTTTATCACGCGTCACGGCCAGGGCGACCGCGGCGTCAGGCCGAGCATCGAGCCCGGTGCTCGATCGGGGACAGGCTATCCACAGCGTACCAGACCCGGTATGGGACCTTGGCCCCCCCTTCGGCACGGGGTCCCACTACCCCTCTGAGTGTTTGCATTTCCCAGAGACTACAACATCATAGAAGGGCCAAAGGCCTGGCCACAGACGGCAAATGCCGCCATCGTGGCTCCTCCTGGGAGGAATGATGGACGCACGTCCAAGGGTCTCGGCCCGCACAGTCCATTTCTATCTGATCCCGATGGTCCCGGCTTGGCTCCGGGCAGAGGATATCCAGAAGGTCCGCCGGTGCCGCGGGCCGCCAGGAGCTCCGCCCCGGCCGGCCTCAAACGAATGGACCACGCGAGGACCACCTTGGCGATCCTCGCCCTGTCGTGATGACGACGGGGGTATGACGTAAGCACCGCAGGTAAACGAATCGGAGGAAGAACAATGATCAAACAAGTACATGGCGTCCGTTGGTCCCTGGTTCTGTTGGCGCTATGCGTAGCGCTCTCATCGGGCGCATATGCAATGCAGACGCCGACGCCAGACAACTGCGAGGCGCTCGTACACTCTGGCACTGGGCATACCACGATCGTGAGCGCGGTTTGGGTTGACGAAGCCGCGCTGGTGCCGGCTCATTGCCTGGTCGAGGGTTTCGTCGAGACCGGCAATCCCGCTGTCGGCCTCAACCATGTCAATTTCCGCGCCTGGCTGCCGCTGCCGTGGAACGGCAAGTTCCACATGCAAGGCGGTGGTGGCTTCGCGGGAGTCCTGCCAGACACCAGCGACGCGCTGCTTCGCAACTATGCCGATATCGGCACCGACACCGGGCATCAAGCTGGCGTCATCGACGCGAGCTGGGCCCAGGACAATCCAACCGCGGTGATCGATTTCGGTTATCG
>JAAELU010000724.1 GCA_024226255.1 bacterium | reverse complement strand
TTACGTTCATATTGATGTGCTCTCTCTCTCCTTCATCCAAGAAGTTGCCCCCTTCGCCCTTGTTGTACATCAGAAATCGCTTGTCTGACCTGTGAACAAGACACATATTGTGGCCTATCTCGTGTGCCAGCCCAGTCGGCGTAGTCCCAAAGCCTGGTAGCGCTATCCCTTTCTCTTTTACTTTGCATTCTGCCCATGCCCCGCCATGCGCCATCGTATCGGAGAAAGCAGTCAAAAAGACTACGGGCATCTCCCCGTTCCCTGTATCGAGCGAGCGGGCCCATATGACAGCGTCATATACGTTCATTATTCCAAATTTATCACTTTCACTTCCCACCTTCTCAAGGTATCTTTTCGGCAATGTCCCTTCCAGCGGACCTGATGGCCAATCGACAAAAATGTTCGCTTGGGCGAGAGTTCGTCGCGCCGTCTCCAATTGAACTTGGATAGCCAGCGGCGTCCACAGAGTTTGATCCCAACTTAGCAATCGCAGGCGAAGAGTCGCAGGCGGCAGCTTGCCAGTTGGGCTGCCATCGAGCAAGGGAATGATTGATAGGATCTGTAGCACCGCGAAGGCACCCACTACCTGGACAACGGTGACTTGTCCACTTGGATCCAAATTGTTGACTGGATCCAGATGAGAATACGTGTAACTGTGGAGCGACTGAGTATCACGGACGTTCCCGCGAAAGGGGTCCCGGCTGACAAACCGGCCCGCCACCGGCTCCAACCATCGGGCACGGTTGTAGTAGAGCTCTGAGATGGGGCCGAAGGATTCGCCGGCAAACTGGTAGGGTTGGGGATCGGATCCTGACTGTTCAAGCAACTCGCCGAAGGCGGAATAGGCATAGCGATCCGTGACGCTCCCTACTTCATCGGAAAGTACCCGCACGGATCCCAGTCCATCCCCGTGGTAGTACCGTTTGGTAGGGCCCGCCGGCCGATACAGACTGATCAACTGATTGCCCGCTCGGGTGTATAGGGTCTCTACCTGGGCGCCGACCACCTCGGCGACAACGTGGCTCAAGAACCCTGTGGTATCGACTAGATAATCGACGACCTTGACCGGTCCTCCCGGTCGTGTGATTGCGGTCCGCATCCGGTGACCGTCGACATCGTAGGTGGTCTCGACGACGGTACCGTCGGCAAGGACGACGGTCCTCAGGCGATCTTCGAAGTCCCAGCCGTAGGTGGTCGACTGGCCATCGTCTTGCGAGATCAGGTTGCCGTTAGCGTCCCAGCTGTAGGTAGTGGCATCTGAGCTCAGCAACCGGTCGCGCGAGTCGTAGGTCGAAGCAACGCTGCTGGTGCCGGTGCCGTCGGAAGTCGCCTGCTCGAGTCGATTGCCCACCAGGTCGTAGACGAAGTCCTTCTGGTAGGTGAGGGCACTCGCGGGATCGATCACTCGCTCTTGCGTGAGGCGATAGAGTGCGTCGTAAAGGTAGTGCCTCGACGTTCCGTCGTGTTCGTCAACGCGGCTGCGGTTGCCGGCTGGTCCGAGCGTGTATTGATAGCTCTGCAGGATCTCGCCGAGCGAGGTCTCGGTGCTCAGGCTGGTCAACCGATTGAGGGCGTCGAAGGTCGTCGTGGTGGTGACGTCATTCGGGGACCCGAGGCTGGCGCGATTGCCGTTGACATCGTAGCTGAGGGTCGTGACGTCGCCCTGGGCGTCGGTGACCGTAGCCAGTTGGTTGAGCGCGTCGTAGGTATACGACGTCGAGAACACCTGGGTGCCGGCCGTCGCTGTCAGGCCGGTGCGGTTGCCATGCGGATCGTAGGCGTAGCTCAGCTGGTGGCCGGCGGGGTCGGTCTTCTCCAGCAGCTGACCGCGGCTGTCGTAGGTATAGCTGGTCATTCCGCGTGCATCGGTAACCGTCGCTCGCTGACCCGTCGGCGTGTACGTGAGAATGACACCGGAGCCGTCCGGGTACGCCCTGCGGGTCTGCCTCTGGTTCGTGTCGTACTCGAAAGTCCGCGTGGCACCCTGGAAATCGGTGTGGCTGGCTAGGGTGCCATCGGCGTTGTAGGTCATCGTTTCGACGGAGCCGTCGGAGAAGGTAGTCTGCATTTGGCGGCCGAGAGCGTCGTAGCGGAAGCTCGTGGTGTGGCCGTTGGCATCGGTCTGGGTGAGACGGTTTCCGACCTCGTCATGAGTGTAGCTGGTCATCAGCCCGAGAGCGTTTTGAACGCTCGTCAGACGCCCTCGGTGGTCATAGCCGAATTCGGTGACGATGCCCGCCGGGTCGGTCTCGGAGATGACGCGACCAAGGGCGTCATAGGCGACCCGGGTCGTCGTGCCGTCGGCGTAGGTGGTGGTCGTCAGCCGGTTGAGGGCATCGTAGGTCAAGGTCGTGGTGTTGTTCATGGCATCGGTGACCGAAGTCTGGTTGCTATTGGCATCGTAGCTGAACGTCACGCTATTTCCCAAGGGGTTGGTCACTGCCGTGCGGCGGCCCGCCGCGTCGTAGGTCATGGTCGTCGCGTTTCCCCGGGCGTCGGTGGTGGCCGTCACCTCCCCGGCGGAATCGTAGGTGCTGGATGTCGTGGCGCCATCAGGGAAGATGGTGCTCAAGAGCCGCCCGGCCGCGTCGTAACTGAATCGCGTCGTATGGCCTCCACGATCGACCTGTGTGTCAACGCGTCCCTCCTCGTCGTAGCTCTGACTCTCGGTAGTGCCATCGGGATAGGAGGTCGTCACCAGGCGCCCCAAGAGGTCGTAGCTCATCGTCGTCGCTCGATCGAGCGCATCGATACGCTGGGTGATATTGCCCAGAGAGTCGTAGCTGACGGAGGTTGTGCTGCCGTCCGCAGCAGTCGTGGTGGTCACCCGACCGAGGGCGTCGTAGGTATAGGTGGTGACCATCGTCTGGGTCGAGCCGTCGTCAAGGGTTCGGGTGCGTATCTCGCTCATGCGGTTGCCGTTGTCGTCGTAGGTCCATCCCGTCTCATGGCCGAGGACGTCGGTTTCTCGCGTCCGGCGGCCGAGAGCATTGTAATGGAACGACGAGACATGGCCCTCGGCATCGGTGGTCGTGAACAGGTTGCCGGCAGCGTCGTAGGTGTACGAGGTGACGTTGCCAAGAGCGTCCGTGGTCGAGGCGAGGTTGCCGTTTCCATCGTAGACGCTGGTGGTGACTGCGCCGCGAGGATCGGTGATGGTCAACAGTTGCCCGCCGCCGTTGTAGGTATAGGTCGTCTCGTTGTCGAGCGCGTCCTTCTGCGATACGAGGTCGTTGCTCGCCGAATAGGTGAAGGTCGTCGTCCGGCCGAGTGGATCGCGTTCGCTGAGCAGATTGTCGCGCCCGTCGTATGTGCGGATCGTTTCGTTACCGAGCTCGTCGAGCTCGCGCACGACGTTGCCGCGGTTGTCGTACTCGAGCAGTCGCGACTGCCCCAGCCGATTGGTGACGATCTCCTGCCGCCCACCGAGATCGTGGCCGAGCTCGATCACGCTGCCGAAAGCGTCGGTGTGGCGGACGAGCCGGCCATCGTCGTCGTAGTCGTTGCGGATTGGGGTAACGCCGCGAGGGTCCTCGATGTCGATCAGCCGGTGATCGTCGTAGCCGAAGCGGGTGACGGTACCGGCGCGGTCGGTAAATCTCAGCAGATCGCGGGAAGCGTCATAGGTGTAGGTCATGCTCACGCCACGCGGATCGCTGATCTCGGTGATCCGATCCTCGGCGTCGCGGGTGAAGTCGATGCTCTCGCCGCTCGAATGGCTGATGCCCGCGGGCGTGAGCGACAACCGGTTGCCGTTCAGGTCCTCGAGTCGGGTCACCCCATCGTTCAGGTCAAGATCGAAGATCCTCCCGTCGCGGGTGATCAGCCGGACGTCCTCCGGCTCGTAGGTGTCTAGCGTATCGACGTCGATGATCCGATCGGAGCCGTTCTCGTAGAACACCTGGGTTTGCCCCAGGATTTCGAGCTTGGTGCCAGGAAGCGGACCATCGACGAAGTCGAAGCCGGCATTGGCGAAACACCCGCCGCCGGTAGAAGGTACGCCATCCTGAAGGCGGAGGGCGAAGCGGTAGACCTCGCGGTCGGAAAGACGCACGACTGTGAGGTGCGACTTCGATTCGAGCACGGTGTCACAGGGCAAGAACCCGGTCTTGAGCTGCCAGCCGTCCCCCGGCGGACGGTTGTTGCGGTACGAGCCCTGGCGGACGTCGAGGCTCCAGCCAACGCCGAAATCGCGGAGTTGTTTGTCGCGGCTGTCGTAGGTGCGGATCACTTTGATATCGAG
>JAAELU010000723.1 GCA_024226255.1 bacterium | reverse complement strand
GTCGAAAACCCGAGGCGGTCAGCCAGATTGCGAATCGTCAACTGTTGTGCGGCGGGGTCGGTCAGGATCTGTCGGGCCGCCTGGAGGATGGCCTCGACCTTGGCATGACTCCGGCTCTGCTGAGGCTGAGCGCGGCGTCCCCGGTCTTCAGCATCGTGTGACGTCATACCGGCAGCCTACATGAACATGATTCATGTTCATGTTCTTCTTCGGAAGAATTGGGAGGTGGAGCCCAAACGCGTCGGCCTCAGCTGGATCCAATCGGCTTACCGCCGACGACGTGAGGCCACTCGATAACGTTCACCGCCGGCATTCCGTCGAGTACAACACTGCGGCACTGACTCCGTGCTCGGCATCACCGGCCGCTCGGCGCAGGCGCTCACACACAGTGGCGATCCCCGACGGCCGGGCGGCGAGGGCCAACGCCCGCGCTCCGCGGTCGCGTTTCCGTGCACCCAACTCGCCCGGAATCGGCCGGTTGAGTTGTGCTCGGGCCAAACTCCTCTCCGCAGGAGGTCTCTAGCGGCTACCGTTCGGACAGGACATCGAACTGCGCGAATGAACATCAAACGAGGACGCGCTTGGCGACGGGCTAGGACAAGAGTGAAGGCCCGGACTGCGCACAACAAACGGCGGCAAGATGGACCGCGAGAGAAGAACTGGAAGCTGATGTACACCCGAGCTGACAAACTGGCACGGGCCAAGCAGCTCGGCTTCGATTACCCCCGCCGTCCTCTGACCGACGCCGATCAAGAAGAGTCGAGTTCGTGAACGTGCTCTTCGTGTGCAGTCGCAACCAGTGGCGAAGCCCAACCGCAGAGTGGCTCTTTCGTAGCGACCCACGAGTCTCGCCCAGATCCGTCGGGACCAGCCCACGGGCAAAGCGCCCGGTGACACTCGGAGACATTCGGTGGGCGGATCTAATCCTTGCGATGGAGGCCAAGCACCGATCGCGACTCAAAGCCACCTACCGACAAGAACTCTCCCACAAGCCGCTCCATGTTCTTGAGATCCCGGACAAGTACCGCTACCGAGACCCCGAACTCATCGACATCCTTGAGGTCGCTGTCGACGAGATCCTCGAAGCACCGACCCAGTGACCAGCTGACAAGCCCCACAACGCCGCATCGGCCGGACACAGGCTTCACCCGCAGGTCCAACAGTTCACACATACCGTGATCGAGAACGCCAAGGACCATGCCGACGCCGTCACTACGGGTGGCGGTCTGCAGCCTGTCGGGCCTTGATGGCCGGTGGCCGCTCTCGGTGGTCTTGTTTCCGATCGCCTGGACCACCCTAGGACGCCGGTACTCCGTACACGGCTGGCCGGGGTCGTGAACGAGAGTTGTCGGGCAGCTGTGATGGAAGGAGTGGCCTCGCTGCACGATCTACTGTGAGTTTGTCGCCATGCCTTGCCGTCCGCCGCACTAGCGGTGGGGGTCAGTCTGCGAAGATGCAGAGGAACGACACGACGTGGTCGTTGTCGCCAACGACCACCTCAAGAAACTGATACTCCGGAAAGACCACACGATCGTCCTCCACCCTCCCGCCCTCACGGCATCCCTCGAAGATCGCATCATCAGCGACAGGCACGGAGATATTGACGTCGCCGTCGATCGAGGTGATGGCGTTCCGCCCCTGGGTCTCGACCAGCCCCCCGATATTCACACCACCGGTGATCGAGTCGCTGTTGTCACCCAACGTGTAGAACCACGCCGCCGTGGTCGAGTCGCCCCTGAGGGCCCCGATGATCAGGCAGTCGTCGGGTTGATCTTTGCCAGCGAACCTCCCGCACCTGTTCCCTCCAGGCGTGTCAGCCTCGATCTGAATCTGCTGGCCATCATCAAGAACCATGATGCCAGGCCCGACCAGAACCGGGCTACTGGGACCGCCACGCACGAACTCGCTCGTTCTCGTAGCTGAGTTCCATACCAGGTCAGAGTCGACAAGATCACCCATGAAGTCGAACTGGACGAGCGCTGCCGTCTCCACTCCAGGGCCACCGCACGATGCGAGTATCACCCACCCAGCAGCTAGCAACAGCACTACGGATCCACAACGACGACGGCTGCGCCTGCCTTCAATATCTGTAGCCACACTCCAAGTATCGTCTGTTGCTGCCTGCGGCTTCAGCACCCCTCCCGGATGCACGCCGAACGAGGCACTACCTACACACTTAGGTACGCCGGCCCTTGGACAGCTTCCGTCACTCCCGGTGGTGGTCTATGGCTCAACGGACCTGACGGTGGTCGGTCGCTCTTGCGTGGTCTCATTTCCGATCGCCCAGACCACCCGATCCCGCCGGTTGTGCTGCGCGTCGGTCTGTCGTTTCCGGGTGGTGCTGTCGAGCGGGCCATCGATCACGGTCCGCAACCACGAGCGGGGCTGGTGCCGTGGTGGCGAGGCGGCCCGAGGTGCCGACATGGCT
>JAAELU010000722.1 GCA_024226255.1 bacterium | reverse complement strand
CCGTAGGCGATGTTGTTGATCCCATACCCGTAGGCTCCGGACCGTTCAGCAGCGAGACCTGAGGTACCGCGGTAGAAGTTCGTTGCTTCACCAAGAGCAGCATGCGGCACCTCGGTCCAACCGCTGCTGGTTTCGAACCCAGGATTAGCAACCAGATTCACACCCGGATCAGTGACGTCTTCGAAGGAGACGTCGTCGTAGGTGACCCAACCCTGGGCGTTAAACAGATACAGCTGCACCTTGGCTGTGGCCGCCCTGTCGGCTGTGGTCGACCCCGTTGGTGCAGTGACCGTGCCGCCTTTGTCGTCGTAGGTTGTCGATACTTCAGACGGATAACCAGAATCGGCGTCGACATAGCCGAGGCTGCCCCCGGTGCTGTTGTAGAACAAGACACGGATCAGCCACGCCGGGTCGGTTGCACCGGTGGAGTCATCAGCGTCGATCTCGCCACGTATCCATGCAGACACGTCGTACTGTTCTCCGTGATCAACCGGGATGGCATCCGACTCCAGATACCCGTAGGCGACGTTGGCGATCGCACGCCCATAAGAACCCGAATAGTTGTCGGCGATTCCCCAGTTGGAACGGTAGAAGCTGGTTGCCTCCCCCAAACCCAAAGTGGCCTCCGCATACTTGGTCCAACCCGACGAGGTCTCGAACCCGGGCTCTGGCGCCAGATTCACCCCAGTGGTGTCGTCGATCTCGTATTCGTAGATCCCGCCGATATAGATCGTGGTCGCATCGGGTGAGATGCGGACGATCCGGTTGCCGTCGGCGTCGTAGAAGAACTCGGTCGAATCGGTACCTTCGGTGACCTTTTCGAGCCGGTTGTCGGCGTTCCAATCGAGCGACTGTGACCCCGACGGGGTGACCCGGGTTGCTTGGTTACCGATCTCGTCATAGGTGAAGCTATGGGTTGGGGAACCGCCGGTCTCGATCGAGGTTACGGCATGCGGCCCGGCGCTACCGGCACCGTAGATGTAGCTGCCGGCAACATCGGTGCGGGTCTTCAGGTTACCTATGGCGTCGTAGGTGAAGGAGTGGTCGTAGCCACCGACACCGATCGTCGTGTTGGCTGTGGTGCATGCCGCACCAGACGAGGTGAACGCCTCATCCAAACGATTCGCAGTGTCGTACTCGAAACACTGATATTGCCCCGCGTTGGTGTTGTCCCGCATCGCCCGGATGTTGCCGTTGGCGTCGTAGGCGGTGAACTGCAGATCGGCGATGTTGGTCGTCGACCCGCTCACACCGGCTTGGATCTTTGACAGTCGGCGCGGCTGCGACGATTGCGTGTAGTCCCAATTGCGGGCCACCTCCAACGGCCCGCTGCCCAGAGTCATCGTGTCGATGGAACCCCAATATGTGTAGTCGGCGCCGGCGACGTACGTGTCGTCGCCGGTCATGCCATCGGGCTGTCCGAGGCTGTTGTAGTCGTAGCTGACTGTCTCGCCGGGGTCGCCGGACCCACCACTGGGATACGTCATCGACAACAGATTGCCGTTGCGGTCGTAGGACCATTGCATCCGGAACGTACCCTCATCGGTGCCGGGCACGATGGTGCGTTGGTCGGTGACTCGCCCGCCGTTGTCGTAGGCGTCGTAGTGTTGCTCGATCGTCCCGAACGAAGAGTCGTAGGCTTTGCTCCAGTCCAACAGCCCCTTATTGGAGTCGGATGTGTAGTACGACCATTCGGCGAGGGTCGTCGCGCCGGTGAAGCGGCGTGTCGGCCGGTTGATGTTGTCGTACTCCCACTCCAGCGTGACAT
>JAAELU010000721.1 GCA_024226255.1 bacterium | reverse complement strand
GGATGACTCGGCGGGCCAACCCCGTATCGTCACGAGCGCATACTCGTACGGTCGGGTGGTCTCGGAAATCGATCTCGTCATCGATCCACGCACCGGCGATGTCCGGCGCGATGAAAGTACGTCTGTCAACCATGCCGTAATTGCAGATGATCTGGAACCTGACGGCGTGATGACTGCGATCATCGCCAGGTGGCAGCCTCTGTTCGACGCTTTCGCCAATGACCCGATTGGGTCGATCACGGCTGACATCAACCGTGGCGGAACCGGCGGATCGGATCGTGGTGTGGAGTCTGCGGCTGGCAACCTGGTTGCCGATGCCCAGCTAGAAGCCACGGCGACCCTCTATGGGGCGGACGTTGCGTTCATGAACCCAGGCGGGCTCCGGTCAGATCTGATCTACACGGCGTCCGGCCTTGAGGGCGATGGTGTTGTCACATACGGCGAGGCGTTCACGTTCCAGCCGTTTGGGAACACCCTGGTCACCTACGAGATGACCGGGGCCGAGATCGTCTCTGTGCTCGAGGAACAGTGCCAGCCGGCTGGCTCGAGTCGAGCGTTCCTGCACCTCGGAGTCTCCGACGGATTTGCG
>JAAELU010000720.1 GCA_024226255.1 bacterium | reverse complement strand
TCCCCCGCGCGCGGTCCTCCCAGACCCGGTAGCGGCCGCAGCGGACGTCTCCCTCGAGCTCGTCGAGGCAGGGCTGGATCACGCCGCTGCCGGCGGGCATGGCCGCCGGCAGGTCCGGGAACGACGGCGACGGCGGCGCTTCGTCCTGGGATCGGGCGGTGCCCGCCAGGGTGATTGCGGCGACCAGGGCGAGACTGAGTGGGAAGCGGATTCTCAAGGGGCTGTCCTCCAGTGAGTCGCGGATCGACGGCGACAGGATACCCGATCTTGGAGATCAAGCCATCTGTCGCAGATGATGAGCATCGACTGTGGGCGGAGGTATATTGGGTGGAAGTCGGGAGTCAGGGATTGGAATCGGCGCAAGTGGAGAATGAAGATGGCTCTGGTACAGATCGGCTCGGTGTTGCTCTACGCCTCAGCTGGGCTCTGCGTGTTTCTCATGTTGTTGAATCGTGTGTTCATACTCATGTCCAACACCAGAGTCAAGGCTGCCGCTACTTTTTCGGCCTTTGCCGTTCTCGTCGGTGGCGGAGGTACTCTCGGAATCTCGTTGGCGCGCCCGCCCTGGGTCTACGCCCCACTGGCGCTGCTCCTCCTCGTTCTCTTCGGCGAAGGGCGCCGGGCATTCATCCGGCGATCATGTGCCGGGTCAGGGCCCGTCGACACGACTCCGCACACATTCAATCTTTCAACTCCGGTAACCACAACCGATCTCGTTCTTCATCGGTATCGATTGCCGTGCTCCAAGTGGCGAGATGCGCCACTTCGCATTGTCCATCTCAGCGACTTGCACGTCCATCCGACGTTGCCCCTTGAATATTTTCAGGAGGTCGTGTCCCTCGCTGAGCAATCGGAACCCGACTTGGCACTTTTTACTGGTGATTTCATTACCACTGTTGCGGCACTTCCCGAGTTGGCAAAAGTCCTACGGCCGATTGCCAGGTTGCAGACCTACGCGGTTCTCGGCAACCATGACTACTGGGCGGATCCGGATGCCGTGCGCAAAGTCATCCTGGAAAGCGGTCTGTGCCTGCTTTCGGATGAGACCGTTGCGCTGTCGTCCGGTTCCAGCAAGATCGCCATTACGGGATACGATCATCCCTGGGGAACCAAGGAGAAGAGCATCGGACCCCGGCGGGACGACGTGCTCCATGTCGTCTTGTCTCATACCCCGGACAATATCTACCGGATATCGGCTTCCTCCCCCGACGTTGTCTTCTCCGGGCACTACCATGCCGGCCAGATCCGCATCCCTTACATAGGCCCTATCGTCGTGCCCTCCGTCTACGGAAGGCGATTCGACCACGGTCACTTCGTGGTGAACGATACACACTTGTTTGTCGCGAGCGGCATCGGCGCGGCGAGTCCTCCGGTGAGGATCTACTGCCAACCCGACATCTTCGTAGTCGACGTCACCTCGGAGTCTGGCGCATGAATCGGCAGCCGTC
>JAAELU010000719.1 GCA_024226255.1 bacterium | reverse complement strand
GACGTCGGGCTTGTCGTAGCCCATCCCGAGCGCGGGAGTGGCGACTATGCACTTCAGATCATTTGTGAGGAAGCGCTCGAGGATCTCGGCCTTGTCAGCGATGGCCGCTTGGTCACCGCCGCCCATGTAAGTGGCACACTCAATGCCGTGCTCGTGAAGGAACTCGGACACCTTGACGACGTCGCGTCGCGTCAGGCAATAGACAATGCCTGTGCCGGGCAGGCTTGGAAGGTTGGTGACGAGCCACGCCAGTCGGGCATCGGGGCGAGGCTTGTCGGAATGAACCTCAAGCCGTAGTCCGTCACGACGCAGAGGGCCGCGGATGGTCCTGATGTCATAGCCGAGTTGTCGCTCAACGTCGGCGATCACACGGTTGTTGGCGGTGGCGGTGCAGCCAATAACCGGAACGTTGGCAGGTAGCTGCTCAATGAACCGGCCGATGCGCCGGTAGTGGGGCCGGAAGTCGTGACCCCAGTCGCTGATGCAGTGGACCTCATCGACGACCAGCATGCCGACGCGCTGCCCAAGTTTGGGGAGCCAGTCTCGTCGGAATCGATCGTTGCTTAGGCGCTGTTCGGAGACGAGGAGCAGATCAATCTCGCCGGCGCTCAGTTGGTCGCGGAGCTTGACCCACGCGCCAACGTTGCTCGAGTTCACTGTCGCAGCCCGCACACCCATGGCCGAGGCAGCGTCGACCTGGTTCTGCATCAAGGCGAGGAGCGGCGAGATGAGCAGCGAGGGCCCGAATCCCTGATCACGCAGCATGCGGGTCGCTATGAAGTACACCGCTGACTTGCCCCAACCGGTCCGCTCGACGACAAGTACTCGTCCGCGATCTCGGACGAGGGTAGATATTGCGTCCAACTGACCGTTTCGGAATCTGCTATCCGGCTTCCCGGTCAGCATCCTGAGGTACCGCAGCGCCTCTTGCTCAAACTCGTGATCGGTCAGCGGACGCCCACCTCGGGTTGACGCTGAGTGCGTCGATCCAGGCTCATCTCGACTACCTGCCGCAGAGCCGTCGGCGCCGGCGGAAGCGTGGTCATCAACCGAGAGTTCCGTTGTGGGCCCGTCAATACGTCCCCGATCCCGGATCGTCGTC
>JAAELU010000718.1 GCA_024226255.1 bacterium | reverse complement strand
CCGAGTCGAAGTCGAGCTCCGAGCACGCGTCGAAGCCTGGGTAGCCGAGCAGGTAACGCCCGTCCGCCAGCAGAGAGTGGTTCTGCGTGTAGCGGCGCACTCCGGGGATCTGCCCGGCGGCGTCGGCGTGTGCCGTGCGCCAGTGCAACCGGAAGTCCTCGATGCTCATGCCGGGTGAACGCGGCGCCATGCCGAATCGTGTGATCACACTGCCTCCTGTATCTGTGACGTCGAGCGGGATTGGATGAGAAACAGGCCGATGAAGATCAAGGCGCCGCCGGGAAGAGCCACCAGCGGCGGGCCTTCGCCAAGAACGATCAGGCTCCAGATCAGCGCGGCGATCGGCACTAGGTACATGTATGCCGCCGTCTGGTTGGCATCGAGGACACGCAACGCCCGGAACCAGATCAGGTAGGCGGTGAACGTACCAAAAAGGGCGAGGTAGATGATCCACAACCAACCGTCGAGGGGGATCGAGCCGGCCACCGAAAGCGAGGTTGGGATCCACGGGATGAGAAACACCGTTCCCAGAACAAGCCCGACACCCACGGTTACAAACGGATCTCCCGTCGACAGCCTCTTCAGCAGGATGGTGTAGAGGGCCCAGGCCACCGGGGTAATCAGCCCGAGTCCGGCGCCGAAGATGCTGCTGGAGTCGACCGAAGCACCCCCGGCCCCGCCCACAATCACGACGGCGGCTCCGGCGAACGCCACCAGGAATCCGCTTGCTTGGCGGAGGTTCACTCGTTCCGTGAGGAAGAGCGGTCCCAAAATGGCCGCCGCCGCCGGTGCAGTGGTCACCAGCAGGGAAGCCAGGGTCGGATGGAGGAAGTTCTGTGAATACACGATCGGCAGCTGTGAGAGCGGCACGGCCAACAAGCCCGCAATCCAGGCCAGTCCCCAGTCCCGGCGGGTCATCCGAGGGCGAGCCTTGGGAACGGCCAGTAGATAGCCGCTGAACAGAATCGCGATCAGCATGAACCGCAGCGTCACCAGCTGGAAAGCGTCGGTGTATTGGAGGACCCGATTGACGCCGACGAAGACCAATCCCCACAACAGGGGAGTGGCAAGGATCCAGATTCGGACGTGGCGGGGATTCATAGGCAGATGTCAGGGAGGACTGAGGCGTGATGGGAGCTGAAGGAGTTGCCAGTTACCAGTCAGACGCGGCAATCGGGTCGTGACGATTCTTGCTGGTAACTGGTAACTCATAACTGATAACTCTTCTGGTAACTCATGACTG
>JAAELU010000717.1 GCA_024226255.1 bacterium | reverse complement strand
GCAGCTGATCGCTCCCTCTGCCTTGGCGAACTCGTCAACATCCACCGTACGGATCTGGTCGGTGTGTTCTGACAGCATGGTGATGGTGCGGGGAGCTGAGGCGTCGGCAAGCAGAACACCTCCGATGCGGACAACGTTGGCACCCTGCGGCTCTTCCGGGTGAGCTTCCAGCAGCCTTGCACCGAGGAAAGCGAGGTCTACCTGGCCGGCGTTGTGAATCAGGGTCTCGTCGTCAACAACAGTTGCCGCCGACTTCAAGTGAAGCACGCCGTGCACCGGTACCGCCTCCACCGTGTATCCATAAGGCTTGACCAGGGCACGCAACGATTCGATCCCGTCGTAGCTGCTGCGGCTTGTCGCACCCACCAGGATGCGGCGACCGAAGACGATGATGTCGCCACCATCGAGTGTCGCCGGGGCTGTCACCTCCGCAATAGGGCGATAGCGAGCCAGTTCGTCCGCAACCGAGGCACACTCACCTCGTCTGGATTCCGCTCCCGGCCGCAACACGATGGCAACCTCGTCGAGAGCAAGAGCGGTGTCTTCAACGAAGACGGCATCGGGATGATCTGGCAGCCGATCCAATTCAACAACTTCGACGCCGATGGACCGCAGCGTCTCCAGATATGCCTCATGCTGTGCACGCGCCCGGTCTACGTCAATCGGGACACGGTCGATATGAGTG
>JAAELU010000716.1 GCA_024226255.1 bacterium | reverse complement strand
GTCTCCTCCCCCGTCGAACGACGTAGTCGGGCGACGTTTGGGGGAGGTGGGCTGCCCTGCGGGCAGCTTGGGAGGGGGAAGCGAAGTCGCGGCTACACCGCAACACGCTGCGGGGCACACCCACCGCTGTGGGAAACGCGAGAGCAGGGAGAGCGAGAGGACGCAACGTTCGCCTCACGGACCACCTCCGCAGCCCCCCTCCCCCTCGCAAGCTCGGGTACTCCCCCCAACAGTGACCCACCCAAAGCGGCGTGTCACGGGGGGAGAGACACCGTTTACGCACCGAGGGCCGGAGCTGCGCAGCAGCTCCCAAGGAACGCCGCAGGCGTTCCCGACGACGCACCCCGCATCGCACAGTCACCACGCGACCTCTGGTCCGCGCACAGTCATCACGCCCTATCAGCGCAGCGCACAGTCACCACGCGGCCTCACTGCGGCGCAATAGTCACCGTGCAGCGGACCGACCCCCTACTGCGCCTCTAACTCGCTCCTTCAGTTCTCGGCGTCGCTTTGCCGATGAATGTAGAAAGAAGTCCTTTAACGGGGATGCGGCCAGCCGACAGTAACGGCAGTCGACAAGGAAGTTGGCGAGGCCCCACGGGGCCGAAGTGGCAATCGCACCGTCCTACAAGGAGGTACCAAGTGCGTATCAATCAGAACATTGCAGCGTTTAACGCGTTTCGCAATCTTGCAACCACCAACGGCCAACTCGGCAAGTCGCTCGAGAAGTTGTCGTCGGGGTTCCGTATCAACCGTGCAGCCGATGACGCCGCCGGTCTAGCCAAGTCCGAAAGCCTTCGTGCTGAGATTCGTGGTAGCCGTCAGGCCATCCGCAACGCTCAGGACGGAGTGAGCTTCGTGCAAACCGCAGAAGGCGCCCTCAACGAGGTGCACTCCATTCTGCAGCGTATGCGTGAGCTGGCTGTCGACGCGGCGAACACGGCGACCACCGATGGTTCCGCCCAGCAAGCTGAGATCACCGAGCTCCTCGCTGAGATCGATGCAATCGGCGCCAACAGCACCTTCGCCGGGCAGACTGTCTTCGCCGACTACAGCGGCACCAACCTGACGTTCCATGTGGGCGCCAACGCTGGTGAGACGCTGGACATCGCTTCAGACCTGACATTGTCGGGCACCGCGCTGTCGGTCGACGCAGTTGACGTGAGCGCAGATGCCGATGGCGCCATCACGGCGATCGGAACGGCCATCGATACGGTCAGCACCACTCGGGCCACCCTGGGTGCGACGCAGAACCGCCTCGACCACGTCGTTGCCAACCTGAGCGTTGCAGTCGAGAACCTCTCGGCTTCAGAGTCCCGGGTACGTGACACCGACATGGCCGAAGAGATGGTGCAATTCACCAGGAACCAGATCATGATCCAGGCCGGCACGGCGATGCTCGCCCAGGCCAACCAGGTTCCCGCAAGCGTTCTCTCCCTCCTCCAGTAGGGATAGGCGAACACCACCAACCGGAAGGGGGCAGCGCCTGGAGACAGGCGCTCCCCCATCCGTAAGTTTCCTCGCAAGATCGGCTAGACCGGCCGACGGAAGAAATTAGTCACCACGAGAGGCCCCGCCGACAATGGCACTACCGCTCTTCAACATAGGTGGATTGGCCTCAGGGCTGGACACCAGCTCGATGATCTCGAGTCTCATCGACGTCGAGCGGATCCCGGTCCAGCAGCTGCTCAGCCGCAAGTCGGAGATGCAGGCAACCGACTCGGCATGGCAAAACATCACCACCAAGCTTTCCTCGCTTCGTACCGCCCTCGAGGCGATCCAAACCTCCGATGATCTCGACACGTTGGTGTCGGCTACCTCCTCCAACGAAACCGCCATGACGGCAACCCCGTCTGGAGTCGCTACGCCATCAACGACTAGCTTCACCATTGACCAGCTCGCCAAGAACCACCAGATGGCGTCGGACACCGACTTTGCCGGCGGGACCGACCTGGTGGGTGCCGGCGATTTCACAATCACGATTGGTGGGTCCGACCATGTCGTTACCGCCGACGGCACAACGACGGTCAATGACCTCGCGCTGGCGATCAACAACCTCGATGTGGGCGTCACGGCCTCTGTCGTGTCGATCGACGGCACCGACTACAAGCTCATGCTCACGGGAGACGACACCGGGCTGGCCAACACGTTCACGACCAGCTCCACAATTGCATCGCTGGCGACGACCTCGATAGTCCAACAGGGCCAGGATGCGGAACTGACGATCGGCAGCGGCGGCGGAGCACTCACGCTGAGCCGGTCATCCAACACGGTCACCGACCTCGTTGACGGAATAACCATCAATCTTCACGAGACCAGCTCCACAGCCGTAACCCTTACGGTCGGTCGCGACGTTGACGCCACCGTTGAAGCTGTTAATACATTTGCGACCGAGCTCAACTCGGTTCTCTCGACGTTGGGAACGTACACCAACTACGACTCGACGTCTGGGACCGGCGGTCTCCTGGTCGGCGATTCGACCGCTCGTGGCCTCATGATCGACCTGCGCAATGCGCTGAGTTCCGTTGTCAACGATCAGAACGGAGATTATGCAGTCTCCAGCTCCATCGGACTGTCGCTCAATCGTGACGGCACCGTAGACATTGATGAGGCGACGCTCCGGGCCGCAATAGAAGATGACTTCGGGGCGGTGGCCGATCTACTGACCTCGGCAGGGACCGCCGCCACCGGCATCAGCGGTGCATTCGACTCCGTTCTCGACGATGCCGAAGGATCCGGGGGCAAGATCGCGCGGGCCCGCGACGCGTGGACCTCTCAGATCGCGCTCATCGACGATCGCATCGAGATTCTCGAGGATCGCATCGATCGTCACGAGGCACTGCTCATGAAACAGTTCGCCGCCCTCGAAGTCGCCATGTCATCACTGTCCTCTCAGGCAGCATGGTTGACGTCGCAGCTCAGCGCGCAGACCGGGAGCAACTCGTGAGCCCGTACCAAACCGCAGGCACCGCCTACCAGGCTCAGGCTGTCGAAACCGCCGGCCCCGTGCAACTGGTCATCATGCTCTACGACGGCGCGGTCGCTGCGATTGCTCGTTCCGAGCACGCTTTGGCGGGCTCCGAACGCGACAAGTTCGAGGTCGTCAATCGTGAGCTGACAAGGGCGCAAGACATAGTCACGGAGCTTTGGCTTTCGCTGGATCACGATCTCGGGGGCGAGATCGCGGCCAACCTGGCTGCCATCTACCAGCATTGCCTCGCCAAACTGACCCGGGCCAACCTCGACAAGTCACCGCAGGACCTACCCGAGGTCAAGAATCATCTGGTGAGCCTGCGCGATGCATTCGCCAGTGCCGCCGCTCAGGTCGCAGTGGGTGCAGCATGAGTGACCTGGCCAAGATCGCAGACGTCGTCGAGTTCATCGACGAGTGTCTCGCCGAGTCGGATTGGGACCGCCTTGCCGCATTGACTGTGCCCACCCTGTCCGACGTACCACTCGAGGATCCCGCCGAGATCCACGATGCGCTCGACGCGGTGCACGCGATGCGTGACCGCATCCAGCAACGCATGGACGCCATCACTTCAGAACTCGAAGGCGTTCCCGCCGTGCGCAAGGCCACAAGGGCGTACGTAGCGTCGTAGAAGAAGCCAGAAGTCAGAAGCCAGCAGTCAGCAATCCCGCAAGGACCTGGTAACTGGCAACTGGTAACTGGTAACTACCTTTCCCTCATATCTGATTTCTGGTTTCTGACTTCTGATTTCTCGTTTGATCGCCTAACCACTCACTTCGGCACACCACTTAATAGTCCCCTGCTTCGGCCGACTGGTCCGCCACAACAAACACGAGACGGATCTCGCAAGGCTTCAAGGAAGAGCGCAACAAGCGTTCTTCCTTTTCGCGTTTCAGGAGGCGAACAAATTGCTCCCCGTAGGTGACTCGACAATGCAAGTCATCGAATACGCCCTCAAGGCGCTCGAGCAGCGCGCTCAGGTCGTGGCCAACAACGTGGCCAATTCCGAGACGCCGGGATTCCGCGCCGAGCGGCTTTCCTTCGAAGGCGAGTTGCGCCGTGCCGTCGATGACGGCAGTTTCGACCGGATCGGCTCCGCCACCATCTCACAGGCGCCCGGCGCCGCCGATCCCACAGGCAACACCGTGAATCTCGAGAACGAAGTTGTCGAGATGATGCGCAACAACCTCCTTCAGCAGGCAATGGTCGAGGCATTCAACTTCAAGTCGGGCCTGATGCGCTCGGCGATTAGGGGTCAGTGACAATGAGTGCATTCGGAGTTCTCGACATCGGCGCATCAGGCGCCAACGTCCACGGCCAGTGGCTCCAAGTCATTGCCCACAACCTCGCCAATATCAATACGGTTCGCTCCGCCGATGAGGAGCCGTTCCGCCAGGTGCTTCTCCACGCACAGGAGAACAACGATGACGGCGGGATTGGAGAAGGAGTCCGTTCCTACCAACTCGTCGAATCTGATGCCGATCCGATGTGGGTATACGACCCCGATAACCCCCTGGCGTCCGAAGAGGGCTACGTCGTGCGTCCCGTCGTGGACATGGCAGGCCAGATGTCAGACTTGATCGTCGCCCAGCGTGGCTATCAGATGAACCTGCAGGTCATTCGCTCCGGCGAAGAAGCCTATCAGGCAGCACTGAGGATCGGCCGCCAGTGATTCCACCAGTCGCCGGAGTCCCGGCCGCCCCCAGCAGTGTCTCCGCCACAGCTGCCAGCCAATCCCCCGCCAATGGTTTTGGAGACACGATCGCTTCGGCGCTCGAGTCAGTGTCGCAGGCAGAGTTCAACGCCGACGCTCTCGCCACCGACGTGGCGCTCGGCGGCGATACCAGCGTCCAGGAGCTGATGGTCGCAATGACCAAGGCGTCGCTGAGCGTTGACCTTCTGGTGCAAGTTCGCAACAAGGCCGTTGAGGCATACCAAGAAGTCATGAGGATGCAGATCTGACATGGAGCGCAAAGTAGGAATCGCAGACATGTTCAAGGGGCTCCCCTTTGCCCACCAGGTGACGATTGGCATCGCCGGAGCCGTTCTTGCAATGGCCGCATTCATCTTCTTCCAATGGGTGAGCACCCCTTCGTATTCGGTGCTCTACTCCGGCCTCGACGATCAGTCGCTGGCAACTGTTGTAGAGGAGTTGGAGCGCCTGGGCGTCCCTTACCAACTCGAAGGCGGCGGCTCACAGGTCATGGTCCCGCGCAGTCAGGTTTACCAAGCTCGCGCCGACCTCGCCTCGGCCGGAGTTCGCTCCGGATCAGGCCCGGTTGGCTACGAGCTCCTCGACGGGCAGGGCCTCAACGTCTCCGACTTCCGGCAGCGGGTCGATTACCAGCGAGCTCTGGAAGGCGAATTGGCCAAGACCCTCCTCGCCATGAAAGACATCTCGCAGGCCACTGTGCACTTGGTCATCCCCGAAGAGACTTTGTTCCTCGAGGATGAAGAGCCGGTAACGGCCTCCGTCCTCATCGCAACGGCAGCACCGCTCGGCGAGCTCCAGGTCGAGACGATCACCTTCCTCGTTGCATCTTCCGTCGAGGGACTCGAGTCACAAGACGTGACGGTGGCCGACGTCGACGGCAACGTCCTCCATGCCGCCGGCCAGATCGCGGCGACGGGCGCGGTGAGCAACCGCAACCTGCGGATGACGAATGACTACGAGACGGCCCTCGCAATGGACGTGCGCCGACTGCTCGACACTGTTGTCGAACCAGGGACCGCGTCAGTCGTTGTCCATGCCGAATTGAACTTCAACGAGGAGTCGACTGAGACCGAGAGCTACGACCCGGATAGTGCCGTGGCGCTGCGGGAGCAGACGATCAGTGAGTCGTATTCAGGTAGCGGCACTCCGCCCGGCGGCACCCTTGGCGTCGACGGCGAGGAAGTCGTCCCCACCGTGGAAGGCGAGGGCTACTCATACAGCCGCAACGAATCGATCAGTGAATTCGGCATCGACCGGGTCGTTACCCGCTCCGTGGTTGCTCCCGGACAGGTCCAGCAGCTCTCCGTCGCCGTCGTGATGGATGATGGTTCTCTGACCGGGCTCCCCGTTCCCCCGGTAGCTGAGATCGAGTCGCTGATCACAGCAGCCGTTGGACTCGATGTCGCTCGTGGTGACACGGTCTCGGTGTCCGCCGTCGCCTTCCCGCCGGCCGAAGAGATCGTCGAGGAAGCCGCCGCAGCCGCCGCGCCGATGGACATCATGTCGATGATCCCCCAGCTCATTGGCGGATTGGTACTCCTAATCGTGGCAATTGCTCTCATGCTCATGTCCCGCGGTGGCAAGAAGGCCAAGAAGTCGAAAGACGGCGACGTGCCGACTCCAGCCGCGTTGCCGGCCGGCGCTGCCGCCGAACGCCAGCTGGTGTCAGTGGGCGCCGGCGCCGCAGGCGACAGCCTCCACCCCGAAGTCATGAACCTGGTCCAGAAGCAGCCGGAAGAGATCGCAGTCCTCCTGCGCAGTTGGTTGGCAGATAGACGATGACCACGATGGACCTGAAGCCTGAGCAGAAGGCAGCCGCCCTCGTTGTGGCTGTCGGCTCGACAGCAGCGGCCGGCCTCCTTCAGTTCCTCACCGAGGAAGAGGTCGAGTCCCTCGCCGCCGAGGTCGCCAAGATCGGCCGACTCCGGCCCGAGACCATCGATGCGGTCCTCGACGAAGTCGCCACCGAGGCTGAGGCCCAGCGCATGCTGGCGGCCGGCGGCATCGACTACGCCCGCGAACTACTCACCGAGTGGAAGGGCAGCCGCGGTGCCGAGATAATCGATCGTTTGATGGCCGACTTGAACGTTGTTCCGTTCAGCTTCATTCGTGACATTGATCCCGAGCAGTTGGTCCATATTCTCAAGGATGAACATCCCCAGACCGTGGCCCTAATCCTGGCTCACCAGGCAGCTTCCTACGCAGCCAAAGTCTTGGCAGGCTTTGATGCCCCCAAGCAAGCCGAGATCGCCTTCCGTGTGGGCACGATGGGAAGGACCTCACCAGAGGTCATCGCCCGAGTAGAAGAAGCTCTCCAAGGCAAACTCGGGAAAGTCAGCTCGGCCGAGATATCGGTTCGCGGCGGAATCGAGGAACTCGCCGACGTCCTCAACAACACAGACCGAACGACAGAGAAGAGCATCCTGGAGAGACTGGGTCGGATCGACCCGGAACTCACGGAACAGGTCCGGGCGCTCATGTTCATCTTCGAGGACCTGGTCACACTCGACGACCGGTCGGTCCAGCGGGTTCTCCAAGAAGTCGAGAGCAAGGAACTTGCCCTGGCCATGAAGGGCGTGCCGAAAGAGGTAAACGAAGCGATCCTCCGGAACATGTCGCAACGAGCGGCCGAGACCCTCACCGAGGAACTCGAATTGCTCGGCGCCGTACGCCGCGCAGATGTCGAAGGTGCCCAGAGCCGAATCGTGGCCGGCGTCCGTCGTCTCGAAGAATCCGGTGAGATCGTCATCACACGAGCTGGAGAGAGTGATCTCATTGAATAGGGTCATCCGCGACGCTCAGGTCGGTGCCACCCCGGCCTTCTTCGGCAATTCCGACACCAGGTTTGTCGATGGCGAAGTGGCAGAAATCATCAGGAGTGCCGAAGCCGCGGCCTACCAGCGCGGCCGGCACGACGGTGCAGCCACGGCTCGATCCGAAATGGCAACGACCGCACAGAGAATCGAATCGGCATTGCGGACCGCTGCGGTAGAGGCCCACAACATGCGAGCTGCGGTCGTCACCGAGGCTCTCGAGGCTGCCCTCACCGTAGCCGAGTATGTGATGGGAGTGCGTCCGGTCGCCGACCCAACCGCCCTTGCCAATCGAATTCAAGAGGCCATTGCCGGCCTGGACGACGAAGCGATCGTCGTCAGTGTCCATCCCGGAGACTGGGATGCGGTCTCGGCGATCGTCCAGCTGCCGTTACACATTTCAATCGACCGCGATCCGACGCTACAGCCGGGCGAAGCCCGCCTGCGAGGCACCTGGTCATCCATAGACATGACGCGCCAGGCGGCCATGGCGATAGCTCGAGAGGTACTGCAATGACGGCACTGCTGAACACCCGACTCACCGAGCTCGCCGGCATCGAGCCGTGGAAGACGACCGGTCGCGTGGCACGTGTGACTTCCAGCGAACTCGAAGTGCGCGGCTTGCGGCTGCGCATCGGCGACGCTCTCGCGATTCATGGCCGCGACGGGATCGGCCACGCCGAGGTAATCGCTCTGGCGCCCGAGGGTGCCCGCGTGCTGCTCTATGGCCAGACCGACGGTATCGGCAAGGGTGACACGGTCACTGTCCTGCGGGATGGTCTCGGCAGCCGAATCTCGGAAGCCCTGGTTGGCCGGGTGATCGACGGCCTAGGGCGACCAATTGACGGACTCCCCCAAGTCGCCGGTGAACCCCTCAATGTCATCGCACCTGCCCCCCAGCCGATGACTCGGATGCGCATCAACGAACCAATGCCGACCGGTGTCCGGCTCATCGACACTTTCTGCACGACGGGGAAAGGCCAACGCGTCGGCATCTTCGGCGGCAGCGGTGTCGGCAAGTCGACTCTGCTCGGCATGATGGCGCGTGGCACCGGAGCCGACGTCGCGGTGCTCGCCCTGATCGGTGAGCGAGGCCGAGAGGTTCGCGAGTTCATCGAGGATGAGCTGGGCCCCGAAGGCATGAGTCGCTCCATTGTCGTCGTGGCCACTTCCGACGAACCGCCCTTGATGCGATTGCGGGCTTCCCTGTTGGCAACTCGCATTGCCGAGTGGTTCTCCGATCGAAGTTCCGACGTACTGCTCATGATGGACTCCTTGACCCGCTTGGCAATGGCCCAGCGCGAGGTAGGCTTAGCTGCCGGCGAGCCTCCAACCGCCCGCGGATACACCCCTTCGGTGTTCTCCCTAATGGCGAGACTCCTCGAACGGGCCGGCCCGCGTCAGAACGGCACGATCACGGGGTTCTACACCGTCCTCGTCGAGGGCGACGACATGAACGACCCCATTGCCGACGCTGCTCGTTCGATCCTTGACGGCCACCTGATCCTCGATCGACGGATTGCCGTCTCGGGCAGGTACCCCGCCATCGACCCGCTATCGTCGCTCAGCCGTCTAGCTCCCAAACTCCTCCCCCCGGCCCGCATCGAGCTGGCCGCAGCCGCTCGTGACGCTATCGCCGCCGCAGAAGAGGTGCGCGAGCTCGTCGAAGTCGGCGCATACGTTCCCGGGACCAACCCAGCTGCGGACCGTGGCATGTTGGCCCTACCGGACCTGATCGAGTTCATGAAGCAGGGCGCCGGTTCGGTAAGCGGTTTTGACCAGGCGTGGAACGACTTTGAAGTCCTACGTGCTGCCGTCCAGGGGGCCAGCTAGTGGTCAGGCGTAATCCCTTCGTCGTCCTCTCGAGGCTCCGCGCCATCGACGAGAAGATGAGTCGCGCCGAACTGGCTGTTGCCCGATCTGCTCACGATGAAGCGCGCGATCGCCTGGAGGCCTATCGAGCCAAACATCGTGAGGCCATTCCGGTTGAGGATCTCATCTCACCTGTCGAGTTGCGTTCGTTGCAGCTTCGCGGGGTGAACTCGCACGAAGCGCTTGTCCGCGCCGCCGACGAATTCGAACGGTCTGCCAAGCAACTGGGAACGAGAACAGAGAAATGGCGCAAAGCCGCTGCCGATCTTGATGCCGTCGAACGTATGGAGGCCCGCAAACGCGACGAGGCGGCTCGCCAAGCCCGGACGGCCTCCGAGCGAATCCTCGACGATCTCCTCGGCATGCTCCACGGCCGCAAAGAGGTGACCGAGTGATCCAAGTCTTCGCGACCACACCCACCCATAGACCACGTCGAGCCGGAGGAACGCCATGATTGAAATGCCGCTGAACCGAGCGACCCAAGGCGCGGCAACACCGTCGGCGCCGACAGACGCGCCTCCAGATGCCGCACAAGGTGCTTTTGAGGAGATGCTCAGCCGCAGCCTGGGACGTCGCCTAGTGGGCCGCCGCGCCGGCAGCGGCCAGCAATCGAGCCAGGACGCCGCCCAGGACAATGGCCGGGGCGAAACACAGTTCCATCAAGGAATGGTGGTCACAGCCTGGACGCCACAATCCATTGATCAGCCGGCAACTGACGACACCGCGGTAACGCCGGAGGTCGCGCCGGCAATGACTCCTGACATCGCGCCTGCCGCGGTGGCCGCGATTCCGGTGACAGCTGCACAGCCGGCGGCGGCCGTGGTGGAGAACGCAGAACCAATCGCCATGACACCGATCACACCACACACGCCGAGGACACCGCTGGCCCCGGCCGCGTCGAGCGCGTCCGCAGCTCCGGTCCAATCGAGGCCACCCGTCGTAGTCGGCGACATCAGCCCGCCGACCACAGACCCCTTGCTCCCACAGAACCCGTCTCCGGCCCCTGCGACGCCCGTAGCGACCTCGGTTATCGCCAGAGGCGGCACCGACCCACAATTGCCCGGCGAGGCAGGAAGCTCAACGGTAACGGCGGCGGCTCCCCCATCTGAGATCGCAACGCGGCCGACACCAGTGGCCGCCGATCGGGCGCCAGAAACCACAGTCACGACGGCTCGTAGCGACGGCGCGGTAGCAGTGGCTACCAGGCCGACCGACACGGGGAACGTGATGGTCGCCGCGGCACCGGTGCCGAACGAAACGCGACGCCCACAGGATCGACAGGCGGAACCGGCTCCCGAACCAGCGCCAACCGCAATAGGTGGCACCGCCACAACAGCGGCTTCGACCTCCGCCCCCGCCCAGCCGCCAAGCGTTCCAACATCACAACATGCTGCACTCGTCAACCGTGTGCTGCAGATGGTCGAGCATCAGCAGACCCAGCCGCCACCCCGGATGGTCGTTGTCGACATGCCGGAGCTCGAAGGTCTCAGGCTCATGGTTGCCCTCCAGGCGGACGGCAAGGTGCATGTGGCTCCCATCGCCGGGTCGGCTCCGGCCCAGATCGCCGAGCCATTCATCACCGCCGTAGGTGAGGCCCTCGCTGCCGACGGATTCGACCTCGCCGACTCCGGCGAGAAAGACCAACGGGAGCGCCGAGATATCGATGAGCCGGCACCAGCCCCGCAACAGCGTGGTCGCCGCACCCGCCGCGCACGGCGTTCCTCAGGTTTGAGACTGTGAAAGGACTCCAACGATGATCGAACCCATCTCCGGTGGTTTCAACAGCGCAGCCACTACCGACTCGAACGGAATCGGACAGCTGGGAAGCGATGCCTTCCTGAAGCTCCTCGTCGCTCAGCTCAAGTATCAGAACCCTCTTCAGCCCACCGACGGTGCCGCCATGTTGCAGCAGACGGCCCAGTTCACAACTGTGGAAACACTGCAGTCGATCGCCGCAATGAACCAACAGCTCATGGGCTTTCAACAGGTGACAATGGGCTTGGGTCTGGTTGGCAAGCACGTCGATGCCATCGGCCTTGACGGCAACCCGACCCAGGGCAACGTCGAGAGCCTCCGCTTCACGGTCGATGGTCCATTCCTCGTCCTCGAGGATGGCCAGGAGATACCGATGACCAACGTGATTTCCGTGACTGAAGCCACCGACGGCCCAGCACCCGAGGCTCCGGATCCGATCCCGGACCCAGATCCCGATCCAGTGGATCCGCCGCCGGAAGGCTAAGAACGCTCCGAGCACAGTCGGGACTTGGGGTCACTGCAGCGCGCCTCCTACGCAATACGTGATACGTAATACACAATTGCCCCGTTTAGCCCTGAGTAGGAACCCGTCTTTCACCTCTTAACAACCGGCGCGAAGTCCCGACAGTAGATCCACAAACGGATTTGGGAACGAGGCACAAGGAGGTGCGGAGATGATTCCCGTGGCCCCAATCGCGGGGGGAACCATCCTGCTCAACGCCGATCTAATCGAGGCGATTGAGAGTGACCCCGACACAGTCATAGTTCTCGCCAATGGCCGCCGCATGGTTGTTACCGACGATCCGCAGACTCTTGTTCATCACATCAGTCGGGCCCGCGCCGCCGTCCTCGCCGCCGCCCAGGACGTTGCCCCACGAGGCAACGCCACCGTCGTTCCCCTCCGGCCCGCAAAGGGTCAATCGTGACAACGATCCTCGGCATCGTCATCGCGCTCATCAGCATCGTCGTTGCAACGGTGATGGACGGGAACTCATTTGGCGCTCTAATCGGACCGTCGTCGCTCGTCCTCGTCGTCGTTGGATCCGTCGGGGTTTCGCTATCGGGCTTTCAGATGCCGGACATCAAGCGGGTCCCCAAGGGGATCATCCTCTCGATGACCGGCAAGGAAGCCGATCCTGGTGATGCGGTCGATCAGCTGATGGCATTCGCCGAGATCGCCCGCAAGGAGGGTGTCCTGGCCCTGGAGGCCAAGCTCGAAGGTCTCGAGGACACATTCATGAAGGCGGGACTCCAGCAGATTGTTGATGGCGTTGACGCCGATGCTGTTCGCGACACTCTCGAGATCGAGATGGCATCGCTCGATGAACGGCACGGCCCGGTCATCGCCTTCATCAAGACGATGGGTGGCTACGCCCCAACCATGGGAATGATTGGAACCGTCGTCGGCCTGATCAACATGTTGGGCAACCTGTCCGACCCGGCTCAGCTCGGCCTCGGTATGTCGGTCGCCCTGCTGACCACGCTGTACGGCGTGATCTTCGCCAACCTGGTCTTCCTGCCGATCGCTGCCAAGCTGCAGCGCCTCCATGACCTCGAGGTCGTGTACCGCGACATCGTCATGGACGGGATCCTGGCGGTTCAGGCCGGTGCCAGCCCCCGGATGCTCGTTGAGCGTCTCGAGTCCTACTTGCAGCCGACCGCCCGAGTTGGACATCAGGAACGCTCCAAGCGCTCCAGCGGTAGTGCGGCGGCTGCGTAATGGCACGGGAACGCAAGAAACCGGAACCGGATAACGAGCTCCGTTGGCTAACCACCTACGGAGACGTTGTCACCCTGCTCTTGGCGTTCTTCGTGATGCTCTACGCCATCTCACAGGTCGACCAGCAGAAGTTTGAACTATTCGTGACCGGACTGGCAGATCCGTTCGACAATCCGGCGGCCTCAGAGGGATTCTTCGAGCAAGGCAACGGCATTGTGGGAGCCGCCTTCGGTACCCAGCAGATCGGTGAGGACGCCCTGGAGGGAATCGCTCTTCTCGATGGCCTTCCCGAGTTGAACGAACAGACCGACGTCTCAGACACGAGCCTGCCACCGGGCGGCGGCGATCCCGACGTGTTGGAGAACGATCACGAACTGGCCGAAGCCGCTGTCGCGGTGCTCGAGGCATTGAGCGAGGCCGGGCTCGGCGACGCCGCCACCTTCGAGATCACCCAGCGCGGCCTGACCATCGCCATCGCCACCGACGATGTGTTGTTCTCGAGTGGGTCAGCCGAATTTGGTGAGCGCGGCGCCGAGATCATCTCCGCAATCGCCCCGATACTTCAAGGATTCAACAATGACGTGCTCGTCGAGGGCCACACCGACACCGTGCCGCTGAATGCGGACGGCTACGACAACTGGAACCTCTCGGCGGACAGGGCATTGGCAGTTCTCAGGCTGCTCGTCGACAACCACGGCATCGCGCCGCAACGGATGGCGGCGAGCGGGTACGGAGAGTATCGACCAAAGGCGGATAACGCGACAGACAACGGAAAGGCGACGAACCGGCGCGTAGAGCTGGTGATCGTCCTAGATCGAGGTGAAAACAATGGCTGAAGAAGAAGAAGTAGCACCGAAGAAGAAGTCCAAGATGAAGATCATCGCCCCAATCGGAGGTGTGGTGCTCCTGGCGGTCGTCTACTTCGTGTTCCTCGGAGGCGGCGGTGCCGCTGAGGAAGAGGCCGGCGTAACCACGACAACCGTCATCGTCGAGGGACCCGTCATCGAGGCCGAGCAAATGACGATCAACCTGGCCGATGATGACGCCAGGTACGCCCGACTCAAGTTCGCGGTCGTGCTGCCCATGGGTGGGGATGCCGCTGCTGTTGGCGAGCGTTTCCCAATGCTCAAGGACTCCGTCCTCGACGTTGTCATCGGCTACACCGCAGAAGACCTACGTGAGGCAGGCGCGCTCAACACGCTGCGTGGCGAATTCACAGCCAAGGCCATGGAGGTGTGGCCGGACGGTGAGGTACTCAGGGTGCTCATTACCGAGCTCCTGGTCCAGTAGCCCTCGCCGCTTCTTTAGGGCGGTCGGGCACTTGCCCGCCCGACCGCCCTATTGCTTGATTGCGGCGCCAAACTGCCGACTGGGACCTTCGTACCGTCGCATAAGCGACGGGACCGATCACGACCGGAAAGATCGGAGGTCACCGTTGGCGCAGACGACCAACGGCCGAGTTGAGCAAGTGCCTGGCACAGCAGCCCCAGAGGATGCTGGCAGGCGGTTGCGCCCGTTCGACTTCCGCAACCCGTCCAAGATGGCCCGGGACCACGTGCGCCGTCTGGAACTGACCCACGAAACCTTCCAGCGAGCCCTGGGAGCCCAGCTATCGAGCCTGCTACGCACCATGGTGCGCCTCGAGTTGCTGGCAATAGACCAGGTCACGTACGACGAATACGTCAGGGCCATGCCCAACCCGACGGTCATCGCCCAGGTCGCTATGAAACCCCTCCCCGGATTCGCCCTGATCGAGATGAGCACGTCAACCGCCCTGACCCTGGTCGACCGACTCCTCGGTGGCCATGGCAGCGCCGGCATCATCCGTCGCCCCACTGAGCTCGAGTCCGCTCTCGTAGCCGACCTGATGAAGAACGCTGAGACGGCCCTCTCGGAGACGTTTGAACCGCTCCTGCCAGTAGAGCCAGCGGTCGAGGGTGTCGAGTTCAATCCCAACTTCGTCCACGGTGCCAATCCGTCCGAAATGGTGATGGTGATGTCATATTCGCTGGCCATCGTGCAGGGACAACGCTCTGAAGGCCTGATGACTGTCTGCTACCCCTTCTCGATGCTGATGCCGTTGTGGGAGATGGCCACCGACGTCGAGGAGCAGATCCCCGCCCTCGGTATGGGCGATCCCACGCCTGAAGCTCTCCTCGCAACTCTTCCCGACATAGCCGTACCCCTATCCGTGCGCCTGCGCGAGTCGGAGATCGGTACGTCCGATCTTGCCTCATTGCAGGTCGGCGACGTGCTCCGCTTCGACCACAAGGTCGAGGAGTCGGTAGTTGGATCCATCGCTGGGATGGACCTCCTTGAAGGACGCATCGGCAGAAAGGGCAAAAACGTGGCACTTGAGATCTCAAACTGGAGAAACGAATGACCAACGCAGTAACAGAGACCATCGGCGACATCGCCGGTCTCATGGTCGAGTCGGCGGTTGCCGCACTCGGCGAGGCAATCGGAGCAGCGGCCGCAGCCGACGGCGTCGAGCTGATCACCGCCATCGAGGCGACCGCGTATGAAGGTGCCGTGGCGGCTCGCAGCATGATCTCAGGCGCCGTGCCCGGCGGGTTGGTGACCATTGCTCCCGCCGACGGGCTCCAGCTCGACGCAGAGCGCTCCGTCGAACCGGCGCTGCTGATCGACTATCTCGCCAAGGGAGCCGCGACTGCAATCGGCCAGACCATCGGAACAGCTCTGCAGGCTGCACCGGCCGAGGCATTGACTGCCGACCCAAGCGTTGCCGGCATGGCTACTCACATCATCCGATTCTCGGTGGGGACCAGCCCCACCAACCTCGTCCCGATTCATTGGGTTGTCGAGGCCACGCTCGACGCACTGATGACGGCTACGGATCCGGTCATCCCAGTCGAAACATCAGCGCCGAGCGTGGCCCCGGCCAATCTTCCCGAGTTGGGCGCGAGCGCCCCCCCGGGAGCGCCGCAGGATCTACACCTGCTGTCCGACGTCCAGATGAACGTGACCGTTGAGCTGGGCCGTGCAGTCATGCAGGTACGTGATCTGCTGTCCCTTCGAGAGGGCAGCATCATCGAACTCGACCGAGCGGCCGGAGCCGCGGTCGATGTACTCGTCAACGGCACCCTGGTCGCCCGCGGCGAAGTCGTCGTCATCGATGACGAACTTGGCGTGCGAGTCACCGAACTCGTCGAGCGCTAGACACCAAGGGAGTAGACACCTAGTGGAGCCAACCTCGACCGCCGTGAGCGGAATGGACCTCGTCTCGAACGTGGTGCCCGCGCTCATGTTGGTCATCGGGGCGCCTCTGGCGTTGTGGTGGTGGACGCGACGCAACCGCGGAGCTGCCACCCACCGCCTACGCATCACGGACAAGGCGGCCTTGGGGCGCAGCCTCTGGGTTGCCGTCGTCGAAGTCGACGACAAGCGATTCCTGGTCGGTGCCGGCGAAGGCAGCGTTGGACTCATCTCCGAGTTGGAAGACGTCTCGATGGAACAGGAGTTGGCGTCACTGACGACGTCGGAAGCTGCCGAACAGGGGATGGATCCCGTGTCGGCAGAATTGAATGGAATCACCGAACGGCCACGGATGGGCCTCGTAGAGCGGTTGCAGCATATGACGCTGCGCACCCCGCCACCCCCATCTGCAAGGCCGTTCCGTGTTTCGCGCCGCTAAGGCCCTTCGCTATCTGATTGTGCTGGCCGTCCTCGCCGGCACCATGTTGCTGGCCGCCTCGCCGGCAATGGCCCAAGTTCCCGACGGCGGAATCCCCGAGGAACCACAGCAGGTTGAGGCACCGCTCGTCGTCGTACCGACTCCCGCCGATGTCCCCGATGTGTCGATTTCGGTCGATTCTGAGAACGGCGCTCTCAGCCAGACCGTCACGATCATCCTGCTGCTGACCGTGGCCGGAGTGGCCCCCGGTCTCCTCCTCTTGACGACATCCTTCACCCGTTTTGCCATCGTCCTCGGCCTCACCCGCAACGCCATCGGCGTCCAGACAATCCCGCCGTCTCAGGTACTGATCGGTCTCTCGCTGCTGCTGACCGTCTTTGTCATGGGTCCCATCTTCGGCGAGATGAACGACAACGCTCTCCAGCCGCTGCTTGCCGGGGAGATCGAACAAGGCGAGGCCTTCGAAGAGGGCTTCAAGCCGCTGCGCGAGTTCATGCTCACCCAGACTCGGCCCGAGGACCTCCGGCTCTTCATGGGTCTATCCGGCGGCGACCAGCCCGAGACCCGCGACGATGTCTCGGCGACGACGCTGATTCCAGCCTTTGTCATCTCCGAGCTGCGAGCTGCCTTCATCATCGGGTTCATCATCTTCGTGCCGTTCCTGGTGATCGATTTGATAGTCGCTGCGGTCCTGATGTCCATGGGGATGGTCATGCTGCCACCCGTATTCATCTCGCTGCCGCTCAAACTGCTGCTGTTCGTCCTCGTCGACGGCTGGGCCCTGCTCATCGGCTCCGTCGTGCAGTCCGTACAAGGGGTCACCTAGTGAGTGACGCCGAAGTTCTCGATATCCTCGCGGGCGCTTTCACCATCGCCACCAAGATCGCCGGGCCGATCCTGATGACGGCGCTCATCATCGGCGTCGTGATCTCGCTGGTGCAGACCGTGACTCAGATCCAGGAAATGACCCTCACCTTCGTGCCCAAGCTCGTCGGTTCCGGTTTGGTCCTTCTCCTCGGCGGCAATTGGATGCTGCGCGAGATGATCAGCTGGATCGAAGGGCTCTGGTCGATCATCCCGACTCTCTGATGGATCTACTGATCGATGCCGGATGGGTCACCGGCATGCTTCTCGCCAGCATCCGCATCGCCGCCTTCGTGGCCGCCTCACCGATCTTCGGCGCCGCCATCCCCGCCACGGGGCGAATCGCCCTCGTGCTGGTGCTCGGCTACACCTTCGCCGATCCGGTCACCGTGGAGCTGACGTTTGGTTTCCTCATCGTGACCGCATTCACCAACGCCATCGTCGGTTTCTTGCTCGGCTATCTCACAGGCGTCATCTTCACGCTGTTCACCGTTGCCGGCGGGCTGATCGACTTCACCTCGAGCCTCAGCGCGGCGCAGGTGTTCGATCCCCTGACACGCTCGCAAAACCCGATCTTTGGCCGCTTCTTCAACCTCAGTGCCCTGGCTCTGTTCTTTGTCCTGGGAGGTGACCGGTTGCTGGTTGCCGGAATGCAGACATCATTCGACGCGGTCGGCGTCACCGGAGAGTTGGCGGTCTCGTCCGGCCTTGTCGACCTCGGCGTGACCCTGCTGAGCCGCATGATGATCGCTGCGGTGGAGTTGGCAATGCCGGCGATGGCCGCTCTGTTCGTCGTTGAGGTCCTGCTCGGTATTGCGTCGAGATTCGCTCCTCAGGCCAACGTCTTCCTGATCGGTATTCCCGCCAAGATCGTGACCGCCCTGGCTTCTGTCACCGCGGTGTTGCTCCTAGTGCCCGAGACCATGGACGGCAGCCTCAACATCATCCGCGACACCTTCCGCGACGTGATGCGGTATCTGACCTAGGACAGATGTCAGTAGTCAGCGGGTCAGATGTGAGAAAGACAGACGCGACGAGCGGGTCTCCTCCCCCGTTGCACGGCGCTTTGGACGGGCAACGTCTGGGGGGAGGTGGGCTGCCCTGCGGGCAGCTTGGGAGGGGGTAACTGAGGGACCCAGCAAACCGCAACACGCGCCGGCGGACACCCAACCGCCGCGGGTTCTCGGCTCGCAGGCGCTTGGCACCGTGACGCAACGTTCTCCTTTTCGACTACCGCCGCAGCCCCCCTCGCCCTCGTTCCTCGGGCACTCCCCCCGTGACCCGCCCAAAGCGGCGTGTCACGGGGGGAGAGACACGGTCTACTCCGCCGCTCTCCGCTTTGTTCGACGGGCTCTGACGAACGGGCTTCTACGCACCATCGATCGCACAGTCACCGCGCGGCCTCGGGTCGGCGCACAGTCACCGCCGCGAGAAAGGTGCCACGAACGAACATATCTCC
>JAAELU010000715.1 GCA_024226255.1 bacterium | reverse complement strand
TCGTTCATCAGAATCACATTGATCGGAATGCTGCTGCTCGGCGCCAACCTCGGGCCCGGGGCCTGGGCAAAAGATGGCGGTACGCTCCGAAACCTCGAGGTGGACGATTACTTCGCCCTGAAGAGTGTGGGCAATCCACGGGTCAGCCCGGATGGCGGCTGGGTCGCTTATACGGTCGGTTCCAAAGACCTCGAGAACGACCGCTCCGAGACGCGTCTGTGGATGGTTCCCGCCGCCGGTGGTGAGCCGCTCCCGATGACGGCCAAGGGCAGCTCCGCCTGGCGGCCCCGGTGGAGTCCCGATGGCAACTATCTGACATTCATGGCGAGTAGCGGTGACCAGGGCTCGCAGGTATTCACCCTGGACCTGCGTGGTGGCGAGCGGGTCCAGATCACCAATATCGAGGGCGGCATCGGAGGCTACGAATGGTCCCCTAACGGCAAACGTCTCCTGCTGACGATCAGCGATGAGATCGAAGAGAAATCCGACGGGCCCTGGGTGATCGACCGCTTGATGTTCAAACAAGACTATGTCGGCTATCTGAATCGCCAGCGAGTCCATCTCTTTGTCCATGACCTCGAGTCGGAGACCACCATCCAGCTCACCGACGGCGACTACGATGACTACGGCGCAACCTGGTCTCCGGATGGCAGCAAGATCGCTTTTGTCAGTAACCGCACTGCCGAACCGGATGCCAGTTCCAATACGGACATCTGGTTGGTGGATCCGGGTACTCCGTACGATCAACAGGAACCTGTCCGCGTCACCACGAACCCTGGTCCAGACGGCTCGCCCATCTGGCACCCTGATGGCGAACGAATCGGCTACATCACGAGTTACACGGATCGAAACGACGTACCCGCGTCCTACCTGCAGACAAAAGCCGCGATCATTCGCATTGGAGCAGACGAGCCCGTGCTCCTTACCACGGAGGATCTCGATCGCAGGGCCTATGGCCCGCAGTTCTCGCCGGATGGAAACACCATCTACGCCATGCTCGAGGATGATGGCCGCGTGGACCTCGTGGCCGTGTCTGTCGCCGATGGCGAATTGAGCCGACTGGTTTCGGGCCAGGTCCGTGTCGAGGATATCGAGGTGGCGCCGGATGGCAGTGTCGTCGTCGCCATGAGCAAGCCGCGCCTGCCTGGTGATCTGTTTGTCCTCGATGCTGAGCCCTCCCCTTCCCCGGGCCTACGCCGTCTCACGGACGTCAATGGCGAGTTGTTGAGTTCGATATGGCTGTCAGACGTGGAAGAGCTGCGTTTTCCCACGCTCGACGGCACTGAGATCCAGACGTTTGTCTACAAGCCACAGGACTT
>JAAELU010000714.1 GCA_024226255.1 bacterium | reverse complement strand
TCGGTGAACTCGATCGGCGCCAGGATCGCCGATACGATCCAGGTGGCGATCATCAGGATCAGGAACAGCACCGCCGGGTCCGGCAGTTTGTTGCCGGCGACCTCGATCCAGTCGAGGGCACGGTTCAGCCAGGTTTTCTCCGCGGGTGGCGCCTTTGGCTCCGGTTTCGACTCCTGCGGCGACTCCGCCGGCTCTGCGCCTTGCTCATTCTCGTCGGCCATCTTTATACCTCCGCCGTTCTGGTGGTGCCCGGCAGTCAGCTGGGTGTAGGTCAGGTGTGGTGGCCGGAGTCTATCTCACCTGCTCGAGGGCGCGAGGGCCGTCGCACGGCTCGGCCGGCTCAGGCCAATGGGAGACCGTAGCGACGCCTCTGCCCGGCTCGAGCGAGCGGACGATCAGATGGCCTGTGGTATGAATGATGGTGAGTTGCGTTCTGGCGCCGGCGCGGCATCACCAACCGGCTTCGCCAATCTGAGGCGTTCTGCCGAGTTCGGCATATGAGGCGAAGCCTTGCTGGAAAGGGGCTTCCGATGCAAAGACAATGGGTTGTCGTCGCAGCGGTCTGCATCGCAAGCGGACCGCCAATGGGTATGGCAAGGGCCGACGACGTCCAGGTCAACACCTATACGACCGACTACCAGCGGTCCCCTGAAGTGGCTCTAGGCAAGAACGGCCATTTCGTCGTCGTGTGGCATAGCCGGGGCTCGGGCGGCACAGACTCGTCGTTCCTCAGTATTCAGGGGCAGCGCTACGCTTCGGACGGATCTGCCTTGGGCAGCGAGTTCCAGGTCAACTCCCACACCACCGGCACCCAGCGTTCGGCCTCGGTTGCGGTGGGCCCGGACGGCGATTTCGTCGTTGTGTGGGATAGCTCCAGCTCAGGCGGCACGGACGACTCTCTCTCCAGCATCC
>JAAELU010000713.1 GCA_024226255.1 bacterium | reverse complement strand
GCGGATCAGTAATCGTCACCCCATCGAGGGTCACATCACCGTCATTGGTCGCCACAAACTGATAGGTCAGCGTGTCATTGAGCGTCACGGTCCCGGAGGCGTCCTCGTCGGCATTCGACAGAAGCGACTTCACGAGGACGATCGACGGGTCCTGCGTGGCAAGCACCGTCTCGTCATCGGTGTCTTGGACCGGGTTGCCGCCGGGATCGGTTGCATTCACAGTGGCCGTGTTATCGATCTGACCGTTGTCGACGTCGGCTTGAGTCACCGAATACGTCGCCGTACACGTCATCGAAGCGCCCGGCGCCAGCGACGAGCCGGCCACCGGGGCACACGTCAACGCTGATAGTCCCGAAAGTGGATCAGTGATGGTCACGCCATTGAGGGTGACTGAGCCGCTATTCGTGGCCACGAACTGATAGGTCAGGGTGTCATTGACTGAAACGTCCCCGGATGCATCCTCGTCGGCATTCGACAGCAAGGACTTCACCAGATTGATCGTTGTGTCTTGAGCGACCGGCAGCGAGAGAGAGTCGTCATCCGTCACGTTGGGTCCCGTCGGCGGCGAGCCAACCGTCGAGGCCGTGTTGTCAATGGAACCGTTGTCCACATCGCCTTGAGTGACCGAATACGTGGCGCTACAGGTCATTGACGCTGCCGGGGCGAGGCTCGAGCCCTGTGCCGGGGCGCAGGTGATCGCAGACAAGCCGGGAAGCGGATCAGAAACTGTCACGTTTGTCAGTGTCACCGTGCCGGTATTGGTGGAGACAAACCGATACGTGAGGGTGTCGTTGAGCGTGATGTCGCCAGACGCGTCCTCATCAGCGTTTGACAGCAGCGACTTCACGAGGCCGATCGAGGTCGGCTGAACAACGAGGCTGGCGTTGTCCTGGTCGTCCTCAGCCGGGATTCCGTTGCCGGGAGTTGAGTCGGGATCGGCCAGGCTGGCGGCAGAAACCTCGGCGATGTTGTCAAAGCTGCCCGACGCCGGGACGATTACATCGATGTTGATCGTGGCTGAACCGGTGGCAACGATTGTGCCGATGTTCCAGATCCCGGTCCCCGGGTTGTAGTTGCCACCCGAATCGTCAGAGTCGTAGGTGAGACCGGCCGGCAGAACGTCGCTCACCTGAACACCGTCAACATCGTGCGGCCCGACGTTGTCGACCGTGACTGTGAAGGTGACCGTCTCGCCCGAGACAGGAGTGGAGTTGCTGACACTCTTCGTCAGCTCGAGGTCGCCCTCCTCATAGAAGGTGGTCAGGCAGGCGAGTCCCTCGTAGTCATCCAGTGACCCGGGGCCGATGTTGGCGATGAACGTCGCGTCGCCCGTTGTCTTGTTGATGCTCTGGATCGTCTCGAAGCTGCCGTTGGTGCCGAGGATGTTGCCACTCGGGTCAATCGACATGCCCTCCATGTCACTCGTTCCCATGGGGCCGATGTCAGTGGACACCCCGGTGGTGGTGTTGATGGAGACGAGCGTGTCGCCGCCTCCGGGTGAGTCGGATCCGTAGAGGATCCCCGTTGTTGGATCGATGGCGATGTCATCGAGGTGACCGGCACCGGTGACAACCAGGTAGTCGTCGGTGCCGCCGTTGAATGCCAGCGGGATATGGGCCCCAGTGGCGGGGTTGATCCGGATCAGGATGTTGTTGCCACTGCGAAATTGAGATCCCCACAGATTGCCGGCGGCATCAAAGGCCAACCCGTCGATGTCAGTGAATGCGATGTTGCCGAGATCGCCGCTGCCGGTGCCAAACGATCCGATCGTGGAATAGGCACCGGTGGTGGTGTTGATCGACCCGAGCGTGCTGGCGTTGGCGCCGTAGAGCACTCCGGTCGTTGGGCTGAGGGCGATCGTCTCGATGTTCGATGCGCCGAACGGACCAATAATCGTTTCCGTGTTGGTGACTCGATCGAAACGGGTTAGGGCGTTACCACCGTCCGCAGCCAAGAAGCAGAAGTCCTCGTGCGTAGCGAATGCGCTGGGAAGCTCGGGAAGCCAGGGAAGCGGAGCTACGACCAACGCAAGCGAAGCCGCCAACACTGTGAGTGTTGTGATGAGCCGCCGCACCGAGGATTCTCGTGCTCGTCCACCCGCTACCGCAGGGCGCGTACTAACTCGGCTCAATCTGTTCCACCCGCATTTCTCGTCGTCTCCGCCGCATCGGAGAGGGGCCCCTTGTTATGTGACCCGCCGCGAGGTGCTATCCCTCGGCCTTGGGTTCAGTGAACACTACCCGTGTGTATCCAAGTTCCAGCAACAATCCCTCGATGATGTTTCGAGCATTCTTGCTCGCGGTATCGAGGATGCCGGCCTCAATGGCGGCGTCCCGGAGGACCTGCTCGGCAATTTGGCGGGCATCGGACTCGAGCTGGGCGTCGCCCTGAGTGAGAATGCCGGTGCTACGGTCGATCACCTGGGTCTGCTCGCTGTCCAATGCGATGTACGTGATGGCCGCCGGAGGCATCTCCACCGTTACGGTGCCGCTCTCGGTGTCCACTTCGAAGCTGCCTGAGTAGAACCGCTCAAAATCGATTCCGGCACCGATCTTTGCGACGGCGAACATGAAGACCCGATCGCCACGCGCCCAGTTGAGCCAGCCGAAATCGTTGCCCTTTTCGATCGTGGTCGACTCGACAACCTCAACCGTCGTGAGTTGTGCCACGTTGCGTACTTGCTCGACCACGGATTGCCCGACATCCGTGTACTCGTCGCCCCCGCCGAACAGGCTGAAGCCGCTGAAGGCGCTCCCGATGAAGAAGGCGCCCAGAATCAGCACACCGGCGATGACAATCGCCCCGATTCGACTGGATATCGAGCTGTCAGCCATTCATCATCACTCTCGATCGACATAGTTAGGCCGTCGTTCCGACAGACCCCATTGTGGTCCTTCGGACGACAGATTCCTACCGGTCGGCCCATACCCTGCTCTAGTAGGACACGTGACACTGTGTGGAGTTCTGATTGACGTATCCGTAGCCAGTAGCCAGGCCTTCAACGGGTACCGACCAGATCTCGACCTCAGTGTCATGTCTGATTACTGACTACTGATTACTTGCTACCTTCTCCAGAAACCCCTTGTCGCCCCTTGTTATCCGTGATACCTTTGTAGACAAGGTAGCTGGGATAGCCGAGCACCTTGCATTCACAAGTACTTTGGATGGCAAGGTCCCAATATCTATAGCTGCCAAGCCGTGGACGGCACCGACAGAGCAGTCATCAAGGGACCCGTCCAGGTCAGTAGGACTGAATAGGGACACAAAGAGTGGAACACAGCTCACAACTACTCAAGGGAGTTCTCGACATGGTTCTCCTCGCGTTGATCGCCGAGGAACCAAGCTACGGATACGAAATGGTGGATAAGTTGCAGAAAAAGGGCCTCGAGCTCGTCAGCGAAGGCAGCATCTACCCGCTGCTGAGCCGTCTGCAAAAGAAGGGCTACATCGTCGGCTACTTCGTCGAGTCCGCCAGTGGACCGCCTCGCAAGTATTACCGCATCGAAAGGTCGGGCCAGGAGCAACTCGCCGGTTGGAGTGATGAGTGGAACCGGCTTTCGGCCGGGGTTGGAGAGGTACTTGATGGCCGTAGCGGAGGAAACCATGACTGAGCAGATGAACATTGCCGAGGTCATTGACCGCTGCCGACGCTACTGGTCGTCGACTCACGTGCCGAGCATGGCCATCAAAGAGATGCAGGCCGAACTGGCCTCACACCTCGAAGAGGCCAGGAGCGCCGGCAAGACACCGGAGGCTGTGATCGGGCCGGACCTCAACGAGTTCGCAGAAGAATGGGCCCGCACGTATCGCCAACCCATGGTTGCCGGCGATGAGGCTCAAGGGCGGAGCCGGATGGGTCCCAACAAACAGATGCTGCTGTCAGTGATTGCCATCGCGGTCATCACCGCAGCAACCCTCATATTTACACCAAAGGAGAACGACGTGGACAATGAAATCATGCAATGGGCATTCCTCGGTGGAGCACTGCTGCTGTTCGTGGGAGAGATCCTGACCGCCGGGTTCTTCCTGCTGCCATTTGCCATCGGTGCCAGCATCGCCGCCGTCCTGGCGTTTCTCGGCGTACCACCTGTCATAACCCTGCTTGCGTTCCTCGTGATCAGCGTCCTGGCACTCATCGGGCTGCAGCGCTACACGGACACGGACGACGACCTGGCCCCGGTCGGCGCCAATCGCTACGACAATATGACGGGGACCGTTTTGGTGCCGGTCTCCCGACTCAAGGGAACGGGTCGAGTGAGGGTCGAATCGGAGAACTGGCGGGCAGGCACGGACCGCCCGGAGGAAATCGCCGAGGGGGTCGAGGTCAAGATCATTGAAGTTCGCGGCACGCGGCTTATCGTCGCCCCTGTCGACGAAGTCTGATCAATCAACTTTGAGATAAGAGAGTAAGAAAACAGAAAGGACAATCATGGGTGCATTCTTAGGTGTATTTGGCATCATCCTCGTACTCCTGTTCGTAGTGGCTGCCACCGGCTTCAAGCTGGTCAGGCAGTACGAGTTAGCCCTCATCGAAAGATTCGGGCGCTACGAGAAGACGGTTGGTCCCGGCCTGCGCTGGGTCATGCCGTTCATCAAGAACATCCGCCGGGTCGACATGCGCGAGCAGGTAGTCGACGTTCCACCACAAGAGGTCATCACCAAGGACAACGTCGTGGTGACCGTGGATGCCGTCGTCTACTACCAGGCGACCGACCCGGTGAAGCTGAAGTACAACGTGGCCAACTTCATCGTGGCCGCGACCAAGCTGGCGCAGACCAACCTGCGTAACGTCGTTGGTGACTTGCAGCTGGACCAGGCGCTCACCTCGCGAGACCTGATCAACACCCAGCTACGCGAGATCCTCGACGAGGCGACCGACGTGTGGGGTACCCGGGTGGTGCGCGTTGAGATCCAGCGAATCGACCCACCGGCCGACGTCACCGACGCCATGCATCGCCAGATGAAGGCGGAGCGAGATCGCCGGGCCCAGGTCACAGAGGCCGAGGGCACCAAGGCGGCCGCAATTCTCGAGGCCGAGGGTGTCAAGCAGTCGCGAATCCTCGAGGCTGAAGGCCAGGCGGAGGCGATCAAGCAAGTCGCCGAAGCGGAGAAGTTCCAGAAACTGACGGTGGCCGAAGGTGAAGGCCAGGCCATTGAACGGGTCTTTGGCGCCATTCACTCCGGAGATCCGACTCCAGACCTGATCGCCATCCAGTACCTGAAGGCTCTTGAGCAGGTGGCCGACGGCCAGGCGACCAAGCTCTTCCTCCCGATGGAGATGAGTGGAATCCTGGGCTCGATCGGCGCCATCGGCGAGATCTTCAACGACAAGGGCACTGGCAACGGCCAGCCAACGAACTAACTCGAAGAGGCCATTTGGCAGGGAAGGGCCGCCCCCCGGGGCGGCCCTTTTCATATGCGGGCGGCCGAGGCTGCTGTCTACGCTGAACAAGAGTCGCCACCGAAGCAGATTCGGTGCCAGAGCGACCGGCGGCCCGCCGGACCAGAGGAATCAGCAGTGGTTGACAGATCCGTCGACGACCGAAGTGTCAGGCAGCAGAGGCACTTCGTTCTCGACGCCTTCCGGGGACTCATCATCATCCTGATGGCTCTCGACCATGCCAACTACTTTGTTGCCCAGCGGCACTCGTCGGGCGAACACTGGGGCGGCCCGTTCCCCGTGTACGGCGATGCTCTCAGCTTTGTCACCAGGCTCGTCACGCATCCGGTAGCGCCCGGATTCTCATTCCTGATGGGCGTCGGGATGGCCCTGTTTGCGTCATCGCGCCGAGCCCGCGGATGGAGTGACCGGGCGATTGTCAAACACTTCGTGATCCGCGGCACGGTGCTCATAGCGCTCCAGCTCACCATCGTGAATCTGGCCTGGCAGACCGGGCCACGGCCCAATCCGACCATCTACCTGGGTGTCCTGTTCGCCCTCGGCGGCGGAATGATCCTCGGATCCGTGTTCATACGGGTCTCGCCTCGCTATCTCCTGGCCTTTGCCGCCCTGTTGTTCGTTGCTGTGGAGATGACTCATCCAAAGCCGGAACAATGGGGCCTCAACTTCGATCAGCCGCTCGGCCTGATATTCGGGTTCAGCGGCGGCAGCGACTTCTTCTGGTCGAACTACCCGATCCTCGGCTGGCTGGAGCTGGTGATCCTCGGATTGGCCTTCGGCAAACTGATCACGGTTGACTCGACACGAATCCTTCGGGTGGGGGCCTTCGCCGGTGCTGCGTTCCTACTGGGGTTCGTGGTGCTGCGAGGCGCCGATGGCTTCGGCAACATCCGGCCACGGCCCAGCGACGACTGGATCGGGTTCCTCAACGTCGTGAAGTATCCACCTGCCATGACCTTCACGCTGTTGACAATGGGCGCCAACCTGATGCTGCTCGGGCTCCTTGCTCATGTGGCTGACACGGGTCGGCGCGTACTCCGGCCGTTGACGGTGTTTGGCAGAGTGCCTCTCTTTTTCTACTTGGCCCATCTGTACCTATACAGCGCCATCGGCGCGATCTTCACTCCTACCGGATCGAGTCTCCCCGCCATGTATGTCTACTGGATCGCCGGCCTCGCCGCGCTCTATCCGGCATGCCATTGGTACGGCAACTTCAAGCGGCGTCGGCCCGACTCGTTGCTGCGGTTCCTCTAGGAGTGCCCCACCGGAGGCGGCCGTCAGACGACGCAGAACGTGTTGCCCTCTGGATCCTCCATGACGGTCCACACCGCGCCGAATTCCGAGTGTGACTGGCCCGCGGTGCCGCCGGCCTCGACCAGCTCTGCCACCTTGGACTCAATGATGCCCAATTGCTCCAGCTTGGGGGTGTTGCGGTCGGCGCCGCTGGGGACATCGATGTGGACCCGGTTCTTGGCCGTCTTGGGCTCGGGAACCTTCTGAAACAGGATGCGATTGCCGGTCTTGCCCTTGGGAACAAGTGCGACCATCTTGTCCCGATCCTCGGGGGGAATCCCCATCTTGTCGGCGAACTCGTCCCACGACTCGAATTCGGGCGGCGGCAGTTGAAACTCGTAGTTGAGGGCCTTGGCCCAGAACGCAGCAAGTCGCTGCGGATCGTTAGCGTCAAATACGACCTGGAACTGTTCGTGCATATTTGTCCCCTGCGCTCATGCCGACACGCCGTTCAGCACGTCTGCGGACCGACAAGGCGATTGTCGCGGCTAGGTGGTCCCTCGCCAACGACCCGAATCAAGGCAGCCCCGTAGTTACGTCATCGGCATCGCAGGTACAGCTGTCGTTGGTGCCGGGCCCTCCATCGACGATGTCGACGTTGCCGTCCTCCATATCGAACTTGTCAGAGCCACTGCCGCCTGCCGCGTCATCGGCGCCGCTACCACCGTGGATGAAGTCGCCACCCTTGCCCCCGGAGAACTTGTCGTCGCCACCATTTCCGAACAGCCGATCGCGACCTTCCTTGCCAACGAGCAAATCCTTGCCACTGCCGCCCTTGAGAACCTGCTTCCCAAGGGAGCCTCGCAGCTTGTCCTTGCCGCTGCCGCCCTCAACCTTGACCTTCCCGGGAAAGGCAAGGCCACTGAAGTTGGTTGTCATACGAAAGTCATCGTTGCCGCCGCGCAACTCGACCATCAGGTTGATCCCAGCAGCATGCGGCAAGGTCACTCGCAGCCGGAATGGGTCATGGGGTGCATATTCCGTCGGTGCCTTCATCCAAATGAAGTCGGTCCCCAGCTCAACGATGTCTCTGGTCTTGGCACCGCGAATCGTGATCGTGTCGTCAGCCATGTGTGACTTGAGGTTCAGCTGGACGGTGACCTGTTTGCCGTTAGCTCGAAATGGCCTCGTCAAATCAAAAACCACGTCATCGCTTGTGACACTGAGGCCGGTATCCTGGATGAATACGTGAATCGGCGAGCCGCACGACACACCATTGACGTACAACTTGTTGCTCTTCATCTTCAGGACAATTCGATCGCCCGAATCGTCTAGATGGACATTGGCGACGCCATTGGCGGCCGTGCTGCAGCTATGAGCCGCAACCGCCGGGGCGGCAGCACCCACGAGTGCCAGGCTGGCGAGCAACAGAACCGCCAGCAGAACTCGAAACGCCTCGCGACCCCTACCGACAATCCCCACAATTCCAGCCATTGTCCACTCCCTTACGGCCAATACTCCCTCGACACAGTACCGTCGAAGCAGCGGCGACGTCAGAAGGACTAGCTAATAAGGGGCTGGTAGCCCTTTGCCGGTTTCCACCAGCGACTTGAGCCCAGAGACTATGTAAGGGAAGCCGTTGGCAAAGTCGTCAAGAGTCTTGGAGCCGACTGGCGCATCGAATAGCTCGATCGTCACCTCCGTCATGCCGTTGATCTCGGCCAAGCTCCACACTTCCCGAACAGGACCCTCTGTCACGAGTTCGGGATCCCATCGAGCGTGAAATGTGAACTCGAGCCGGCTTGGCGCGTCGACAGCGATGATGGCACCGTCGGCGGCGAGGTCACCGTTGGCGTAGTAGTAGTTCATCGAGCTGCCGACCTCCCAGTCGGACACAACCCGGGTGCCGTAGAAATACTGCTCCGTCTGATCCGGATTGGTGATGGCCTCCCACACTGCTGCCTGCGAGCCATTGATGTATGCCTTGTAAATGTGGTCTGGTGATCCCATGAGCTGAGCTCCTCCTTCTTCGACTCGAGCCTTGAGGTCGGCAATCGCAGCGACCCGCGGCTCGGCGTACTTACTGATCCAGCGATCCTGGATCAGCCTGATTGGGACAGGGTTCAAGTAGTGGAGTTTGCTTCTCCCCTGCTTGGTGGTCGTCACCAAGCCGGCCGCCTCGAGAACCCGCAAGTGGTTCATTACGCCGTAGCGCGTCATCTCGGGAAGGCGAGCGCACAACGCCCCCAGCGACTGAGCGTCGTGCTCGAAGAGAGCATCGAGCAACAGCCGCCGGCTCGGATCGTTGATGGCCTTGAACACTTTGTCCATGACCTCAGTATATGTGAGTGTTTACTCACGTATCAAGTAGGTGATGGCTCCATGTCGGTCGGGGACTCAGCGTCGAACGGTGACGGAGCTTCGAGCGGAGCCAACCCGGCGAAGCTGGAGGTGGGGTCGGCAGGTTCAACATCGGCGACCTCGCCATCCACCGGTTCGGCTTCGAGCACCGCGGCAATCGGATCACTATCGAATGAGCCGGACTCGAAGTCCTCGGGGACTTCTGCAGCCAACGCTTCGGCTCTGAGCCGCTCTTGTTTCGCAGCGCGCCGGCGCCGACGGCGACGAACCAGCAACCATGTGATGAGAATGAGCAGGAGCAGCAAGACGACGCCGGCCGCGATCGTCGCGGTGCGTTTGCGCTCCTCCCCCAGTTCACGGACGGCTGCCAGGTCGGTCACTGCCTGGTTGGCGAGTTCGGAGGCTTTCGCCGGGTTCTCGGCGTTGTAGGCGTCGCGGGCGGCAACGACGAGGTCGGCAGGATCGTCGCTTCTCCACAAGCCGACTTGAGTCACGAGATCGGGCTCGACCGGCATGGTGGCCGCAGCCGCTTCGATGGCATCGATGGCGGCAATGCGCGCTGCCCCGTACGCCATGATTGGATCAAAGCTATTTGCGACGACTTCATAGCGCTGGTGAATGATGTCAGAGAATTCGAGGTCGGCCGCGGCCGCACGCGCGGCCAGGGTTGTCGCCATGTCGACAACATCCTCCGCTGAAAGGATCGCCGCGTTGGCCTTGCCAAACTCCCATTCGGCCATGGGCCTTCGAATCACGATCGGAGTCACCCAGCCGGACGACTCCTCCAGGGCTGCTAGCGCATCTCGTGCTGACTGCCTCCGATCAAGATTGGGGATGTCATACGACGTGGCGACATACTCGCGGATCAAGTCCGTAGCCGTCTCGGACCCGGCCAATTCCTCGGTTAGATCGAGGAACCGCTTCCAGTCATCCGCCTCGTCGACCGCCTCCGGCTCGGGAGTGCCACGATATGCGATGAGATTGGCGTCGGCCGCGACGATCACGTCATTGAACCTGTCGACACCTACCTCTTCGACGATCTTGTACATGATCCACCAGGAGGCGTTGTAGGCGTACTGCTCGCGCTCCTCTTCGTTCTGCCCCCTGCCCCAGGAGTTGAGCTGCACCGCTCCAGACGACTTGGTGCGAATTACACGAGGCAGTTCCTGTTCTCCGAGCTCAGTCCGTGCCACATAGCCGGCGGTGGCACTCGCCAGGCCCTCGACAATCCACCGTTCCAAGAACAAGTCATCGTTGAACCAGGCGTGGGACGCCTCGTGGAGCACCACAATTGGGTCGAGATCCTCGCCCATCTCAATCTCGTCCTCATCGGTGAAGTACCAGCCGGCGTAGCCGAAACGATTGGGGGTTATGGACTCGCGAATGATCAGGTCGCCCTCGACTGGCCACTCGAGGCCGACTACCTCAACGAGAGCCGGCAGTCCGTCCTCGAGAGTTGAACGAACCTGGTCAAGCCACTCCTCGTCCCCGGGCCAGGAGAGAACTCGAATTGCAGCCTCGTCCACGGAGAAGTCGGTCTCCAGCAGACCTTCGTCGCGTTGACCGCTGACGATCATTGCCCATTCATTCGGGTCTTTGATTTCCGTCGCCTGCCAGGCCTTCATGCCTTCTAACTCTGTGGGCATCTGCCCCATGTAGTGATCCCCCTCAAAAGCCAGGTGGAATCCTTCGGGCGCAATAACGGTGAGGCTGGACTTGCCGCTGTCGCCCCAGGCCCAGATGTAGAAGGACACGTAGGCGGGGTTCACGCGCATCAAGCTGAACGAACGTGGGTCATCGCCATAGATCTTGAAGTTGACGTCAACGGTCTGGGTCCGCTTGTAGAACAGCTTCGAGCGCAGCCTGATCTCGGCGTACCGGTACCCGTCCTCTTTGACGATCTCAACCGAGAGGTCGCGACCGCCGCTGGTGGCAACGACCTCTTCCGCGGCATCCGGTATCCCGATCGATATCCGGTCGTAGTAGTACTGAGTGATGCGATACCCGGACCGCTTGTCCGGCTTCACATTGGTGAGCGTGATGTGATTGTCGACGTTGACGTAGCCGTCGTCGACCATCACGGTGAACGTGGCATCGGAGCGGAAGGTGAGACCTCCGGCCGCCTGGGCGGGAGGAGCCCCGATCACCATGAGCGCGGAAGTGAGGATCGAGAGGATCAGAGTGACAACAGCCACCCGTCCTCGAGTGGCTGCTGAATTGACTGTCATTTGTCCCCTATTGCCTGCCCCTTGTCATCGGCAGAATCTGGGATGTCTCTTGAGCATTAGGGGCTGGGAGTGACCGACTTTTCAGAGTCGTCGCCGACATCATCCGCGGCGGCTTCGTCAGCGTCGCGATCTGATGACACTGCGCCGTAGAACTCATCGTTGGCCGTGCTGACCACTCGCCTGGTCCGTCCGAAATAGACAAGCAACGCAACACCGAGCAGCGAGGCAAGCAGGCCGCCCCACTGGCTGCCGGTGAACGGCCCCATCACCCCATCGGCGATTACCCCGTCGATAACAGTTCCGTCGGGAAGCACGAGGCCGTCGCGGGCCGCCGTGAGTCGGGCGAAGTCGATCAGGAAACGCTGGAAGCCGTACCAGATGATCCAGAAGGCGAATAGCTGTCCGTAGTGGCGGGTCTGCCAGGTCCGCGCCAGCCAGTAGATGACTCCCAGAAGAACGGCGGCACCGATCATGTCGTATAGGCCGGTTGGGTGATAGGGGCCGCAGAACGTGCCCGCCTCACACAGATCCTGCAAAACGGAGTGTTGCGGCGAAGGCTCATACCCGGGCTTGAGTAGATAGCCCAAGAAGAAATCCGTCGGTGATCCCAGGTGTTCGACGATGGCGACATCGCCGATTCGACCAACAACTGCGCCTATCGCCAGCCCGGCGGCGGCAGCATCGAGATATGGCAGCGCCCTCATCTTGAGCAGCTTGAAACGAAGTAGACCACCGAGGATTCCACCGGCGTAGCCACCCAAGATCGAGAAGTCGCCGGCCAAGGCGAAAATCTCGCTCGCTCCGTATCCGGGATCTCCTAGATGCGCCGGCACAGTGAAGAAGCGCGCCCCGAGTATCGACGCCACCAGCGCCCATGTGAGAACCGAGGTGGTGCCTTCGGCATCGAATCCACGCCGGCGCACCTCGCGCAACATCAGAATGGCGCCGGCGACGAATCCGAGCCCGGCAAAAAGGCCGTGCAACGAAAGATTGAGCGGACCCAGCTCGAAGATTGGAATTGGGGGGTAGGAGATAGAAGCCATCCCGAGTGAGGCTAATCAGTGCGGTGCCCTTAGCGGTAAGTGAAGCTGCTGAGGGGACTGCGCCGCGGCGTACACTCGCGGCTGAAGCGAAGGAGGCTCCCTTGGATCCCAAGTCAACCGTGAACGCCCGATTCGATGCCATCGAGGCGGAGCTCGCCGAGATATCCAAGTGGATGTATGAGAACCCGGAGCTGGCGTTCGAGGAACGGGAGAGCTCAGCCAGGCTGGTCCGGTTCCTCGGAGACCAGGGCATGGAGGTTGAATACCCGAGCTTCGGGCTCGAAACCGCGTTTGCCGCCCGGGCCGGGATCGATGGACCGGAGGTCATCATCTGTGCCGAATACGACGCTCTCCCTGAAGTCGGTCACGCGTGTGGGCACAACATCATTGCCACGGCCGCCTGTGGAGCCGGTGCAGCTCTGGCCGGCGTCGCCGACGAGTTGGGGTTCCGTGTCAGGGTCCAGGGCACACCCGCTGAGGAAGCATACGGGGGCAAGGTCGATCTGATCGAAGCCGGAGCATTCGAAGGTGGCGCGCTGTCGATCATGGTGCATCCGGGCACCTCCGACGAGGTCGACAAACCGTTCTTGGCCGTCGCCCACCTGGACGTCGACTTCTACGGCAGGGAATCACACGCCGCGTTCGCCCCCGAGCTGGGGGTCAATGCGCTCGATGCTGCGGTTCAGGCCTACGTCAATGTCTCCACGATGCGCCAGCATCTCCTCGCCACCGACAAGGTGCACGGCGTAATCACATTCGGCGGTGGGGCTCCCAACGTGATTCCGCCCCACACCTCCATGGCCTGGTATGCCAGGGCCGTCACGGCAGCTCGCCTCGATGAGCTGGTGACCCTCCTGACCAACCAATTTGAGGCGGCGGCGACGGCCACTGGGTGCCGCCTGGAGATCTCCAAGCGAGGACACACATACACGGACATGATTGTCGATCCGCTCCTCGCCGAGCTGTATGAGGCGAACAGCACCGCGCTGGGTCGCCCGATGAGGCGCAGCGGAGCGCTCGACACCCTCAAGACGGGATCCACCGACATGGGCAATGTCAGCTACGAGCTGCCCAGCCTCCACCCCATGTTGAACATCCACTGCGATCCGCACGTCAACCACCAACGTGAATTTGCCGCGGCGACGATCGAGCCGCCGGGTAGGCAGGCCATCCGAGACGGCGCCCTGGCAATGGCGGGCACGGTCGTTGACATCGCCGCGGGCGATCTGTGGAACAAGCTGGGGGCCAACAGGTAGGCCGTGACATGACCCAGGCCTACGACTTCGACGCACCAATCGAGCGCCGCGGGACGAGATCGATCAAGTGGTCCCTCGATGAGAAGACTGGAGTCTGGCACGATCCACCAGCCCCTCTTGGACAGGCCCCCCACGAAGCGGAACTACTCCCCATGTGGCTCGCTGACATGGATCTCGCCGCGGCGCCGCCCATCCTCGAAGCCCTACGGAACCGGATCGACCACGGGGTCTTTGGCTACACAGGACTCGACGATGAGTTCTACGACTCGATCAACGATTGGGCGCAGCGCCGACATGGCTGGTCGATCGACCACGATTGGGTCACCACCAACACCGGTGTCATGCCGGCAATCAACCTGCTGATTCAGACCTTCACAGAGTCCGACGACGGTGTACTGGTGCAGTCGCCGGTGTTCCATCCCATCTCCCAGGCCATCGAGTACAACGGCCGGACGCTTCTGGACAACGCGCTGGTCTATGACGGAACTCGTTACAACATGGATCTGGACGATCTGGCAACCAAGGCGTCTCTAGCGAGCACCAAGATGATGGTCCTGTGTAGTCCACACAACCCGGTGGGGCGGGTGTGGCAGCCTCAGGAGCTGCGCGCTGTCGCTGACATCTGCGCCGCCAACGACATCCTGCTCATCAGCGACGAGATCCATGGCGACCTCACCTACGCCTGGTCGAACTTCGTCAGCATCGGCAGCCTCATCGAGCACCACGACCGTCTCGTCGTTTGTACCAGTCCCAGCAAGGCCTTCAACCTGCCGGGCCTCAAGCTATCCCTGACGATCATTCCCGATGCCCGAATTCGCGACGCCTACCTCCTGACGTTGCGCAACCAGAACGAAATCTTTGGTGCCAACCTCCTCGGAACTACGGCCCTCACTGCGGCCTATCAACATGGCGAACCCTGGCTGGAGGCCTTGATCGACCACCTCGCCGGCAATGTGAAATACGTCCACGAGTTCCTTGTCTCGCGACTGCCACATCTGCGGTTGGTGCGGCCCGACGCCCTCTACCTGCTTTGGATCGACTGCCGAGGACTCAAGAAGAGCGACGCCGAACTCGACGCTCAGTTGCGTAAGGCCGGCGTCTGGCTCGAGCGGGGCTCAACGTACGGAGCCGCCGGCGAAGGATTCCTCAGAATGACGGTGGCGACTCCGCGCAAGATGGTGGAAGTGGCCATGGAGCGGATGGCGAGGGGACTCGCCACGTAGCACGTGCCGAGTAGCCAGTCGTCAGTACCCGGTAGTTGGACAGGTGGCGCGGCGGTGAGTGTGCGCTGCCTTTCAGGCCGGTGGTAACTGTGCGACCCAGGGTGCGTCATCGTCCGTTTGTCCGAGCCCGTAATACAAAACGGAGAGCGGCGGCGTAGACGGTGTCTCTCCCCCCGTGACACGTCGCCTTGGACGGGTCACATCTGGGGGGAGTGCCGAGCTTGCGAGGCGAGGGGGGCTGCGGAGGTAGTCGATAAGGAGAACGTTGCGTCGTGGAATCGAAGTGCACCGAGAGCCGAGAGCCCGCGGCGGTGGGGTGTCCGCCGGCTGGTGAGCGGCGTTATCGTGACTCTGCTTCCCCCTCCGAGCTGCTCCTCCGTCGCAGCCCACCTCCCCCAGATGTTGCCCACCCAAAGCGGCGTGCAACGGAGGAGGAGACCACTCTTGCGCTGATTACTGAAGAGGGCCGATCACAGACCGGCCCTCGATACTGAATACTGGCTACTGCCCTCTAAAGAATCTGGCTCAGGAAGAGCTTTGTCCGGTCATGCTGCGGGTTCGTGAAGAAGTGCTCAGGCGTGCCTTCCTCGACGATGGTGCCGTAGTCCATGAACAGGACCCGGTCGGCAACCTCTCGGGCAAAGCCCATCTCATGGGTCACCACGATCATGGTCATGCCCGACAGGGCCAGCTCCTTCATCACGTCGAGCACTTCTTTGATCATCTCCGGGTCGAGTGCGGAAGTCGGCTCGTCGAACAGCATGACCTTGGGGCTCATTGCCAGCGAGCGGGCGATTGCCACACGTTGCTGCTGACCACCGGACAGTTGGCCGGGATACTTGTCGGCCTGCTCGGGGATGCCGACCCGCTCCAGAAGCTGCATCCCGTTCTCTTCGGATTCGGTTCGGGTCTGTTTGCGGACCCAGATCGGCGCCAATGTGATGTTCTCCAGAACCGTCAAGTGCGGAAACAGATTGAAGCTCTGGAACACCATGCCGACCTCACGGCGGATGGCGTCGATGTTGCGCAGGTCGTTGGTCAGCTCGATGCCGTCAACGGCGATGCGGCCTTCTTGGTGAACTTCGAGCCGATTGATGCAGCGGATGAGGGTGGACTTGCCTGAGCCCGATGGCCCGATGACGACGACCACATCGCGTTGGCCCACAGTTGTGGTTACGCCACGAAGCGCCTGGAAGTCACCGAACCACTTCTTGACGCCTTCAACGACGATCATCGGATGCCCGTTATCGCTCATGCTTTGCTCCCAACGGTTTCAGTGACTGTATTCCAAATCTGTTTCATCGTTCGCCCAGACCCAGGCTCTTCTCGTAGCGCAGTGCCATCCGCGAGAACGTGAACGTGAACATCCAGTAGAAGATGGCGATGAAAAACAGCATCTGCGGCTGGGTGCCCAAGAAGTTGTGCGGATTGGTTTGGCCGGGAACGAACGACTTGGCGATCAGCAAGACGTCCGCCAGTCCAATGATGGCAACCAGCGACGTGTCCTTGAACGAGACGATGACCGAGCCCACCAACGCCGGCAGCACGGCTCGGATTGCCTGAGGCATGATGATCAGCGCAGTCGACTGGACAGTGCTCAGGCCCATGGCGCTTCCGGCCTCGTACTGGCCCTTGTTGATCGACTGCAGGCCACCTCGGATGTTCTCCGCGACGTAGGCCGCGTTGAAAATGGACACGGCGGCCACGACTCGGACGATCTCGTCGAACGAGATGCCGCCGGGCAGGAACAGCGAGATCATCACCGATCCGAAGAACAGCCACGTGATCAGCGGCACGCTGCGGACGATCTCGATGTATGCGGTGGCGAGGAGCCGGAAGATAGGCATCGACGACGTCCTCGCCAGGGCGAGCACGACGCCCAGTGGGAACGACAGGGCCACCCCTGAGATCGCCAACAGAATCGACAGGTTGAAGCCGCCGAGGAAGGTTGTGCTCTGGAATTCGAGTGCGGTCTCGGCCTCACCCAGAACGAATGTCGCGACGACGAGGAACACAATGGCGACCCAGACCGCGACCATATTGTTTCGAGTCTGCGCGGTGCCCCCGAACGAAGGCGCCGCCACCGCAACAAAGGCGAACGTGATGAACAGGCCCCGGACGAGGAACGGCATCGGCACAAACCACACCAAGAGGGCGACGATTGCGAGAACCGATCCGATGATCCGAGCGATCTCAACACGATCGTGAATCATCAGGCCACCAGCAATCAGAGCGACGCCGGCGAGCGTGGCTATCGGCCCGACCAGGGCAGGCATCTCATCGAAGAAGAACTCCAGGGGCCACCCGGCGAGAATGAGGAGGGCGCCGATAGCGACCGCGATGCCGCGGCCGACGGGGAGGCTATCGGGCAGCGCCAGCCACCAGATAACGGCGCCGCCGATGACGCTGAAGAGCAGGAACAAACCCAGTGGCGAGTCCTTGCTGATCGCCAGGATGTCGCCCCACTCGAGGATCGGCTTGCGCTGGATCACCATGATGATCACTGGGTATGAGAACAACCACAGGATGACCAGCCAGCGCCTCAACCTCGCCGGTTCCACGATGCCAATCAGCCAGCGACCAAAGAAGTAGGCGGCAATGGCGACGGCGAACAAGATCGTCCATGGACCAGTCGTCGACGTGGCGATTGGACCCAAAGTCTCGTCGAACTGGCCGTCGGGTATCGGAAGGTCGATCGTCCAGATCACCAGCGTAACGAGCCCCATTCCGACCGCAATCAGGCTGAGGAATGGAATCGACTTGTCCTTGGCGGCGATTCCTTCGCGACGCAGGTACATGAATGCCCCAGCGAACATCGCCAGCCCGATCACGAAGATGAGAAGCCGGGTCCCGCTCCAATCGGCCGGGGAATCGATGCTGAACAGCGGAATCGGAAGAATCTTCGACGCTTCAAACGCCCCATGCATGACCGTCATCAGCATCAGGAAAACGCCGGCGTTGCGCAGCCCGCGGGACAACGTCCACAGCGACATTTGACCCCGGAGGCCCCACGCCACCAACGACAGGGCCACTAGGACGAAGAAGATGCCGATCGAGAGCCAAATGCGAAACAGGTCAGCCTGCGGAAATGCCTGGACCATCATCAGCTTCATGTTGAAGGTGACAGCCGACCAGCGCCGCTCCGGATTGAAGATGTAGCTAGTCAGGAACTGCAGGATGTTGACCGCGATTAGGGCGAACACAACAGTCAGCAGGCCGTTGAAGAACTTGGTCAGCCTGGTGTCGCCCCCGAGCAGGTTCTCCTGGACCCAGATCCACGGACCTGATGGCGGCGGATCCGGTGCCTTCTCTAGCTCCTCGATGACTCCGTGAACAATGCCCTGTGGTTGATCAGTCATCTAGCGCTCCACCAGTTGCATCTTGCGGTTGTAGTAGTTGACGACTCCCGACAATAAGAGGCTGACGCCCGAGTAGAAGCCCATCCAGATGATGAAGACCGCCAAGGCTTGACCACCCTGGTTGTAGATCGTCTGACCAACCTGGACTATGTCGGCGTATGCCACCGCAATGCCGAGTGACGTGTTCTTCGCCAGGTTCAGGTACTGGGAACCGAGCGGTGGGAGCACGATCCGGAACGCCTGCGGCAGCACGACGAGGCGCAACATCTGGCCTCGCTTCAGACCCAGCGCGTTGGCCGCTTCATTCTGGCCGCGATGTACGGCCATGATTCCAGCCCTGACGATCTCACCAATAAATGCCGCCGTATACAGCGTGACACCAATCCACACCGCAACAAATGCCGGGGTGAATGCCTTGCCAACTTCGGCGGAATACTGGGCGAATCTGGTGGGCACGACCACCTCGGGCCGAGACCACTCCATCGGAACGCCGGTAGAGAAGTCGAATTTGGTGGCGAGGAATTCGAAAATGGGCTCGAGGCCCCAATTCATCGCAAAGGTCTTGGACCGGCCCAGCATCTGAGAGACAACTGAGTTGCCTGGCCCCAACAAGAAGAAGGCGACGCCGGCGAGACCGAGGAGCCCCGCGACGATCAGCCGGAAGTAGTCATCGTCTGTGAGCTTCGCCAGGCCGGCCGGAGTGCGCCGCTCATCGAGGAAGTTCTTGATGAAGCGGTAGGCCAGCCAAGCGGCCACTGCGGCCAGCGCAACCTGGAAGAAGAAAACAGGGACGTTGCCGGAGATCCAGGCCAGTGCCGACCACAAGTATCCCAAGACCCCCATGATCGGATGTATGAGCCACCCACCGAACATGAAGGTGGCAAAGGTTCCAAGGCCCCATGCCATGGCATGAGTCTCCATGCCCTTCTCTTCGAGAATCTTGATGCGCCACTTGTAGACGCGTCGGGCAACCCAACCACCGAGCAATAACAGAGCGATGTATTGCCACCGGCCGGCTCGTGGGTTGAGCCAAGGGATGGCAACACCCTTGGATGTGGCGAAGTACATTCCGGAGCCGGTGTCGTCGGCCGTGAGCTCACCGAGACCAAATACCAGTGCCTGCCAGAAGTAGATCTGGACGAGCAGCGGAATGTTGCGGAAGAACTCGATGTAAGCGTTGGCGACCTTGCTGACGATCCAGTTCGAAGACAAGCGGGCGATCCCGATGATCGTCCCCAAGATGGTGGCGGCGACGATTCCTGAGATCGTGATCCGGACCATGTTGACCATGCCGACCGCGAGGGCTTCCAAGCCGGACTCGGGATCGGTGTTGAAGCCCTCTCCCAGTTTGACGCCCAAGGGGTCACCGAGGAAGTCCCACGAGAACGGGATCCCGGTTTGCTTGAGGTTGGAAGCCGCCTCGCTGATCAGGATGTAGAACAGCCAAACGAAGAACACCAGGAAGCCGATTTGGGCTCCCCACTTGAGGACCGTGACGTTGCGCCAGAACGGCGGCTTCGCCTGTTCCCCGCTGTCAGTTCTCGGCTCGAGTGGTGTCACCACAGGTTGTTTGCCTCCCTCAAAGCAAAACGCACCTTACTAACAAGAGAGGGGCGCCTGCAGGCGCCCCTCTCTTTTTGCATCTAAATGCGTTGCTTGATTGCTAGCGAGCCGGTGGCGCGTAAAGCAATCCGCCCTTGAACCAAATGTCGTTTGGCGAACCGGCACGGACGAATCCGAGCGGAATCAGGGTGCGTTCGTAGATGTCGTTGTAGTTGCCGACCTGGGAGATGACATTCGCAAATGCGTCCGCCGAGAGTCCCATCTTCGTCTGAAGATTGTCGTCAGTTACGCCGAGCAGACGTCCAGCCTCAGGGTCCGGTGGGCTGGCAATTGCCGCTGCAACGTTCCCCTGGTTGATGTCCTTCTCGTCAGCGATGAACGTGGCGAAAACAACCCAGTTGATTACGTCGGCCCACTCACTGTCGTTCTGGCGGTACATCGGGCCCAAGGGCTCCTTGGAGATCGGAGCGGTCGGGAAGATGATCCAGTCACCCTCCGCAATCTCACCACTTCCGACGGCTGCAAAACGCTCACCGAACAGACCAGAACCGTCAGTGGTGACGAGGTCACATGCGCCGGAGCGGAACTGCTCCATGGCCTGTGGGAACTCTTCGACCGTCACCAGCTCGATGGTGGCGCCAACAGTGGCAGCACCCTCGGTGATGTTCTTCTCGGTGGTGGTACCTGCGTTGGTGCAGAGCTTGGCGCCATCGACGTCAGCCAGCGTTGAACTATCGCTAAAGCCGAATGAGGCCTTACCCATAATCTGCTGACCGTCGAAGAAGGTGGTCGGACCGAAGTCGCCACCGATCTCGGTGTCACGGCTCTGGGTCCATGTCGTGTTGCGGAACAGAACGTCAACGTCACGGTTGGCGAGCGAGGTGAACCGCTCGGCGGCCGTGAGGCCTACGAACTCGACCGCGGTCGAGTCGCCGAAAATGGCCGCGGCAACTGCCCGGCAGTAGTCAGCGTCAAAACCGTTGAATGAACCGTCGTCCTGCGGCTCGGCAAAACCGATCGCATTGGTAGAAACACCACAACGGAGGCTGCCACGAGCCACAACTTCGGCCAACGTTCCGCCGGTTTGGCCACCCGTGTCGGGTGCCACCGTCGTCGTTGCATCGGCCACTGTCGTAGTCGTGTCGTCCTCGGAGGTGCCACTACATGCTGCAGCCACCATCGCCAGGATGGCAATGAGTACAGCTAGTCGCTTGATCATATTGAGAGAATCCCCTCTCCTGCTTGCATACTTGTCGGTGCCGGGCGAACGCCGGCACGAGGCGAAGTTAGTACCGACATATGCGGTGTGCCACATGATTCATGGTATTTATTGGCAACTCAACCAACTTTGGGGCACCGCAGCGCGGTCAACTTGTCCGCCTGAAGAGCAGCCAAATCAGTGGCAGACCACCAAGACTCGCGATCGCGGCCGCTGTCATTGCAGTGCTGAGTCCAAAGGTATCGCCGGCCAGGCCGTAGGCAACCGCCGCGATCGACCGAGTCACAAAGTTGAGTGATAGGTACACACCGTTGGCCAGGGCACGAGTGCTGGGAAACTGCTCCTGGACCAGCGCCATGAACACCGGCGGAATCGCTAGGAGCGTGAATCCAATGACTGGGAGCAACGCAATACGAAATGCCCCATCTGTTGCGATGAACAACAGCAACGCTGCCGGCGCCGCGATGTGGCCGAAGATGAGGACCGCACGCCTCCCGACGTGATCGCTGATCCAGCCCCCACTGAATGCACCGGCGATACCGGCCGCCTCCACAATCGACAGTGCCGCCCCGGCCAACCATACGTTGGCGCCCTCTTCAGTTAGGAAGATGGGCAAGAAGATGGTCACCGAGACTGACATCATCGACCGCAGCGCCATGAGACCGGCCACCACGACCATGATCCCGCGCATGGCGCCGACCGCAGTGCGCCACGGGATCTGTTCGCCGTCGCCCCGACTCCGCAGTGACGCATCGCGCAGCCTGAAGTGGAGGACCAGTGACGTAGCGATCCCGACCAGCGCCAGAAAGGCCAGCGAACGAAGCGACATGACGGCCAGGGCGCTCACCACAACCAGAGGGCCGAGGGTTCGTCCCAATTCGCCCCCGACCATCCAGAACCCCAAGCCCCGGCCTAGCCGGTTGCCAGACAGATAACCGACTGCAACGGGAGCCGTGGCGTGGAAGGCGGCAACGCTGATGCCGGCGACCAGGAGCAACAAGGCGAGGACCGCGTAACTGGAGGCCCACCCGAGCAAACTCATCGCGGTCGCGGTCACGGCCGGACCCAAAACGACGATCCAGCGCAACGTCGTGCGATCGGCGAGGTGGCCGATTACCGGCTGCAACAGGCCGGGAGCCTGTAAGAAGGTTGACAACAAACCGGCGCTGGCATTGGAAAGGGAGAGCCGTTCGACGAATCGTGGCAGCAGCGGGGGCAGGAAAGCGGTGAACGTGTCATGAACCGCGTGACCGCCCGCGATCGTGACCAAGCGCCCGGTCTGAAAATCAGTGGCGGGGGGCAAGTCGGTGGAGGGCATCCCGACATGATTACAGAAGGAGAGGTGCCCTCCGGCCTCCTCGACACGCCACCTCTTGGACGCTCGGGTCTCAGATCAGGCTGGCGCGCTCGTATCACGTATCACGTACGTGTAGCTCAGCCGCTCAAGCCGCCGCGGAGAAAGGCGAGCCGCGAGGCGGTTACTACCGGAGCGGCAGCCTTGGGGTCGGCCTCCTGCGTCAACTCGTCGGTGGCACTGACCAACATGTCGGCGAGGATGCGCCCAAGGCGATCCGGGTGTTTGGCCGCAAAGTAGCCGGAGGCAACGCCGGCTCGGCATTGGCGGTACAACTCATCAGTGATCGGCGAGAGGAACGTCCACATCTGATTGCGCAGCTCTTCGGGAAGGGCGCGGCCCACTCGGAACATGAGCTCAGCGAGTTCCGGCACCTTGACCACCAGAGCGATAGATTGAGTGAAGATCTGATTGATCGCCTCGAGCGGCGGCTGGTCCTCGATCTCCGCCAGCACCGACTCGAGAAGCGGCGGAATCCGGTCCTCGATGACCGCCAGCAGGATGTGGCCCTTCGAGTGGAAGTACTCGTAAATGGTGGTCCGGGCAATGCCGGAGACGTCGGCGATCGCACTCAATGATGCGCCGTCGTAGCCATTGGCTAGGAACACCTTCTTTGCCGCGTCGAGAATTGCCGCGCGCGACGCCTCCTTATGGGCCACGATGGATTCAGCTCGAATCCTCGGCATCCCCACCCTCACTTTCTTCCCCTACCAACTCAGTGTATCTGAACCACCTCCTGTCCGAATCTGCGACATCGGCAGTGCGGTTCCGACAAAGTAGGATCACCGGTGAGAGCACAGCATTGACGGTCTGGAGGGAAAACGAGATGCCCGCGACTGTGGTCGTTGGCGCCCAGTGGGGCGACGAAGGCAAGGGAAAGATCACTGACCACATGGCGGAGTCGGCGGACTTCGTGGTGCGGTACCAGGGTGGCAACAACGCCGGCCACACGATCGTCGTCGAGGACGAACGTTTCGCGCTGACTCTCATCCCTAGCGGGGTACTCAATGACACGGTGACCCCGGTGATCGGCAACGGCTGCGTCATCGATCCCGCCGTGCTTCTCGAAGAGATGGCGACCTTGAAGTCCCGAGGAATCGACCCGTCGGGAGTTCGCATCTCGAACAACGCCCATCTGATAATGCCGTACCACCGCAGGCTCGACGCGGTAATGGAACGGTTCTTGGGAAGGCAGCAGATCGGCACCACAAAACGGGGCATCGGTCCGGCGTACACCGACAAATTCGCCAGGAGCGGTATCCGCGTGCAAGACCTCTTCGACCCAAAGATCTTCCGCCAGAAGCTCGAGGTCGCGCTGCGCGAGAAGAACCTCATGCTGACCAAGGCATACAACCAGTTGCCGATGGAGCCGGGAACGATCGCCGACGAGTACCTCGAAATGGCCGAGCAGATCAAGCCCTATGTGACTGATACGTCACTGCTGATTTGGAACGCACTGCGCGCCGACAAGAACGTCCTCTTCGAAGGCGCTCAGGGAACCCTGCTCGACATCGATCACGGGACCTACCCCTTCGTCACCTCGTCGAACCCGACGGCCGGCGGTGTCGGCGCGGGGATTGGGATCGGGCCCATGGAGATCGGGCGGGTCGTAGGCGTGGCCAAGGCTTACATCAGTCGAGTGGGAAGTGGACCCTTCCCCACAGAACTCGACGACAAGATCGGTGAACGAATGGTCGAGATCGGGGGCGAGTTCGGGACAGTGACTGGTCGCCGTCGTCGATGTGGCTGGCTCGACACCGTGGCTCTCCGCTATGCAGTGCGGATCAACGGAATCTCTGAGATTGCGTTCACCAAACTCGACGTTCTCTCTCACTTCGATTCACTGAAGATTGCCGTCGGCTACCGCTCACACGAAGCCACCTATGACGAGTTCCCCCGCCAGCAGCGAGTCCTGTACGACTGCGAGCCCATCTACCAAGAGGTCCCCGGTTGGTCGGAGGACATCACCGCCATCCGCAACTACGAGGACCTCCCCAAGAACGCGCGCGACTATGTCGAGCTCGTTGAGGATCTTGTGGGCGTTCCGATCGCGACTGTTTCGGTGGGTCCGGCCCGCTCGGCGACAATCCTGAAATGATGCGGGTACTCCTTCTCGGCAGCGGCGGCAGGGAACATGCCATTGGGTGGAAGCTCGCCCAGAGCGGCGACCTCGATCTGCTCATCAGCGCACCCGGCAATCCTGGTCTCGCCGACTTCGGGCCGGTCGTCACCGGAATCAACATCACCAACCCCGATGCGGTGACCGCCCTCGCCATCGAAAACCGCGTCGACCTCGTGGTGGTCGGTCCCGAAGCACCCCTAGCGTCCGGTGTCGTCGATTCATTGATCGCTGCCAGGATTCGAACATGTGGTCCCTCGCGTGAAGGAGCCCAGCTCGAGTCCTCCAAGGCCTACGCCAAACACGTCATGTCTCGGGCCGGAATCCCTACCGCGGCGGCGCACACGTTCACCGAGGTGGCTGCAGCCACCGACCATCTCGCATCCCAGGAGGGTCCGTACGTTGTCAAAGCGGACGGACTGGCGGCAGGCAAGGGCGTGCTGGTCACCGAGGACCTGATCGCCGCCCAGGGATGGGCTCGGCTGTGCCTCGACGGCCACTTCGGCACCGCCGGTTCTACCGTCGTCGTCGAGGACTACCTCGTCGGCCCCGAGGTATCGATCTTCGTCCTCACCGATGGCAAGACGGTGCTACCGCTGGCGCCGGCTCGCGACTACAAGCGACTCAACGACAACAACGACGGCCCCAATACCGGCGGTATGGGGACTTTCTCCCCTCTCTCGGGTCTCCCCGACGGCCTAGTCGACTGGACGGTTGACTCCGTGGTCCATCCAGTGATCGACGTGCTCCGCGAGGACTCAATCACCTACCGGGGCTTCATATATGTGGGACTCATTCTGACCGCGGACGGACCGATCGTGCTCGAGTTCAACTCCAGGCTCGGCGACCCGGAAACCCAGGTTGTTCTGCCCCGGCTCGACGACGACCTCCTCGGACTACTGGCGGCGACCGCCGCCGGCGAGCTTCACGGCAAACCTCTCTCGTGGCTCCCCGACAGTGCCGTTGACGTGGTTGTCGCATCCGAGGGCTATCCGGAGCGGCCCGTGGCCGGTCGTCCGATTCAAGGCATAGAGCGCGCCGCCGCCCGGTCTGACGCTTTGGTGTTTCACGCCAGCACCAAGCGGGCCGCCGAGGGCATTGTCACCAACGGTGGACGCGTCCTCAACATCGTCGGCACCGGCCCTGACCTCGAATCTGCCCGCCAGGCTGCATATGGCGCGGTTTCAGAAATCGAATTCGAGGGGATGCACTATCGGACGGACATCGCTCGGTGAGTAATCAGTAGTCAGTACTGATTACTTACTCGGTTAGGAACTGGCCCACGCTCTCGGCAATTGAGTTCGAGTCCAGGCCCAACTCCTTGAGGATGGCCCGCTGACTGCCGAATCGGAGGAAGTGGTCCGGTGCCGCCAGCGTCCGCACCCGTCCCGCCAGACCGGTCGGCGCGAGTAATTCGAGGACTGCCGCCCCGAAGCCGCCTGCCCGCACATTGTCCTCGACAGTGACGACGAGCTTGTGGGCGTCGACCCACTCGATCAGGCGGTCGTCCATCGGCTTGATCCAGCGGGCGTTGATGACGGTGGCAGCCACACCCTGTTCACGCAGCTGTGCGGCGGCCTTGGTGGCCGGCTCCACCATGCTGCCTGTTGCTAGCAGGAGCACGTCCTCGCCTTCGTCGACGACCTCCCACACGCCCAGCGGTAAGGGGTCAGCCGGCAGCTGGGGCACAGCCGACGCCGAACCCTTCGGGAATCGGATCGCGGCGGGACCGTCGTGGTCCAAAGCAGCCTCGAGGAGACCGCACAGGTCGGCCTCGTTGGCGGCGGCGCCAAGGGCCATGTTTGGAATCATTCGGAGATACGACAAATCGAACATCCCATGGTGGGACGCGCCATCGGGCCCGGTGACACCGGCCCGATCGAGGACGAAGGTGACTGGCTGGTCATGCAGGGCGACGTCCAACATCACCTGGTCGAAGGCGCGCTGCAGGAAGCTCGAGTAGATGCACACGACTGGGCGTAGGCCGCCCATGGCGAGACCCGAGGCGAACGTAACCGCGTGCTG
>JAAELU010000712.1 GCA_024226255.1 bacterium | reverse complement strand
GCTTCGTTGGCCAGTTCGGCCAGATCATCATCTTGTCGGGAGTCTCGGGTGGCTTCGGCAACAACTCGAGCTGAGTCACCTTTGCAGCTCCCTGGCGGTTGGCCGTCCCGACGCAGTCGGCTCCCGTATCGCCACCGCCGATGACAACGACAAGCTTGCCGGCGGCATCAATCTGCTGCTCGAGACCGAGGGATTCACCGCCGACCCGGCGGTTCTGCTGGGTCAGGTATGGCATGGCGAAGTGGACCCCATCCAGCTCTCGACCCACAACGGAAAGATCCCGGGGCTGCTCACACCCTGCGGCCAACACCACCGCGTCATAGTCATCGACGAGACGCTCGACAGGCAGATTCGCCCCGATGTGACTGTTGACCCTGAATTCCACACCTTCGGCTTGCATCTGGGAGAGGCGGCGATCGATGGCGGACTTGGCCAGCTTGAAGTCGGGGATGCCGTAGCGCAGCAGACCACCGATCTTGGCGTTCTTCTCGAATACCTTGACATGGTGTCCGGCCCGGGCAAGCTGCTGAGCGGTCGCCAGACCGGAAGGGCCCGATCCCACGACGGCTACTCGCTTCTCGGTGTGACGCGACGGGATCATCGGCTGGATCCATCGGTTCTGCCACGCCTTTTCGATGATCGAGTACTCGATCGTCTTGATGGTGACCGGAGCGTCGTGCAGGTTCAGCGTGCAAGCTTCCTCACAGGGGGCCGGGCAGACGCGACCGGTGAACTCTGGGAAGTTGTTGGTCGAGTGCAAGACGTCGATTGCTTCGCGCCAGTTGTCTCGATAGACGAGATCATTCCAATCGGGGATGACGTTGTCGACGGGGCAGCCGGAGTGACAGTAGGGGACGCCGCAGTCGATGCAGCGAGCACCTTGCTTGGATACGGACTCGTCGGTCAGCGGGATGGAGAACTCCCGGTAGTTCTGCTTGCGCTCCGCCACCGGCAGGTAGCCCCGATCCTTGCGCTCGATCTCCTGGAAGCCGGTTGGTGAGCCCATCACGCACCGCCCATCGGGGCGCTGCGTTGCTCCAGAGCCCGCTGGAATTCGCGAGGGGTCACTTTGTAGAAGCGGGGCATATAGGTCTCGAAGCTTCCGAGTATCTCCTCAGCTCGCGAGCTGTTGGTCAGCCGGGCATGGCGTTCTATGAGCGTCCGCAGCCGCCACGCGTCGTGACGGAGCGGTTCGGCCAGCAACTCATCGGGGGTGGGGTCGGCGCTGACACCGGACAAAACAGAATCATCGTCTGCGATCCTGCCGATGGTCACCATCTGGTGATTGACCCTTTGCTCGAAGTCGCCGGCGTCATCGATGACGTAGGCAATGCCGCCGCTCATACCCGCGCCGAAGTTTCTCCCGGCCTTGCCGATGACGACAACACAGCCACCAGTCATGTATTCACAGCCGTGGTCGCCAATTCGTTCGACCACGGCGATCGCCCCGGAATTGCGAACGGCGAAACGTTCGCCGGCACCGCCGTTGAAGTAGCAATCGCCGGCAATGGCGCCGTACAGGACGGTGTTGCCGATGATGATGCTCTCACGGGGAACCGTCGGGCCGGACGGTTCGGCCTCGATGATGATGCGGCCGCCCGACATTCCCTTGCCAACGTAGTCGTTGGCATCTCCCTCGAGGTGGAGAGTCACCCCGCGCGCAAGCCAAGCTCCAAAACTCTGTCCGGCGGTGCCGTTGAGCTTGATCTCGACTGTTCCGTCGGGCAACCCGGCGTGACCGTAGCGGCGAGCGACCTCACCGGAGAGCATCGCCCCAACTGCCAGATTGGTGTTGGCGATGGACATCTCAATCCGCACCGGCGTGGCCGTCTCCAGAGCTGGGGCAGCCTTCGCTATCAGGAGATTGTCCAGAGCGACCTCGAGGTTGTGGGTCTGCTTCTCGGTGTTGCTGATGGCGACGCCCAGTGGCGGCTCGGGTTTGTAGAGGACACGCTTGAAGTCGAGCCCCTGCGCTTTCCAGTGGTCAATCGCCTTCTTCATTCTGATGCGATCGCTTTGCCCGATCATCTCGGCATACGTTCGGATTCCGAGTTGAGCCATGATCTCTCTGGCTTCCTCGGCGATGAACATGAAGAAGTTGACGACATGCTCCGGCTGGCCGGGGAACAGCTTGCGTAACTCCTCATCCTGGGTGGCCACCCCAACAGGGCAGGTATTCAGATGACACTTGCGCATCATGATGCATCCCTGGGCGATG
>JAAELU010000711.1 GCA_024226255.1 bacterium | reverse complement strand
GACCTCACGCCCGATGTCGGAGCCAACGTCGTCTTCACCTTGGACCTGACCAACGCGGCGGGCTTCAGTACCGCAACCAACGTCCAGGTCACCGACAATCTGCCCGCGGGCTACACCTTCGTCAGTGCCGCCGGAGACGGGAGCTATAGCTCAGGCACGGGTGTCTGGGACGTGGCCAGTGTCGCCGCTGGCGCCACCGCCTCCATCGACATCACTGCAACAGTCCTCGGCTCCGGCTCGTACCAGAATGACGCAGAGGTCACCGCAGCCGACCAGAGCGACACCGACGACACTTACGGAAACGGCTCAGGCGAAGATTTCGCCACGGTCACACCAGTGCCCAACCCGAGGATCGATCTTTCACTATCCAAGGTCGTGGACAACGGCTCTCCTGACGTCGGAAACAACGTTGAGTTCACCATCACGGTAGACAATGCCGCCGGCTTCACCGATGCGACCGGAGTTGCGGTCACCGACATCTTGCCCGCCGGCTACAGCTACGTCAGCGACGACTCAGGCGGTAGCTACAACAGCGGCACCGGCGTCTGGACCATCGGAGGGCTCTCTGCCGGCGCCAATGCTGCCCTCAAGATCACTGCGACGGTTCTCGGTTCCGGAAGTTACACCAACGCCGCAGAGGTAACAGCCGCCGGCGAAACCGACGTCGACTCTACGCCCGGCGACTCCGGAGGTGACGATTACGACACCGAGTCCGTGTCTCCAGGATCGGCGATCGACCTTTCGCTGACCAAAGTAGTCGACAACGCAACTCCCGACGTGGGTAGCAACGTCGAATTCACGATCACCGTCGACAACGCGGCAGGATTCTCCGATGCCACGGGCGTCGCCGTCACCGACATCTTGCCGGCCGGCTACAGCTACGTCAGCGACGACTCCGGCGGCAGCTACAACAGCGGCACCGGCGTCTGGACCATCGGAGGCCTGGCCGCCGGCGCCAATGCAGTACTCAAGATCACCGCCACCGTCCTCGGTAGCGGCAGCTACTCCAATGTCGCCGAGGTGACCGCAGCCGTCGAAACCGACGTTGACTCCACTCCCGGCGATTCCGGCGGCGATGACTACGACACGGCGGGAACGACTCCGAATCCGCGGATCGACCTGTCCCTGACCAAGGTCGTGGACAACGGTACTCCCGACGTCGGCAGCAACGTCGAGTTCACCATCACCGTGAACAATGCGGCAGG
>JAAELU010000710.1 GCA_024226255.1 bacterium | reverse complement strand
TTCGATGTGATTGATCTGGCGTTGACCTCACCGTATCGACCGGTCACCTCGGGGGCGTACAGTCTGGCGGAGGACTACTCGCTTACGGTCGAGGCGTTCGGCAGCTATCTCGACCGGCTCGACTCGGATGGCATCCTGATGGTGGCCCGTTGGGTGCAGACCCCGCCGAGCGAGGAGACCCGGCTGCTGGGAATCGCCGACGCTGCGCTGCGCCGCAACCAGCTCGACCCGATGGCGGCGGTAGTGATGCTGCGCAACTACTCGAACGCCATCTTGCTGGTACAACCCGACGGGTGGTCCGCCGCCGACGTCGCCATTGTCCGTCGCTTCGCCGCCGAGCAGCGTTTTGACATTGTCACGATGCGCGGTCTCGACCCCGCCGAGACAAACCGGTTCAGCGTGATCACCGATGAGCGATACTCGGTGCTCGCCGCCGAGATGCTGGCAGCCACCGATCCGGGGCCGCTCTATGCGGCGTACGAGTTCGACATCAGCCCGCCGACCGACGATCACCCGTTCTTCGGGCACTATTTCAAGTGGAACCAGGCGGGCGACGTGCTCGACAGCCTGGGACGCACTTGGCAACCGTTCGGAGGTGCCGGCTATCTGGTATTGGTGGCGTTCTTGGCGCTGGCGACCGTGAGTGCGGTGGTGCTGATTGTGGCGCCGCTGGCGGTGCGGCGTCGCGCGGGTGGCAGCAGATTGGCGGCCCCGGCGGGGTTGCGGTGGTGGACGGTCGGCTATTTCGGGCTGCTGGGGATGGCGTTCCTGCTGGTGGAGATCCCGCTGGTGCAGCTATACATTCTGCTGGTGGGGGATGCAACGACGGCCTTTGCCGTGGTGCTGTTTGCAGTGTTGGTGGCCTCGGGGCTGGGGTCCATGATTTCGCCGCGGGTGCCATGGGCATTCGCGGCGATGATGTTGACGGTGATGGCCGCGGCGTACCCCTTCCTGATCCGTGGGCTAACCACGGTGGCGTTGCCGGCACCGCTGCCGGTGCGGGTGATTGTCGGGGCCGCTGCAATCGCTCCGCTGGGGTTTCTGATGGGGATCATGTTTCCCCGCGGGATCGCCCACCTGGAGCTGCGGGCGCCGCAGCTGGTGGCGTGGGCGTGGGGCATCAACGGTACGGCGTCGGTGACTAGTGCGGTGACCGCAGCGCTCCTGGCCCTAGCCTTCGGCTTCTCGTTCGTGTTGGGGATTGGTGCGGCCGGCTACGGGCTGGCGGCGCTGCTGGCAATGCAAGCGAACCGGTCACTCCGCGGTGCGGGTGAAGGGGACGAATAGCACCCCACCGAGGTTCTCGCCGGTGATGTCACCTGCGGCATCGGCGGTGAACCGCCACATCGTCTGCATGGCACCGATGGGCCCGACCGGGATGACGAGGGCGGCATCCGGGCCCAGCTGGTCGATGAGCGGCTGGGGGACATGATCGGGGGCGGCGGTGACGATGATGCCGTCGTACGGGCCGATCTCGGGCCAGCCGAAGTAGCCGTCACCGGCGGCGACGGTGACGGTGTACCCGAGAGCGGCGAGCGTGGCATCGGCGGCGGTGGCAAGCTCCGGGATGATCTCGATTGTGTAGACCTCGCAGCCCATGGCGGCGAGTACGGCGGCTTGATAACCGGAACCCGTGCCGATCTCGAGCACCTTGTCCCCTGGGCCGACGCCAAGCGCCTCGCTCATAAGGGCGACGATATAGGGCTGGGAGATGGTTTGCCCGTGGCCGATGGGAAGCGGGTAGTCCTCGTATGCCTGGTCGGAAACGTTGTCAGGTACGAACCGGTGGCGGGGAACTGTTCGTATCGCTTCGAGCACGTTTGGATCTGTGATGTCTCGTGCTTCGATCTGTGATTCGACCATGTGGATCCGCTCTTCACTCCTGTCGGGGGCGTCGGATGGGGCCGTGTCGGCCAACGTCGTCGCCACGGCAGTCGGCGTATCGGGGCCGGGAGTGTCAACCTGAGTGATGGGTGGCAGCGGCGTCGATGTAGAACATCCGGCAACCAGCAACGCAACGAAACAAATCCAGCGCCTCACCCAGCCAATGGTATCGGGGATGACGGCGGGTTTGGTCGGGAGATTGCCCCTGGCGCGGCGCGACTGGCTGGCCTCCTCGAACCTCCGCGACGGCTTCGGCAGTAGCTGTCCTACGGCTGCCTGGTCCTGTTGGCTGGCCACCGATCTGACATCATGTGCCTATGGCTACTCCTGATGGCATTACGGGCGACGACGTACTCAAAGCTCCGAAGGATCTCGACGCTGGGCTGGTGCCGCCTGGATTCGGCGAGTCCGCTACGACCTCCTCCATGACGGAAATGAAGTTGGTAGGGGTTTGTGGGGGCAGGCAGATGGGTCAGTCCCCCCGCTTGCGGGGGGAAAGTACCGTCGCCAAAGGCG
>JAAELU010000709.1 GCA_024226255.1 bacterium | reverse complement strand
GGGTCGCGGCGAACTCGCGATTGCGAGCTCTGATGGAGCACCGGGCCCAGAAGGCAGGCCATGAACTTCGCGTGCCGAGCCCGTCCTTGTGTACGGATAACGGAGCGATGGTTGCCGCGTTGGGCGCCAGGTTGATTCGCCAGGGGGTGCCAGCCTCGTCGCAGGGCTTTCCGGCGACGTCTCACATGCCCGTCACGTCCGTTGCCTTTGGATGATGCAATCGAGCCTGTTAGTGAACTCGCTCAACGAGAAGAGCATTATCGAGTCCGGCGGCCACAACGACGGCGTACCGGTTGCCGTCGGGTAGTCGGATGCTCTCGCGCAGCTCGGAGATAGAGCGGCGTGACTCTCGACATTTGATGGCGACGGCATTGATGCCGTGATCGTGCGCGGCGTTCGCGATCTGTTTGACCGCTACGGACTGGAGCAGTCGGTACCAGCGGACTCCTTCGATGGTCGGTTGGGCACTGGTAATCCAATGACTGTCCGGGTGGACCGCATGGGCGGTGGTGCCGCACAGTGCTGCGAGCGAGTGACGGAAAACTGGGTGGGGCTCTCCCAGGTAGTCCTGGAGTGGACCCACCGGTGGTGGCTGCGCTGATGACGGATGTGATGGCGCGTGCGGCACGTCAGCGGCGTAGGTGATCTCTGAGTCGGGGACGCTGGAGAGAAGCGTTGCCTGGTGAGTAGCGAGAAAGTCCGGCGGCACCGTGGAATACACAGAGCATTCGACAATGTGGTCCCTCACGCCGAGCCACTCGCACGCCCACGCAGCGGAGGGGACGAAAGAGCCGGGGGCCTTCGCCGCAACGAAGTCGAAGTGCGAGCGGAGCGAGTCAACGAAGGACCACGGAGGAGACCAGCGTTCTGGGTCCCGTTCAGGCCGAGCGCGGGACCCGTCGACGGGTCGGGTGCTACCCCGTCGTGACGGGTCGACGAAAACGGCAACGGGAGCGGGCAACTGCTGGGCAAGAGATCCGAGGAGATCTGGTTCGGTGGCATCGGCGGTGATGACGTTGGTGGCGGCGTCGACGTCCGACAGGGAGGCGGTCAGATTGGCGGCGCAGACTTCTGAGGTCACCGGATCTTTCTCGACGGCGACCACGTGCATGCCACGGCGAGCGAAGGCGTGGGAGTCCACGCCGATTCCAGCCGTCGCATCGACCACGCTGCGAATACCGGCCGATGCCAGCAAGCTCGCCCGACGGAGAGCAACCTGTGGCCGGCTGGCTTGCTCGAGCCCAACGGGGGTGGTCATCCACAGGCCGGTTGCGTCGATTAGACCCCTGTCTGCTCCAGCGAGGAGCAGTTGTTGCTGGGTGACCAGAGCCGAGCACACGCTGGGGTGGAGATCGGGGTGTTCACGGCGAAGGGTGTTCACGGCGGCGAGCGGGTCCAGCGTGGGCAGGGACAGAGCCGATGTGAGGAGGGCTTGGCGCTCGGGGAGGGGCGTGCGGGCCAATTGGACCAGTCCCGAGACAGCCTGGTCATCCTCCACGGGGCGATCCTGACAGCCGACGCGTTTGGCACTCGAATTGACAGAGT
>JAAELU010000708.1 GCA_024226255.1 bacterium | reverse complement strand
GATCGCCCGAGGGCACCTCGAACTGAAAGCTGCCGTCGTTGCCCTCCTTGCGTCTGAGGAAGCCGGTGACGAAAGCATTGCCGGCATACGCGATGCGCCACCACATTGGGTGCTGCCTTCGCCGCAATTCCGCTTGCTCAGAGAACAGCTGGCGGGGCCCAGGTGGGACTGTGCCACCCGGGCCCTGTCCTGAAGGACCAGCGATCAGCTTGCTAGCAGATGGAACTTGTCGATCAACTTGAAGTGGGTCAACGCGATCTTCCAGTACCCCTTGTCCGAAGGATGAATGTCGGTCTGTGGGCCCGGTGTGACTGGGTCGTAGTCGCTGAGGATGTAACTCCCGCCGGACTTCTCACACATGAGCGTCAGTCGGCATACTTCGCGCACGTTCTTGGGCGGGTCGCCGCCCCGGTCGTTGTACGTTTTGAACGCAATGGCGACATCGGCCACGGGCACTCCGAAGGCGTCGTAGACGGCCTGGAGCGTCCCATTGAACACCTCGGTCAGGCCTTGGGATTGGGTAGCGAGCGCCTGACCTTCAGGGCCAGTGATCCAGTAGGCCAGATTCGGGTTGTAGTAGTTCATGGCGACGATCGGAACTCCCGGCGCCACCGCTTGAAGCGTGCCCACAATCACCGGCAGGTTGGCGCCAATCTGGCCGAGCTGGGCAGCTACACAGGCGTTCAGGACGTCTGGCGGATCGGTGGGATCACAGGCCAGGATGTCGTTGGCGCCGATGGCGATGGTGATCAGCCCAACCTCGCCGGGATGGGTACTGAGATACGCCACCGCAGCATCGAGTTGTGAACTGCCGCCCGGCGGCAACTGGGCAAACGGCCCGTAGCAGGCCGAGCCATATGTTGATCCGCCGCCAATACCAAATAGCACCTCGACCGTGTCGTCACCGGGGCAAGCCAGGTTCACGAACGTGTCGAATCCGTATTCGCCCTCGAGACGCCTGAATAGGCCGTCCGTGTACCCGTTGTCGGTGAACGGTGCCGGCTGTTGGGTGCCTGCGGCAACCGAGTCGCCGAGCGCCAGGTATGTGAGTCCCCCGTCTTCGTTGTTGTGGTCGTCTGCGCTAGCCGCCGGTGCCATCGATAGCACGAGCAGGCCCGCCAAGAGCGCGATAAGCCACCTTCGCATGATTCTCCCTCCCGTATGGATCGCCAACCCTACCCAGCGGTTCCGTTGCGTGGGGCCCAGAAGGGCACTGGGAGCCTTTGGTAGTGGCGGCTCCTACAGGTCGAGCACGAGTCGTAGTCCTACCGAAACCTCCGCCATCCTTTCGGTGGCCAGGGAGGACACACGACTGTCCAACATCGCCTTGTCCATGGTCACTACTTGCGACACGTTGACAACTGAGTCCTTCGGGAGCTTGGAATCGCGTCTAGACAGGGCGACGTTTCCGGGGGCGGCCGCCAGCCGCGGGTTGGTCGTAATGACAGCTGCGAGCACAGTGCTGATCCGGCTGGCGTTGAAGGAGTCTGCCTGGACAATCAAGACCGGGCGCCTGTTGCCGGGGGACGATCCGGCTGATGTTCCGAGATCTGCCCAGTAGATGTCGCCGCGCCTCATCCCCATTCATCCTTTCGGACGCTTGCTGCCTGTGCGGCAACGATGACGGGGTCGAGTGACGAGTCGACGTCGGAGTACACCGCATCGAGTGAGGCGGTCACATGCTCGGGTCCATGAGCCGCGAGGTACTCGGTGAGCGCACGAGCGTAGAGCTGGCTGCGGGGGATGCCGAGCCGCTCCGCCAGCGCGTCGACCTGGTGGAAGAGCTCGTCGGGTAGAGATATTGCCGTCTTCATTCCTTGCAGTATAACTGTGGTCATACCAACATCGTATGATGGGAGTGGGACACGTTCTACAAGCCAGTTGAGACAGCCCGGGCCTCCGGCCGCGGACCGACCGGTGCATAAGGGCTAGTCGTGGTGCGACCATCGTCTTCGGCACAGGCTCAGACGTGTCTTTGACGTTCCCCCGGCCAACGCCACCGCTCCCCGTCTAGGGTCCTCCCGTGGATCGGCACCTACTCCAGAAACGCACCGTCACGACGGTCATGGCGGCGAACGCCTTCGGATACGCAGGCTTCGTGGCGGTTGCTGCCGTGGCCGCCCTTCTTGCTTCGGAGATGACCGGCAACGACAGCATCGCTGGGATTCCCTCCGCAGCAGCCACTCTGGGCACCGCTTTCGCTGCCGCTCCGCTCGCCCAACGGTCCAAGCGGTACGGGCGTCGCATCGGGCTCCGGCTCGGCTACCTCATCGGGGTCATCGGGTGCGGAGTGGCGTTCGTCGCCGGGCAACTCGGTCTTTTCTGGCTGCTCGTTGTTGCCATGGCCGCCATGGGCGTGGGCAACACATCCAACCTGCAGAACCGGTTTGTAGCCGCAGACCTCGCCGATGAGGACAAGCGGGCCCGCTCCATCGCGTTGGTGGTGTGGGTAGGCACGGTCGGCGCCGTCATCGGCTCTCCGTCTGCGGCCTGGGCCAACCGGGTCGGCACCAGCCTCGGTGCCAACGAATGGGTGGCCCCGGCCCTGCTCGGTGCTGTCGGGTTCGGTGTAGCCGGGCTCGTCATCAACACGTGGCTCCGTCCCGACCCGCTCGAGGTCGCCGGGGGGATAGACCCGGATGCGCCGCGCTACAACCCGATCCACGGTGCCATGCGCACTCTGCGCCTTGTGTGGCCGAACCTGCAAGCACGGCTGGCGATCGTGGCTATGGCGGTAAGCCAGATGGCAATGGTTGCCGTGATGGTGATGACACCACTGCACATGAAGGACCACGGCCACGCCGAGCTATCGACCCTTGTCATCGCCGTCCACGTGTTCGGCATGTTCGGACTCGCACCAATGATTGGACGTTGGGCCGACCGCTTTGGCCGCATCCGCTTGCTCCAGGTGGGCGCCCTCATCCTCGGCGCTGGAACAGTCGGTGTGGTCATCGCCGGCTACGTGCCCGCACTGATGTTCATCGGACTCTTCCTACTCGGCGTGGGCTGGAGTGTCGCGCTCATCGCTGGCTCGGCGCTGCTCACCGAGAGTCTTCCCGAAGCGCAGCGGGTCGATGCCCAGGGCCTGGCGGACGTGATGATGAGCCTTCTCGGGGCAACGGCCGCGTTCTCATCTGGGTTCGTCAAGACCGCCGTTGGCTATGACTGGCTGGCCAACTTTGCAACGGCAGCAGCGGTGCTGGTCCTCATCGGGGCGATCCGTACGCACGTCCGACTGGCAATGGCCCGTGCCGGCTGAGGCAGGGAGCTCGACGGGGTCGCGTCGGTAGCAGGAACCGATCTCCTTATTGCGAGTCGGGTCGTCTGGGGCTGGATCCGCCTGT
>JAAELU010000707.1 GCA_024226255.1 bacterium | reverse complement strand
TTCCGCTTGCCACCACGCTGATGATTGGGTACGGCGTCATCCTCTATGGATTCTCGGTGTACGCCACCGATCAGGCAGCGGGCGCCGATTTTTCGACGACCACGCTATCGCTGGGCTACGGCGGGTCGGTGTTTGTCGGCGGATTGCTCGCCATTCCGATTGGGCACCTTGCCGACAAGCGGGGTGTGCGGGTCATCTTCGGCATTGGGGCGCTACTCGGGGGGCTGGGCCTCGCCCTTTTTGCGATCTCAAATGAGCCATGGCAGGTTGTCGCAGCGTGGTGGCTTCTCCTTGGACCGGCGCAGGCGATGATCTATTACGAGCCGGCCTTTGTCGCCATCGATCAGTGGTTATCCCCCGGCGATCGCGCTCGCACGCTGGCAACGATCACGTTGATTGGGGGCTTGGCCGGCATCCTCTTCATCCCGTTGATTGCCTGGCTCATGACGATCATGAGTTGGCGATCGGCGGTGCTTCTGCTCGGGCTCCTGCTGTTCGTGGTCGGTGAGATCACGGCCCTGGCAACGTTGCCAAGAGGGAACCCTGGCCGTAAGACGAGCGAAGCATCAGATTCGATAACGCTGCCTGCTCTCCTGCGGGACCGCCGATTTGTGCTCTACACAGTGGCGCTGATGTTGAGTCTTCTTGCGGTTCAGGGTGTCATTGCCCACCGTGTGGCGCGCTTCGAAGAGACCGGGTTCCCCGTTACAACCGTCGCATTGTGGGCAGCGGTTGCATCGGCGCTGAGCCTTCCCGGCCGGTGGATCGCACCAAGGCTCGCAGAGCGATTCGGCGCAACACGAGTTCAAGCACTGATTGCCGCGATCGTGGCTGCGAGCGTCTTGTTGATGGTGGACGGAACATCAAGTCCCCAGATGGTTGCCCACTTCTTTCTGTTCGGTCTTGCCTTCGGAGCGCTTGTGCCGTTGCGAGCGATGGTGATGGGCAGCTGGTTCTCCGGACCCGGATACGGAAGGATCATGGGCACACAATGGTCGGCTGTCGTTCTTGTGGCCGCGGCCGGGCCCTTCCTTGTCGGCACTGTCCGGGACACAACAGGTGACTACTCGGTCTCGTTCTACGTGCTTGCTGCAGTCCTGTTTGTCGCGGCAATTGTGATCGCGGCGAGCGGTCGAAGAGAGCCCACCCGCTGATCCCTACGCATCCGCCGCCCCCACTCTGGCGTAGATACCAGCACCATGCTGCGCAGATCTACGCCAGACGCGCGTGAACACCGTCCAACGGACGGGGTTCACGTGGCCAGGGCCGGCGTCGATCCGGCGACCTCTGGTTCTTCAGACCGATAGGGGATGTCGCGCTATGTCCCCTTGGGTCCCATTTCCGGCGGTTTGTGAGATGTATCAGGACGTACTGGGTTCGCAGAGTGGCACCTGGAGGGCACCTGGGACAGGCTGCTGGCGTCTTTGCGGCATTCCTGAGGCAATCCTGAGCTTCCCATTGGGGCATGCCCAGTTCAGGCTTGCACAGTGGTTGCATGACTTCACTACTGCCATCACCTCCGGGCCCCACGCAGGTTGCGCATACGGCAATCCGATCGTTCAATCGGTTCGAGCTCAAGTATCTGCTGGCGTCGAGCCAAGCCAACGCCGTCCGCGACGATCTTCGCCACTTCGTCGATCGGGACGCGCATGCAGGCCCGACGGGGTCCTATCCGCTGACATCGTTGTACTACGACAGCGACGACCATCGGTTCTACTGGGAGAAGATCGACGGAATCAAGTTCCGTCGCAAGCTTCGCATCCGATCGTACGATCCGTCTCCGGACCCCTCGACCATGGTCTTTGTCGAGATCAAACAACGGGTGAATCGGGTGACCCAGAAACGACGGATCGTGGCGCGTCTCGTCGATGCTCTGGCTCTGTGCGATTCCGGGACAATCCCCGACCACGACCCAAAGGACTCGGCCACTTTCGATGAGATTGCCGGGATGACCCTCTATCACGACCTCCAGCCAACGGTGGTAACCC
>JAAELU010000706.1 GCA_024226255.1 bacterium | reverse complement strand
GGTACCGAAGTTGGATTCCGCCATCGCGGGAGTCATGCGCGTTTGCGTCTGGTCGGTGAAGAAGCCGGAGCCGTCATTGATCAGTAGGCGATCCTCCAGGTCGGCATTCTCTGGCAGGCGGCGGTGCAGGCGGTGGCATCCCCAGTCGAAGGCGTCGTCGTGGAAGAGCTCGGATCGTGGAGTCTATGATCTCGGTGGCGCCGGAGAACCCGCGCCAGACCCCACTCTCGTCTTCACCGAGGTTGATCAGAATCCGTGGTTGCTCGTGAAAAGTGCCGGCGGTGATGATGTCGAGCCAGCCGTCCCCATCGAGGTCGGCGAGCTCGACGTCGCGGTCGTCCGTCGGGTCGAGGAAGTCCGGGGCGAGGGTGGCGGTGAGATCCGTCATCACGCCTTCCTGGTTCATGAACAGTACGTTGCGGAAGGCTCCCTCATTGGTGAAGGGGATCTTGCGCGCACCACGACCAGATCCGTGTCGCCGTCCTGGTCGACGTCGCCGATGGCCAGGTCCTTCTCCTGGACGTCGTCGGTGCCGACGGAGGGATCCGACGAGATCCGGGCGTCCGTCTCGTCGACGTAGGTCAGCCAATCTTCGCCGAAAGCCGCCGCGGGGATGAGCAGCCCGCCTCCGAGGACCAGGACACAGGCTTTTGCCAAGCCTGGGAAAAGACCTCCTAGTAGTCCCGGGATCGAAGTTCGACTCGTCACGATAGTCTCCTTCTGGGGGCGGCAGTCGGTGAAGCCCTTCTGCCTGCGGAGGTGGCGGGCGGGATTATACCTCTTCCCGGGCCTCTCGGCCGGAACGCCACTTGCCGCCGCATTCGACCTCGCCAGCCGCATCGAAGCCGCGTTGCCAACTACCGGGAGGAGATCGCCCGCGGCGGGCACCAACCTGGTGCCGGCGCGCGCCGGCGACGACACCGAGCTCGATGCACGCCATCGCCTGGTGCTGCTGGCCCGCAGGGGTCGGCTGTGCGGCCTCAACGAAGTGGCGTTCCGGTGAGTCGGCAGCGGTTCTCGCTACTTCTTCGCCCTCCTCGCCGGTTACTGCGGCCCTTGCGATGGCGGCTTGAACCATCGGACGACTTTCCATCGTCGGTAACGATCGAACACTCATACGGGAAGCACGTCGGCCGCAACGATCTTGTTCTACCGCATATTCATTATCTATGCGTGATTCGCAGGGTGCGGGAGCTCGTCGAAAGGCCAGTCCTGCCGACGACACAATTCGGGACACTATCATACCTGTTCATTTGCCTTCTGCATATGCGCCACGCCGCTTACGTGTGCGATAACGCTCCACACCGGATAATCGGCATTGTACAGGCTTCAGTGAATAGGGCGAATCCGCATTCGCAATGATAGGTGAAAGGTCGAACCGTGTTGGTTTGAACGGAAGTGCCCGTTGTTTTTCCACACGACGGGCAGGCGATATCGAAATGAACGCGAGACCAGGGAACGGCACCTGTGGAATGACCCTTTCGCTTCAAGTCCGTGAATTGAAGATAGGCGAAGTGCACGGTGTAGATGCCGGTGAACTCTCTGCCTGCGGATGACCGCTGCACCGACGCAAGTTGGCCGCAGAAGCCACTGCATTTCTGTTTTCCCATGCAATTCGGCCAAGCTTCGTTAGTGTGGAAGGCGACGGTGCGGTACCGCCGTTTGCAGACGATGCAGTCCATGGATGCCTCAAGCATGTCGAGGTATTCGATTTTCACGCCGCGCTCGACGTTGAGGCTACACGTGAATGTGGCGACGAGATTGTACGGGCTATTGTCCATGGTGAATCTGCAACGGTGCGACCAATTCGTGGTTCTGGAGAAGCCAACAAGTTAGCGGTACGACCGAGGCTAAGCACCGGCGCGAGGAGCTGACCGAGGTGGCTGGCACAACGAGGAAGCAGCCTCGCTGCCGGATTGCGCTTCGAGGAAGTATTCCCCGACGTAGAGCGTCGGCACCAGGAACACGCCCCGCGCCTTCATCAGCTCGATGCCTTCTTGGTCCAGGAACGTGCCGTGCTCGATCGAGCGTGCGCCGGCGAGCACCGCCTGCTTGATGCCCGCGGTCGAGTGCGCGTGGGCCATCACCGGCACCCCCAGGCGCTGGGCCTCCTCGACCAGGGCGCGCAGCTCTTCGGGGCTGAAGTGCACCTGCAGCGGGTTGTCGCCGGAGGTCATGAAGGCGCCGGTCGCCAGCACCTTGATCCACTCGCTGCCGTGCTTGACCTCCTGCCGGACCGCCTTGCGGATCTCGTCGACGCCGTCGACCACCAGG
>JAAELU010000705.1 GCA_024226255.1 bacterium | reverse complement strand
GGATCACGTGGGCGATGTTCACCGGACGGTGCTCCATTACCTGCCCGCGATCGAGACGGGCCAGTAGTAGAAGATCGGTGACGAGGCGGCGCATCCGGGCTGCATCGGAACCGACCCGGCGCATCGCGTTGTCCAGCGCCTCTTGATCCCCCAGAGCACCCTTGCGATACAGTTCGGCGTAGCCCTGGATGGCTGCGATCGGGGTACGCAGTTCGTGGGAGGCGTCGGCGACGAAGGTCTTCAGCCGTTCTTGCGCCTCTGCTTCGTGGGCGAACGCGTCCTCGATTTGGGCCATCATGTCGTTGAGCGCCAGCCCCAGCTGACCCAGCTCCGTTGTTGGCTTCGCCTCGGGAACGCGCTGGCTGAGATCGCCACTACCGATCACCGTCGCTGTCTTGACCATCTGATTGACGGGCTGCAGGCCGCGCCGCACCAGCCACCAGGCACCCGTCGCCCCGATCAGTGCTATCCCGGCTCCGGACAGCAGCAGCATTCTCACTATTCGATCAACTGCGGCTTCCACCTCGGTGAGAGGCACGCCCCACGCCTCGATACCCCCCTCGGGATGGGCATCATAGAAGGCCCGGTATTGAAGCGAGCCGTCCACCGCCCCAACGGTGACGATTTCCCGATACTCCGCATCCAGGAGAAGAGCGGCGGTGTCCGGCAGCGGGTCCGGGTCGTCGATGTAGCCAGATGGGCCACTGACCACGACCGTCCCGTCAGAGGTCGCGACCACGTGAGCCACCTCCTGTTGTGAGGGATCGTCGCCACGATCGGGCGGGCCGCTCGGATCCGGACGGTCGGGACCGGTCCTCTGCTGGATTCCCATCAGAGCCTCGTCGACTTGATTCGTGAGCACGGCCCGACTGGATTGCACGACGACAACACCGAAGGTGGCGATCACAGCGAGTAGCAGCACGGTGAAAGCCAGGACGAGTTGGGTGCGCAGCCTCATGGGGTCACGCAGAGACGTGCCGCAGCATGTATCCAACGCCCCGCACCGTCCGCAGCCATTCCGTCACTTCGGGGCCGAGCTTCTTGCGCAGATAGCTGATGTAGGTCTCGACTACCGCGGCGTTGCCGCCGAAGTCGTACTCCCACACGTAGTCGAGAATCTGCAGCTTTGATAGGGCGCGGCCCTGGTTGAGCATCAGATACCGCAACAGCCTGAACTCGGTTGGGGACAACTCGATCTCCTTGTCGCCCAGGAAGACCTGGTGAGCAT
>JAAELU010000704.1 GCA_024226255.1 bacterium | reverse complement strand
GGCGGAGTCGAGTCCGCGGGAAGGAATCGCCGCCGCGACCGGTGGCGCGAGCGGTCGGCGGGGAAGGAATGATCGGCGCCACCTGAAGAGTGCGTGCTGCGGGCGGAAGAAGTGGGCTTCTCTGGCGGTTTCAACGCCCTGCGGGCGGAAGATGCGGGGTGCTTCGCCGGTTTCAACGCCCTGCCGGCGGAAGGAGCGGGCTACTTCGCGGGTTTCAACGCTCTGCGAGGCCCCCGGTCTGCCATCCGGGCCGATTCCACCAGAGCGTTCAGAGCGCTCCCGGTTGCGGTGATTTGGTCATCCTCTCTGGGCAATGGCCAGATTCCGGCCCGGACCGCGCGCCCTCTATGAAGACAAGAGGAGTTTTTGGGGGACGAGCCCGAGGAAAAGGAGAAGACCATGGAACGTAGCACTTGGAAAGAACGAGTCACGGTAATGAGGGGTCGATCACAGGCGAGCACCCGCCTGCGGGGCGTCGCGTGGCTGATGTTCGCGGCGTTGTTTACGCTCAACGTAGCTGCTGAGGCGACGGAACCTTTTGCCGAGTGGAAGCTCGACGGAAATCCCGACGACACCGCTGGCAACTACAACAGCACGGTTTCGGGATCGGTCGGATATACGACCGGAGTCAGCGGTCAGGCTCTCGAGCTCTCGGGAGAGTCCGGCTTCATTGCCGTTCCGGCAGTTGATTTTGCAGGTGGCGACTACTCCGTTACGGGAAGCTTCAAGACCTCGAATCACCAATCCAATCACGGTGCGTTCTTCAATCTAGGTGACGCCAGCACCGGTGGGGCACTCGGCCTGGATATCAATTACTGCAAACTGCGGTTTGCTCATCGGTGGCCAGCCGGTGCCACGGGTGGAGTCAATCTCTTTTCGGAGGACTGCGTCAACGATGGTGCGTGGCACGACTACGTCGTCGTCAAGGAAGGCGCGGACATCAGGCTGTGCATCGATGGCGAACAGGTCGCTACAGCGAATGATCCAACCACCATCGACAACCCGGAGATGCCGGTACTCATCGGTGCCTGGTTCTCGGCTCGCGCGTACGACGGACTTCTCGACGAGATCCGGGTCTACAACTCCGCTCTCGACGGTTGCACAGATCCGAACCGGCAACCTCCGGCGCCGGTCATGGGCAATCACGACTATACATGGCACGACCTGGGCAACAACGGCACGCGGGAGATGACGGGCATCATCCAGCTCTCCGACGAGGCCTACGACCGCGGGACGGCGAACGATGCCGACGTCGCGTCCGACAACATCTTCGTCGAGATTCAGATGCCCTACGAGGAAGGCCGG
>JAAELU010000703.1 GCA_024226255.1 bacterium | reverse complement strand
GGGCATGGCCGGCTTCGCAGAAGACCTCCACGACCAGCTAGACGACGACGATGTGCGCCAGTTCGTCCTTGGTGTCCTACGCGATCTCGAGGAAGACAAGTCGATCATCGGTGTCAGCAACCACATTCTGGCGGTCGCTCGGGCCTGACCCAGCCCTTTGTCGATGCCACAGCTGCACATGGCAGCCGACCGCATCAGAGCGATCACCGTACCGGATGAAGGCCCACCCAGCTGACACATGTCGAGGCACATCTGAGCCTCACGCGACATCCCATATTGTTCGCCCGATAACCCGCATGACAGCGTCACCGATCGCCGGTCTGGGGATGCGCTCCTGCGGAGCTACGGATACAGCTTGTGGGTCTAGGCTGAATGCATGCTCATCCGTGTGCTCCTGACGACGCTCGTTGCCGCAGTGGCATTCGCTGCCACAGGTTGCGGCTCCAGTTCCCCTGGCCAAGTGGTGACCTACCGGGAACAGCTCGAGGTCCAGGTCGACAACACCAGCTACGACATCGTCGACAAGGCAGCCGCCTTGGAGGAGATCCGCCAACGCACCGAACCGGAGCTGAAGGAATTCGTCCGCAACGCATGCGCCACAGCGTCGAACCACAAGGAGGACGCCGGCCGTGTGGACTTCCTCTACCAAGAGTACGCCGCCAGCGAGGACGCGGATCTACAGTTGTTCCAGGCCTACCGGGTCATGTGGGAGGCGGCCGTCAGGACCGGCTGTCCCGACGAGTTGTAGACAAGCCGTTTCGCCGTCAAGTCCGTCCGGGCTCGGAAACAGGTATCCCCAAAACCTCGCCCAATATCCCGGAGCCGACCGTCCCATAGCGCCGGCTCGGTGATGGGCGAAAGGACGACCCAAACTGACGGTCAGAGCCTCGACCGAGAGCGTTATCGAGCGCTCGAGTGCGTGTCTCGACCCGAGCCATTCCCGGCAGTGGCGGGTGGTGCGAGCTGGTCGCTTGAGCTGGCTCTGAGTGAGCGATATCGGGCGGCTGGGACCTCGCTGTGCGATCCTCTCGGTGTGGCTGATTGACCTTCGGGGACGGTGATGTTCCTGTTCAACGACGTGATCACGTCGGCTGGGGCAGGATCGTCGATTGATGGAGGTGGTGTTGGAGTGTCCCGACGAGATCTTGTGGTTGGTGAAAGGACCATCGGCATGAGCCTGGAGAACACGACACCGGTGTCGGAGCGGTGGAGCAATCTTGTTTGGACGTCTCGGTGACCAGCGAGGAGCACTGGAGCGCCGTCTATGAGCGACGGCCTACGGAAGAGCTGGGCTGGTACGAGTCCGATCCGTCGACCCTCGGGCTCGTGATCGCCCACTCGACCCCAGATGACTCGGTGATCGATGTGGGTGGCGGAGATAGCCGCCTCGTTGACGCGCTAGTTAACCGCGGTTACGGCGACATGACCGTGTTGGATCTCAGCGAGGTGGCTCTCGAGCGTGCCCGAGGCCGTCTCGGTGGCCGAGGCCGAACAGTTGAGTGGATCCACGCCGACGTGACCGGGTTCGCCCCGGAGCGAACGTGGGCTCTGTGGCATGACCGCGCGGTGTTCCACTTCCTCACAACGAGAGAGCAGCGTGACGCCTACCGGGCGGTGGCCTCGCGGGCCATCGCTCCGGGGGGACGCCTCGTTGTGGCGACCTTCAGCAGCGAGGGTCCTGAGCAGTGTGCGGGGCTTGCTGTTTGCCGGTACGACGTCGACTCACTTCCCGCTGCGTTCGCCCCTGAATTCCAGTTGGTTACCGTCGGCCCCCTCGCAGCCGGCCGATCCGGCGAAGGAGACCAGCGCCCCTACATCGGTGCTGTACTCACTCCGGTCAGCAACTGAGGGCCGAGCCCAAACACGGCTCCGAGCCGGCTCGGAGGTGGGGCAGATCTCGAGCTCGTTGAGGCTGCGCAGTACGCCCACAACAGATTCAGAGCGCCCCAACCGCTAGCCGCTAACCGGGGGACCTGACAGCGATGCCGATTCCGGCCGAGAGGTAGCGCGGTGGACGACCTGGATCGGGAGACGCTGGGTCTGGGGGACCTGGAGTGAGTAGGAGACTTCGCGTTCC
>JAAELU010000702.1 GCA_024226255.1 bacterium | reverse complement strand
TGCCATTGCGGCAACAAGGAGGAAGGTATTGACGAGATGGATCGGTACAACGATCAACCTGGCGATGGAAGCGTCGAATTCCACCCAGCCGAAGAGCACCAGCGAGGCACCGAGCAGAGACTCGATGATCAGCAGGATGCCCGCTACAAAGACCGCACGACGCAGGCGATGGCTCTTGTCATAGTGACGACGAACCAGAACAAATACGGCAATCAGCACGAAGCCAAGCAGACCGGTCATCAGCCGGTGGCTGACCTCGATAGCGGTGTGGTAGTTGCCGATCTCAGGGATGATTTGCCCGCCGCAGATTGGCCACGATTCGCCGCAGCCGGCTCCCGAGTCGGTCGCTCGCACCAACGCTCCGCCAACCACAACAGCAACGGTGAGCCACAGCATGGACCAAGCGAGGATCGGAATACGGCTGTCGGGTGGGGTGTCACGAGTCGCCATCGACCAGATCGTAACTGAAATCGAGCGGTGCGATACCACCGGGATACTCGGGCAAGGATCCGCATACAAGGTGACGGCGCCCGGAGTCCATGAGACAATCGATCGATGGAACCGCACCCAACTCCTACGGAGGGCGATGCTCTAGGTGCTCTTCTGATTGCCCATCTCGATGACGGCGAAGCAGCGAGCATCTACGTAGTCGAGCGCGACGACGGCTACGTCGGCTTCGAGCCCAGCGAGGTGTGTTTCTCGAACCCCGGT
>JAAELU010000701.1 GCA_024226255.1 bacterium | reverse complement strand
TGCCATTGCGGCAACAAGGAGGAAGGTATTGACGAGATGGATCGGTACAACGATCAACCTGGCGATGGAAGCGTCGAATTCCACCCAGCCGAAGAGCACCAGCGAGGCACCGAGCAGAGACTCGATGATCAGCAGGATGCCGGCTACAAAGACCGCACGACGCAGACGATGGCTCTTGTCATAGTGGCGGCGAACCAGAACGAATACAGCAATCAGCACGAAGCCGAGCAGGCCGGTCATCAGCCGATGGCTGACTTCGATGGCGGTGTGGTAGTTGCCGATCTCAGGGATGATTTGGCCGCCACAGATGGGCCACGATTCGCCGCAGCCGGCTCCCGAGTCGGTTGCACGCACCAACGCCCCACCAACCACAACGGCGACGGTGAGCCACAGCATGGACCAAGCGAGGATCGGAATACGGCTGTCGGGTGGGCTGTCACGAGTCGCCATCGACCAGATCGTAACTGAAACCGAGCGGTGCGATACCACCGGGATACCGGGACAGCGATCCGCCTACCGGGTGACAGCGTTCGGGATCCATGAGACAATCGATCGATGGATCCGCAGCCGACTCCTACGGAGGGCGATGCTCTAGGTGCTCTTCTGATTGCCCATCTCGATGACGGCGAAGCAGCGAGCATCTACGTAGTCGAGCGCGACGACGGCTACGTCGGCTTCGAGCCCAGCGAGGTGTGTTTCTCGAACCCCGGT
>JAAELU010000700.1 GCA_024226255.1 bacterium | reverse complement strand
GCTGCCGTCGACTTACACGGTGAACGTCGCGAGCCCGTCGGGCGTGGCGCCGAACATGATCACCGCGTGCATGAATGACGCGGGTCTGATCGACACCGACAGTGATGGCGTAAAGGACAGCATCGATCCGAGACACAACCCGCAGTACAGCCAGTTCTGCTACGTATTCCAGTATATGCCCGGAGGAACGACTTACCTCGATACGCCGGTGCAGCAGATAGCCGCATTCGCAGGCTCCGGCTTCCAGCTGGATTGCGAGATCGCCGACACCACGCCGATGGTCGAGTCGGTCATGGCGGGTGTCCTCAACGGACCCTATGTCGCGAGTTCGTCTGCGACAGACCGGACCCTGGCGATTACCTCGCCTGGGGCACGCGATGTACCGAATCCGTCTGCGAGCGAGCTCGACGTGGACAGGCTGGTATCACGTGACTACGGTTTCGGCACCGTCGAGGGCGAAGCCTGGTTGCGGCCACTGGAAATGTGGCAGGGCGCGGCATCCGGCGGCTCGGATGTCCAGCTTGATATCGGTACCGGCGACTGGACCAATCTCCAGATCAGCGCCGAGGTTCCGGCCGGCACGACGCGCGGGCGTTACCAGCTCGAGATCGTGCATGACAATGGCAACGTCTCGCAGATGGGCGTGACCGTAATGGTCGGTCCGATGCCCTTGAACGGTCGCGACGTAATCCAGGTCTCCCCGAGCAGCAATCCCAACGTGCATCCGATCCAGGATGCGCTGGATGCGGCCCGCCGCGGTGATGTCATCCTGGTGGGACCGGGGACTTACGATGAAATCCCGGTCATGTACGAGCCGGT
>JAAELU010000699.1 GCA_024226255.1 bacterium | reverse complement strand
CTGAGTAACCTGCATACGTAATGGTTGGTGTCTACGAGGAACGCACGTTTGAGCCTGGAGGTCGTGATCCAGCCCCCGGTGACCTCCGCACTGTCCAGTTGTTCATCAACTCCCACAACATCGAGGACGACCTCGAGATGTTCAGCCGCCCGGCGACCGCGGCGCGGTGGCTGTTCGACAAGGGCCTCACTACCGGCACACGTACTGTCCGTACACGAGCCGACCTGAAGCGCGTAGTGACATTGCGAGAGGCGCTACGGCAGATGCTGGCCGCCAACCACGATAGTTGTGCACCACCGTCGTCAGCGGCCGCAACCCTCAATGACGTCGCAACAGACGGGAAGCTCTCAGTAGCCATTGGCTCAGACGCCGGAGCGCTGGTTGTGGCCACAGCCGGTGGGCTCGCCGGAGCGTTGGCCCGCATCGCGTTGATTGTTGCCGAGGCATCGGTGACCGGACAGTGGCATCGGCTGAAGGTGTGTCCCAACGACGGCTGTCAGTGGGTCTTCTGGGACAGCTCTCGGAACCGGGCTGGGCGCTGGTGCACGATGTCGCTTTGTGGCAACCAGTCGAAGGTTCGAGCCCACCGCCGGCGCGCCTCCCTGTGAAACCGTGGCTCACCATTGCTGGGATCGGGGCGGCCATCGGTTCGTACGGTTTCGCTTTCGGAGTGTTGGCGGCGACAAGTGGGCTTGGCTGGGTCGCCGTTCTGATCATGTCGACGTTTGTCTACGCCGGTGGTGCGCAAGCCGCATTCGTGGGCGCACTCGCCACAGGGACACCGGCCACTGCTCTGGTATCGGGCGTGCTCGTGAACCTCCGTCTCGGAATCTATGGCACCATCGCCAATCGGATCCTCGCGGCCGAATCACTCCCACGCCGATTGGTTGGAGTGCACCTGGCCAGCGACGAGACCATCG
>JAAELU010000698.1 GCA_024226255.1 bacterium | reverse complement strand
CCAGACCTTGGTCAGCGCTACAGACAATCAACCACGCCGCGCCCGTTTCAATTGGGTCGACAGTTTCCTCACCGCGATTCGTGTGGGAGCTGTTGTCTTTATTGCGATCGGTCTGATCGGCTCGGCGATCAACTTCTCCAACGGAGACGGTCCGTCTGCCGAAGCATGGCGTGATCTGCTGGTCAGCGGAATCGCCCAGGGCGCCATGTACGGACTCATCGCCCTCGGCTACTCGATGGTCTACGGCGTGCTCGGGTTCATCAACTTCGCCCACGGTGAAGTCTTCATGGCCGGAGCGATGACGAGCTACTTCATGGCCAGCTACTTCCTCGAGACCGGTCTATGGGTCGATCAGTTCGTGCTCGCAATCATCTTCACCGTTCTGGCGGCGATGCTCACCTCGACGCTGGTGGCGGTCCTTGTCGAGAAGATCGCCTATCGGCCCCTGCGCCACGCTCCGCGGCTAATCCCGCTGATCACCTCGATCGGGGTTTCCTTCTTTTTGCAGTATTCCGCGGCGTTCCTGTTTGGTGTTGCCAACAAGAGTGTCCCGCAGCCGCCGGCCTGGCTGCTGGACAAGGTGGACGTGTTCGGTCTCAGTTGGCTGCGGATCGAAGCCACCAAACTCCTCGTGATAGTTGTTGCCGTGATCAGCATGGCGGCTTTGTACTTCTTTGTTGAGAAGACGAGGACGGGCCGCTCGATGCGAGCCGTTGCCGAAGACAAAGAGATCGCCGCCCTCATGGGTATCAACGTTGACCGAACGATCGTGACAACCTTCGCGGTTGGCGGCGCTATGGCCGGCGTCGCCGGCACTCTGTGGGCGTTGTTGTTCCGCGGAGTCTCTTTTGACACGGGATTCCTGCCTGGCATCAAGGCTTTCACTGCGGCCGTGCTAGGAGGAATCGGCAATCTGGCAGGCGCGATGCTCGGCGGGCTGGTCCTCGGACTGTTCGAAGGCCTGGGGCCGCTGTTGATCCTCGATGGCTTCGGCGGCGTCAACGACAGCTTGGACATCCCCGGCGTTTCACAGCTCAAGGATGTCGTGGCCTTCGCCGCGCTGGTTCTAGTGCTCGTATTCCGGCCGTCGGGGCTGCTTGGCGAGCGCCTTTCAGAGGATGAACGCGCATGACCAAGGGCGTACTCGACTATCGCAAGATTCTCCGGGCCGGCCTCATCGTCGGCCTTGTCATGTCGTTCACATCCGCCATTGGCATGGTGGAGCAATTCGACCAACGCCAAGTAGTGCACGGCGTCCTCAGTCTTGGCTTCCTGGCCCTGCTTTGGTACGTCCCGGTGGCAGGCTACAAAGTCGGTGACGAGCCAGTGCTGGAGGGCATGGAGGCGTATGCCAAGACCACCAACCATGCCGTTGCCGGGCTCCTAGTCGGCCTCGTGGGCGGTTTGGTCCTCTTCCTCCTGGTCCTCATCACGAACGCAATGGACCTCAGGGACGTATTCACGAGGCTCGGGCCTCAACTCGTTGGCCTGCTCACCCTCAGCGATGACGTAATCAACCCCAGCCTGGCGACGGGCGGACTGTTCCTAATCGGAATCTCGACACTCCTCGGTGCGCTGGGCGGCGCGATGCATCTCGTCAGCGACAGGTTGCGCAAACAGATCGTCACGGCGCTCCTTGCGGTGCTGGCGACCGCGTTCCTCGAAGACGTCATATCTCAGATCCTGCGGACCTTTGGCCTCAAGAGTCTCGTTAGGCAGCTCTATACGAACGGCGCGGTCAAGGTGATCCCCACTCTGGTCGTGGCCGCTGTCGCGTTCTACCTGGCAGGCCGTGAGCGGACGAAACGGTCACGCGTCAGGACATTCATCGCGGACCCCGACCCCAAGGTGCGTTCCCGCAACTCACTCATCGCGGCCGGTGGCATCCTGCTGATGGTGATTGCGGCCCCCTGGGTGCTCGGCAGCCTTCTCTCTGAGATCTTGGCAACGACCGGCATTTTCTTGTTGATGGCGTTGGGCCTCAATATCGTGGTGGGCTTCGCCGGCCTGCTGGACCTCGGCTACGTGGCGTTCTTTGCTGTCGGCGCCTACACGTCGGCGGTGCTGACGAGTCCGCTGTCGCCTGCATTCAACCCGGAGTGGCCGTGGTGGTACACGCTCCCGGTCGTGGTTGTTGTAGGGATCCTCGCGGGTGTGTTCGTCGGCACTCCGGTGATCCGCTTGCGCGGCGACTATCTGGCGATTGTCACCCTGGGTTTTGGTGAGATCGTCCGCATCGTGTTCCTCTCGGACGCAGCGTCCGGGATGTTCGGCGGCGCCGGTGGAATCCGCAATATCCCCGGCATTCCCCTCGGTTTTGACACCGTATCCGGAAGTGATCCCGAGTACATCATGTACTTCGCATTTGCTCTGGTGTTGCTCGCGGCGTGGGTCTCTTACGCGTTGCTCAACTCGAGAGTCGGTCGGGCTTGGACGGCGATGCGCGAAGACGAGTCGGTCGCTGAGGTCATGGGAATCGACACGGTTCAAGCCAAGTTGTCAGCGTTCGTGGTTGGTGCCGTACTTGCGGCCCTGGGCGGCGCTTTGTTCTCGGCGAAGCTTGGGTCGATTTTCCCGACGTCCTTCGAGCTGCTGATCTCGATCGTGATCTTGGTAGTGGTCATCGTCGGTGGCATGGGGAACATCGTCGGGGTTGCTGTCGGCGCGGTTGTTCTCATCGGAGTCCTCGGTGGGCCCCGGCAACCGGGACTTCTGGCGGAATTCGGAGAGTTCAAGCTTCTCATCTACGGCGTGATTCTTGTCTACATGATGTTGCAGAGACCCGAGGGTTTAGTGCCCAATGTGCGCCGCCAGCATGAGCTTCATCACGATGAGTTGAGTCAGGATGCTTGGCTCGACAAAGCGACCGAAGAAGCGGCGGAGGAAGCCTGATGGCATTGCTGCAGATCAACAACCTCCGCAAACAGTTCGGCGGGATCACAGCGCTCGACGGTGTCGATTTCCGTATCGATGAGGGTGAGATCGTTTCGGTGATCGGCCCCAACGGTGCCGGCAAGACTTCGTTCTTCAACGTCATCTCGGGGATGTTCGCCCCAGACGATGGGGAGATCCTCTTCGACGGCACCAACATTGGTGGTTGGCACCCCAACCAGATAACCCGCTCCGGTATCGCCCGCACGTTCCAGAACGTGCGCCTGTTCCCCAATATGACCGTTCTCGAGAACATCATGGTCGCGCAGCACTGCCGTACCAACGAAGGCATGATTCCCGCGATCTTCCGAACCAAAGCCTTCAAACAGGAGGAGAAGGAGATCGAGGAGCGCGCCAAGGACATCCTCGGCTTCTTCGGATCCCGCCTCGTCGGCTACCGCTTCGACCAGCCGGCCTTTGTGCTGTCCTACGCCAACCGCCGCCGCCTCGAGATCGCGCGGGCCATGGCGACGCAGCCCCGGCTGCTCCTCCTGGACGAGCCGGTGGCGGGCATGAATCCACGAGAGACCGCTGAATTGACCGGCTTGATCAGCCGATTGCGTGATGACCTTGGCTTCACGGTGGTGGTTATCGAGCACGACATGAAGGTTGTGCGCGACGTAAGCGACCGGGTGGTGGTCCTCGATCATGGCGTGAAGATTGCAGAAGGCGCCTACGAGGAAGTGTCCCGCAACGATGACGTCATAGAGGCGTACCTGGGCCGTCCGGCAGAGGACACCGCATGAGCGACAAGAAGCCGGTTCTCGAGTTCCGCAACGTGAACACCCACTACGGGCCGGTTCACATTCTGAAGGACGTCAACCTCAGAATCCACGAGGGTGAGATGGTGTGCCTCCTCGGCGGCAACGCATCTGGCAAGACAACAACTCTCAAGACGATCCTGGGAATGGTGGAGCCAACAACCGGTGAGGTCGTCATCGATGGGGTCATCACCAACGGAATGGCCACGGCAAAGGTCGTCGAGCTCGGGGTGTCGATGGTCCCGGAGAATCGGCGTCTATTCAAACGTATGACCGTGCGTGAGAACCTCGAGATCGGCGGGTACCTCCGTGACGACAGCCTCGAGGAGGACTTCGAACACATCTTTGAGTTGTTTCCGCGGGTGAAGGAGCGGCTCTCGCAGAAGGCCGGCACCCTGTCTGGGGGCGAGCAGCAAATGGTTGCCGTCGGTCGGGCGCTGATGGCCCGTCCCAAGGTTCTGCTGATGGACGAGCCGTCCATGGGTCTGGCGCCGGTGTTGGTAGCACAGAACTTCGAGATCATTCAACGGATCAACGATGCTGGGACAACGGTCTTCATGGTCGAGCAGAACGCCAATATGGCGCTCTCGATTGCGGACCACGGGTATGTGCTGCAGACGGGCCAGATCGTGCTGGCCGACACCTCGGCGGCGCTGCTCGCCAACCCTGAGATGCGTAAGGCCTACCTCGGCGAAGTCGAGGACTGAGCAGCCCCGTCACCCCGAACGCTCTCATGTCGTATATTTGACGAAGGAGAAGGGAGCTCGGATGCAACGGACAGTGGCCAGCCTATTGGAGTCGAAGGGTCGTGACGTCTTCTCGATTGGGCCGGACGCGAGCGTGCATTCCGCCCTCGAGCTGATGGAGCAGCGCAAGGTGGGTGCTCTCATCGTCACCGAAGAGGGATCCCTCGCCGGAGTCATTTCCGAGCGCGACTTCGCCCGCAAGATGCTGACGGCCGACGTCGGTCCGCGCGACATTCTCGTCAGCGACATCATGACCGAGAGCGTCCATACGATCACTCCTGACAAGACGGTCGGTGATTGCATGGCCATGATGACGGACAAGCGAATCCGTCACCTCCCCGTCCTCGACGACGGCAACCGACTCGTCGGAGTCATCTCGATTGGCGACGTAGTCAGCTCCGTCATCTCCGCCCAAGAGCACCTCATCGCCGACCTGGAGAAATACATCACGGGTTAGGGCGCCGTCCGTTTCTTGAGGCGCGGCTCGGACGGTGGTTGGTATCAACTAACCCGTAGCCCGTATGCGCCCGCGTCCGAATCGTCGGTACGTGATACCTGATACTGCGATGCGCAGCGGCGCTCTACGCGCCGCGGTTCGCCATCAGTTCTGCATCGTAGGGCTCGATCATGATGCACTCACCGGGGCATTCCTCGGCGGACTCGACCACGATGTCGATCTGGCTGTCGGGCACTCGGGCGACACCGCCGGCTCCATCTGGGCCATGCCCGCCGTCCTCGGCTCCATCAAATAGGAGATCGGTGCCAAAGTGGGAGGCCTGCTCCTTGACGACCCAGAGGCCGTCGTCGCGGCCCTGAAAGACGTCGGGTGCGATTTCCTCGCAGATTCCGTCACCAGTACACAGGTCCTGGTCGATCCACACGATCAGTTTCGTTTCAGACATGGCTTCCTTAGTCGTCTAGCGCCAGTGAAATCTAGCGCATTGACAAGCGATATCGGTATTTCATCTGTTGCTTTGGAGACATTGCGTCCGAGCCGACCAGGTATCTTGAAGACATGAAGGGAATTCATTCGTGAAACGTCTCCTCGCGGCCGCTGTGATGTGGGCTCTCGCCGCCGCTGGGGCCGTCGCCCTGGGCGGCGCCAACACACCACAACCAGCCGCCGCCGACGTGGCCGCGACGCATGTGCCGTCGGTTGCCGTTGCGGCTCGCGCTCCGGCCCAGGTTGGCGCCGAACCGCTCGTCGGGGCCAAGAACGTGATCCTGTTTGTGGGCGATGGCATGGGGGTTTCGACGATCACCGCGGCGCGAATACTCGAGGGCCAGATGCGAGGTGGTACCGGGGAGGGCAATGAGCTCAGCTTCGAGCGATTGCCGACGGTGGGCCTGAGTCGTGTCTTTAACTGGAACTTCCAGGTTCCTGACTCGGCCGGCGCCGTCACCGCGTTGTTGGCGGGTGAGAGGACGGATCGTGGCCTCATCAACGTGGCCCACGAAGCCACTCGGGGTGAATGCGCCACCCTTGCGGGCAATGAGCTGACGTCTTGGGTGATGGAGGCTGAGGCACTTGGCCTGGCCACCGGCGTCGTCACCACGGCTCGTCTCTCGCATGCCACGCCGGCGGGGGCCTACGCAGTTTCAGTCGACCGGGCCTTCGAGAGCGATGCCAGTCTCCCGGCTGGTTGCTCACAGCCCGATATCGCCCGCCAGCTGATCGAATTCCCGTATGGCGACGGAATCGACGTTGCCCTCGGCGGAGGACGCCGAGCATTCACTCCCACGTCGGCGGCCGACCCCGAAGACGCCGGCAAGACGGGCCTTCGAAAGGACGGGCGTAATTTGGCGAACGAGTGGGCCGCCCGCCCCGGAGCCGAGTACGTCTGGAACCAGGCGCAGTTTGACGCCATCAACCCGGCTCAGACAGATCAGCTCCTCGGCCTGTTCGCTCGATCTCACATGAGCTACGAACACGACAGGCCAGGCGATCAGGCCGGCGAACCTTCGCTCACTGAGATGACCGAGAAAGCGATCGAGATTCTGAGTCGCGACACCGACGGCTTCGTTCTTGTCGTCGAGGCCGGCCGGATCGATCACGCTCACCATGGGAACAATGCCTATCGGGCACTTACGGAGACGATCGAGCTGTCGAACGCAGTTGAGCGAACCTTGGAGATGGTGAACCTCAATGAGACGCTGGTTGTCGTCACTGCCGATCACAGCCACGGGCTCACGATTTCCGGATATCCGACACGGGGCAACGACATTCTTGGTCTAGTCGACACGGTCACCGGTGCCGACGGTCTGCCTTTTACGACGTTGAACTACGCCAGCGGTCCCGAGCAGTATCTGAAGCCGGATGGCTCCCGCATCGACCTGGCAGCGATTGACACAACCCACCCCGACTTCATCCAGCCGTCGCTGGTGCCGGGGTCAGGGGCAGCCCATACGGGCGAGGACGTGGCGATCTACGCCGCCGGCCCGCGCAGCCGAAAGTTCGATCGGGCGATGGGCCAAGGCAAGATCGGTCGGTTGATCCTCAATGCGCTCCGGCGGTTCCACGGCGCCTAGGAGACTGCTGAGCCGATCGCCCAGGTCGTTACTCGGCTTCGAGATCGAGTGACGCTGAGTTCATGCAGTAGCGCAACCCTGTGGGCTGGGGACCGTCGGGGAACACGTGGCCGAGGTGGGCATCGCAGGTGGCGCACTTCACTTCGGTCCGCGTCATGCCGAACTTGCTGTCGGTTTCGGTGATCACGGCGTCGTCGCTGATCGGGCGAAAGAAGCTCGGCCAGCCACTGCCTGAGTCGTACTTGGTGGTCGACCCGAACAATGGTGTGTCGCAGCAGACGCAGCTGTAGATGCCGGCAGCCTTCTCATCGTTGTACTCACCCGTGAAGGCTCGCTCGGTCCCGCCCTGGCGGGCAACAGCGAATTGCTCGGGAGTGAGCTGCTGGCGCCACTCGTCCTCGCTCTTGGTGAGCTTGCCGGTTGCCATCGGGAAGTCTGCGCGGTCGGCCATTTCGAACCCTCTCTGTCGTCACAACGATTACAACACAACAGAGCACGCATTGGTTCCGGGTTCATTGGGAACGGGCCTGGCGGCCCGTTCCTTGGCGGAGGCGGACGGGAATCGAACCCGCCAGGGAACTTTCGCCCCCTCAACGGTTTTGAAGACCGCGGGACCCACCAGGCATCCTGACGCCTCCTCGAACCTGCGCCCCGAGGAGTGCTGGCTCGACGCAACCCTAACGCTGCGTCGGCGGGGAGACACAGGAATCTCTGGCGACGGGCGGTCGGGGGATTTACGCTCCGACCTATGAACTACCCAATGTTGTGGCGCAGTGACGCCGAGCCCGAGTTCGATAATCCTGCCGATGCCCGCAGGCACCGCAAACGTGACCTTGCCCTGGCGTATCGGGTGTTTGGGGCCTTTGGATGGGGCGCACTCGGTGACGGCCACATCTCGGCCCGTGATCCGGAGCGGACAGACACGTTTTGGCTGCTGCGGCTCGGCGTGCCGTTCAATCAGGCAACGATCGACGACTTGGTGCTGGTGGGGCCGGGCGGTGCGGTCGTTGAGGGCGATGGCGACATCAACATGACCGCCTACTACATCCACGGCCCCATTCACGATGCCCGACCGAAAGCGATAGCGGCGGCCCATACGCACAGCCAGCACGGAACTTCGTGGTGTGCAACCAACACTCCGTTCTCGATGATCTGCCAAGAGGCGACGGCCTTCTTCGAGGATCATGCGGTCTTCGATGATGAAGAGGTCCAGGTCCTGAGCACCGACGGTGGCAAGCGGATCGCGGCTGCCCTCGGTGAGACCAAGGGAATACTCCTCCGCAACCACGGCCTGTTGTCAGTTGGCGCTTCGGTAAGCGAGGCGATCGGATGGTTTCTGATGATGGAACGAGTCTCGGAAGTCCACATCAAGGCCGGCTCCCGCGCACAGCCCATCTCCGATGAGGCGGCTCGGATCGCCCAGGTCGAGATCGGCGACGTGTCCAACGCGTTCATGACGTACCAATTCGCCGTCAGAAGCAAAGTCCCCGACCCCACAGTCGTGGACTAATCCGGGCGCGGTTAGCAGTGGTCTCTCCCTCCGTCTGGCTGCGCTTTGGGAGGCAGACGTCCGGGGGGTGTGCCCGAGGAACGAGGGGGGAAGCAGTGATCTCTTCCCCCGTGACACGGCGCTTTGGGTGGGTCACATCTGGGGGGAGTGGCGAGGCTTTGTGAGCCGAGGGGGGAAGCGGAGGTAGTAGATGGGGCGAACGTTGTGTCTTGTTGTTGAGGGGAGCGCGAGTCGGGTGAGTTCGGGTGGTGACTGTGCGCTGACGGGTGGTTGCGGTTTGCTGGTTCGTTCTGCTTCCCCCTCCGCCTCGCAGAGCCTCAGCACCTCCCCCAAACATCAGCCGCCCAGAGCGTCGTCTGACGGGGGAGGAAACAGAGCTCGTGCTCCGCTGCGCGTTGCTCGCTCGCTCCTAACCCTCGGCTAGTCGCGTTGGTTTACGTATTGGAGTGGGAGGCGGTAGTTGGCCTCGCGGAACATGGCGATGACGGTTTGCAGGTCGTCGCGCTTTTTGCCCGAGACGCGGACGGTGTCGCCTTGGATGGCGGCTTGGACCTTCATCTTGCGATCCTTGATCATCTTGACCAGTTCGCGTGCCGCGTCCTGCGGGATGCCCTGGTTCAGGGTGAAGGTCGTTCGGGAGCGGCCACCACCGATGGCTTCCATTTCGCCCTGGGTAACTGACTTGAGCGACACTTTGCGCTTGACCAGCTTGGTCTTGAGAACATCAATCGCGGCGTCGACGCGGTGATCGGTGGCGGAGTCCACCACGATCTGCTCATCGACGAGCTTGACGCTCGAGTCGGTGCCCTTGAAATCGAACCGGGTGGTGATCTCTCGTTGGGCTTGGTCTACGGCATTGCGGACCTCTTGGAGGTCCACCTGGGATACAACATCAAAACTTGGCATGGGGGCAGTTTAAGGCAGACAAACGTCGCGCTTTTTCGGGATGCGCTTATGATTCCTTCGACTCGCCGCCCGCAGCCTCAGAAGTTGGTGTGAATCAGTGGAAAACCCGGCCTCGCTTGGGGCAGTAGTTCGAGATCGACGCCTCGCGCTCGGCTATTCGCTTGGACAACTCGCGACCAAGGTCAGCAAGACCGCGGCGTCGATCCGCGCCTGGGAGAAGGGCAGCTCAGTACCGACCGAGGCTGAAGCGAACGCGCTGGCAGCCGCCTTGGATCTCGATGCCGACTTGCTGAAGGGGCTCTTGGAGGAGGCTGAAGTCTGGGAGCCGGAGCCGGTCGCCGATGTGGCGGTGATCGATCCGTGGACGGGGGGCAAAGGTAGGAAGGCCGCCTCTACGACCTCAAATGATGCCGTCGTGGTTGCGGATGATCCTGCCGCCGAGATTGAAGCGGTGGAAGTCGAACGGGGGGCCGAGCTCGTAGCTGAAGTAGAGCCGGCCCGCGACTCGGAAGATCAGCCGGAAGCCGATAGTGCCGCCGACAACGAACCTGCCGAGTCAGCTGCGGCTGTTGTCCCCGCCGATCTGGCGCCAGCCGACGAAGCCGATGCCGGGAGCGAAGACGAGTCCATGGACCACGGCGGGGCCGGCGACGAGGAGCCGCAATCCTCGGCGAAGTCTGTCGATGAAGTGGACGTTGACGAGGTTGGCGGACCGATCGATGACGTGATCGAAGGCCAGGAAGCGCTCGAGACAGCCAAGGCCTCGCTGGCGGATGAGGGGATTGTGCGACCACCGCCGCCCGATCCGGCCATCCACGAGGCAATGACCGAGGCAGTGCCTGTCGTCCCGGCTGCCGTTGCTGTTGCCACACACGAGGCACCGCTCGACGCCGACCTGGCCGCGGCGACCTCGGATCCATTTGGCGGCACCCGCAACTCGAACCCCCTCATCTACTGGTGGGACTCGGCCGTGGGTTGGTACCGCAGGGTCTTCGACCCGAACCGCAAGTGGATCTATCGATTGCGGTTGGCGCTGCTGCTCATTGCGTTCTACATCATGCTGCGTGTCCTGGCGTGGGCCGGGTCGGAGCTCTGGGACGCCATCGGAGAAGTCCTCGACTCAATCTCCTTCAGCCCCAGCGAGACTCCCGACGTCACCAACTGAGTGACGCCAACTTGCGGTGTCCTGACACTGTTGAGCAGTTTGATTCCAGTCGGCACTAGATGATCCGGCGGCCGTTCAGAGCACTCCAGCCACGTTCATGTGGATTCTCGGGACGTTGTCGGTCTCCACCGAGCCAGATTCAACTTCGACCGATCCGGTACTTGGCAGGCGACCGTCGTCCCGGAGGACGGGAAGCGTCTGGAGCCGGTCGTCTTTTTGGTCTTCGATGAGCCGTTCGCTCCCGCACTCGGCGCAGTGGCTCCGCTCATCTGGCGGAAGCAGTCACCGAGCCTTGGTACCGACTGCCGTCGGGGCCGTGGGTTTTTGTCATCGATCAGGCGGGCAAGATCGCCGGCCGCTTCGAAGGGGTAATGGATCAGGAGGAGTTGACCGCGGTTTTGGAAATGATTTCGTTGTGACCCTCCTGCTGAGTACGATGCCCCGAAATCGCACGGGAGACAGGGCCTCAGAGGCCCCGGGAGCGGAATTGGCAGCTCGTACACGGAACAAGAACGGTCGCTTGCGGCTCCTTCTAACGTTGCCGGTTCTTGCATTCCTGGCTTCATGCTCTGGCTCGGGACCACAGAGCGCCCTCGAACCCAAGGGCCCAATCGCTCGCGACATCGACGGTCTGTGGGATCTGGTCTATTGGTTGGCGGTTGCCGTCTTCATCATGGTTACGGCGCTCCTGGTGTGGGCCATGTGGCGCTATCGGGAACGTCCCGGCGACGAGACCGAGCCGAAGCAACTCCACGGCAGCGCCGCCATCGAGCTCGGCGGCGTTGTTTTTTCGGTTGTTCTGCTCGCAATCATTTCGGTCCCAACGGTCCGCGGATTGCTCGACATGCGACAGGTTCCTGAGGGCGATGATGTCATCCAGATCCAGGTAACGGGCCACCAGTGGTGGTGGGAATTCGAGTACGTGGACGAAACCGGTCCCGATGGCGCAACTTTGATCACCGCCAACGAGCTGCACATCCCCGAGGATGCCACCGTGTATCTGACGATGACCTCGGCCGATGTGATCCACAGCTTCTGGATCCCGGCTGTCAACGGGAAGCGCGATGTGGTGCCGGGCCAGGTGACCAATTTGACGATCATTGCCGACGACCCGACGTCACCTGATGAGCCGTTACCTGGGCAGTGCGCCGAGTTCTGCGGTCTGGCTCATGCCGACATGCGGATCAAGCTGCACGTTCACACCGATGCGGACTACGCGGCCTGGCTGGACGAACAGTTCCAGCCGAGCCAGCTTCCGGCGGAGGAGTCTGAACTGGCGGCCGGATGGTCGACGTTCAACACAGTCTGCACGACATGCCACCAAGTGTCCCTCGAGGATGTCGAGGGCGAAGTTGTCACCTACGGCCCGGAGCGGCACATCGCGGCGGCAGATATCCAGTTCCGTTCCAGTTTTGGGCCCAATCTCACCCATCTGTTCAGTCGAGGAACCTTCGGGGCGGGCACCGTCGAGCTCACGGAGTCGCACTTGGCGGAGTGGATCGGCGATCCTCAGTCTCTGAAACCGATGAACCCGGATGAGAACGATCTGGCGGCCGGACGGGTGCTCGGGATGCCCGACACGGGGCTGAACGCCGACGAGATCAGCGAAGTAATCGAATTGCTGAAGACCTGGCGATGACGGGGAGGAGGACCGCCAATGACGACGACCGCTGAGCCGCAAGTGTTTCGCTCGCCCGGATCGCGCGGGTTGTGGGCCTGGGTAACAACAGTCGATCACAAGCGGATTGGCCTGCTCTATGCCGTCAGCGCCGCCGTCTTTTTCCTCATAGGTGGTATCGAGGCGCTGCTGGTGCGAACCCAGTTGTTCGGTCCCAACCTCGAGGTGCTGAGCGCCGAGGCCTACAACCAGCTGTTCACTATGCACGGCCTCACGATGGTGTTCCTCGTCGTCATGCCGATCGCGGCCGCCTTCACCAACTATTTCCTGCCGATCATGATCGGCGCTCGTGACGTGGCCTTCCCGAGACTGAACTCTTTCAGCTATTGGTTGTTCTTCTTCGGTGGCCTGTTGATCTATTCATCTTTCCTACTCGGCGGCGCCCCTGACGGGGCCTGGGTCGGATACGCACCGTTGTCGACCCAGCTGACAGAAGTCGTTCGCATGGACTTCTGGACGATCGGCCTCGCCTTGCTGGGTGTCTCGTCCTTGGGCGCCTCGGCCAACTTCATCGCGACCACGTTCACCATGCGGGCTCCCGGAATGTCGATGCTGCGGATGCCGGTATTCGCCTGGATGTCGCTCGTCGTTGCGTTCCTGCTGATCTTCTCGCTGCCGTCGGTCACGATCGGGTTGTTCCAGCTGTTCCTGGATCGCAACTTCGGCGCCCTCTTCTACGCCTCCGCAGCCGGCGGTGACCCGCTGTTGTGGCAGCACTTGTTCTGGATCTTCGGGCACCCCGAGGTGTATGTGTTGATCCTGCCGGCGATGGGAATCGTCTCCGAGGTGTTGCCGACCTTCGCCCGCAAACCGCTTTTTGGCTATCCGTTTGTTGTCTTCTCGGGAGCTGCCATCGGTTTCATCGGCTTCGGCGTCTGGTCACACCACATGTTCACGTCCGGCATGGGCCCAATCGCCGAGGCCGGCTTCGGGGTCGCCACGATGATCATCGCGGTCCCGACCGGCGTGAAGATCTTCAACTGGCTCGGCACGATCTGGGGCGGCAAGATCAAGTACAACACCCCGATGCTGTTCTCCCTGGCGTTCATCGCGATGTTTGTCATCGGTGGCCTCTCCGGCGTTACGCACGCCGTAGTGCCGTCGGACACCCAGCAGCATGACTCGTACTACGTAGTGGCCCATTTCCACTACGTACTGTTTGGGGGAGCAGTCTTCGGATACGTCTCGGGCATCTACTACTGGTTCCCGAAATGGACCGGCCGCAAACTCAACGAGGCGCTGGGCAAAGTCCACTTCTGGTTGGCCCTCATAGGCTTCAACCTCACCTTCGGCCCTATGCACATCCTCGGTCTCAACGGTATGCCACGGCGCACCTATCGGTATCCGGAAGGCCTCGGCTGGGCCAACTGGAACGCCGTTGCCACCATCGGTGCCTATGTGATCCTGCTGGCGTTCCTGGTATTCGCCTGGAACATCGTGCGCACCCACTTCCTCGCCAAGGGGGAGCGTGTCGGCAATGACCCGTGGGACGGCCGTACCTTGGAGTGGACTACTTCGTCGCCGCCGCCCGTACACAACTTCGACACAATCCCGGTCGTGCACTCGCTCGACGACTTCTGGCATCAGAAGTACACCGAGGACGACGAGGGTCGAGCCGTGCGAATACCGGCCGTCACCGAGGGCGCGCTGACTGTTGATGAGGAGACTGGTGGCGGGGATGAAAGCCACGAGCCCGACGAGGACATGCACATGCCTTCACCGAGCTTCTACCCAGTCGTTTCAGCGTTCGGCTTCGCCATCACCGGCGCCGGCCTCATCTATCTCCCCTGGGGATTCCTCGGGGTGGGCGTTGGCGTCGCGATTGCCGTGTGGGGCCTGTTCGGATGGTCGCTCGAGCCGGTTACCAAGGAGCACTGATGTCCGACGCCGCCGTTACAGACACGGGACATGCCGAGGCATCGGGCCACCACGATGTGAAGCCGGTGCGCAAGACCGCAATGTGGGTGTTCCTCGGCTCGGAGTGTGTGTTCTTCGGGGCGATGATCTCGACGTTCTTGCTCTACCGGAACACCACCAACGGGGCTCCGGGGTCGGAGATCTTCAACATCCCGTTCACCTCGGCCTCGTCCTTCATATTGCTGATGTCTTCGCTGACGATGGTTCTGGCTCACAATGCCTTCGAGAAGAAGGACCTGCGTCAGACCCGTGTCTGGCTCATCGGTACCGTGCTGCTCGGCTCCACGTTCCTCGCCGGTCAGATCTTCGAGTTCACCGAGTTCATCCACGAAGGGCTGACTTTGCCGGCAAGCCCGTTCGGCTCTTCGTTCTACATGCTCACCGGATTTCACGGCATCCACGTCGCGGTCGGCGTGATGCTGCTCGCCGCGATGGTTGTTCTTTCGTTCTCCGGTCGCCTCTATGACGACCGCGGTCTCAACGTCGAGCTGATCGGCCTGTATTGGCACTTCGTTGACATCGTCTGGATCGTCATCTTCACTGTCGTCTATCTCCTGCAGGTGTGAGCCATGGCAACGGACACAACTGAAATCGAAGCAGTCGACGCGGGACGCGCCGACCACGGCGAGGATCACATCGAACATCCTTCGCCGGCGCAGTACTGGCTGATCGCATTGATCTTGGCGATCATCACCGCTGTAGAGATCGGAGCTTCGTACATCTCGGCGCTCGAGGGGCCCCTCCTGGTTTCGATTCTCTTGATCCTCGGTGGCGTCAAGTTCGCCATGGTGGTGGCGCTGTTCATGCACCTGAAGTTCGACAAGCCGCTCTACCGGAACTTCTTCCTCATCGGGCTGTTTGGTGCCTTGGCGATGTTTGTCGTCGTTCTGCTGACTTTCCGGGCGCTGTGAGCCGGCTCGGGGGAGTGATCCTCTGATGGGACTGCTATTCGCTCAGGCGTCCACGAGCTTCACTGACCTGGTTGAGTTCCACGCCCACTGGGACGTACTGGGCACCGGAGCCGCATTTCTCGTCGTCTACTTCTACGGGCTGCGCAATCTGGCCGATCGTTTTGCCCCCCGTGGCGAGATCGCTGTAACTCAGCGACAAATGCGGCTGTTTGTCAGCGGTGTCGTGCTGATGACCGTGGTGTCGTCTTATCCGATCCATGACATCGGCGAACAGAGCCTGTTCATGTTCCACATGATCGAGCACCTGGTGCTGGGCCTGGTTGTGCCGCCGCTTCTCCTGCTCGGCACCCCGTGGTGGCTGCTGCGGGCCCTGCTGCGTCCGGTGCTCCCCGCGGTCAAGATCCTCACGAAGCCCTTCGTGGCACTCTTCTTGTTCAACGGGACGCTCGGGCTCCTTCACGTCCCGGGCATCGTGGAGGCAATGCTCACCAGCGATATTGTTCACTTCACTATGCACTTTGCCGTGTGGATCACCGGGATCCTGATGTGGTGGCCGGTTCTTGGCCCCATCCCCGACACACCGCAGTTGGCACCGTTCTATCGGATGGGCTACCTGTTTCTCCAGTCGCTGGTGCCCACCATTCCGGCTTCGTTCCTGACCTTGGGCGACCAGCCCCTGTACAAGATCTATGAGACTTTTCCCCGCCTGTGGGGGATCTCGGCGCACACGGACCAGGTGCTTGCCGGGTTCATCATGAAGTTCGGTGGCGGGCTGCTGTTGTGGGGCGCTATTGCCTGGGTGTTCTTCACTTGGTACCGCGATGAGCAGCGCTACGGGCTAGCCGCCGCCGACCCCCACCAGCACACCCAATCGTGATCGGGCGCCGCTCGATGGCGGCCCTGCTGGTCATCGTCGCGGTCTCCTGCGGTGGGGCCGGACAACCGCTAGAGGAGTCGTGACCGAGGTCGAAGGGGGAATCACCGAGGTGAGCGGATTCCTGCTGCGCCTTCCCGATGGTTCCGATCTGCGCCTGCGCCCAGCCGAAGGCGTGCTCTTCCACGATTCGGCTCCGATAGGTCACATCCGGGCGAGACGCATCGTGTCTCCCCCCGTGAGACGTCGCTTTGGGCGGGTCACAGTTGGGGGGAGTACGCGCCGTCCTGTGCGTCTCGCGGTTGCGTCAGCTCCAAGGCCCTATGGCTTCACATGCCTTGTAGAT
>JAAELU010000697.1 GCA_024226255.1 bacterium | reverse complement strand
TCGACAATCACGTGTCGTTTGATATCGAGCCGTGGGATCTCGAGCGCCGCGCTGCCTGGTGGCAAAGCCGTTCTGAAGAGCTCGACGTACTGGTCGCCGAGCTCGGCGGGCTCGTTGTGGGTGTCACCTACTCGAGTTTCTACCGACCCAAAGTGGCATACCGGTCAACGGCCGAAACAACAGTCGTCCTCGATACCGCCTATTTGGGACGCGGGCTTGGAACGACGTTGTTGTCTGCGATGCTCGACAGGCTGAAGGAACGACGGTTCCACCGGGCGGTTGCGATCATCGCTCTGCCCAATGATGCATCGGTGATGCTCCATCAGAAGCTGGGGTATCGCGTCGTGGGCACGATTACTGACGTGGGTCACAAGCTCGGGCGCTACTGGGACACGATGATCTTGGAGACCGAACTGGATTAACCGAGTCGTCCAGGCAACCTCTCCCGAGCGAACGCGCAGGGTGGTCGCTAGTGTCATGGTGTATTCGCTGAAGGGAGAGGATTGATGCGACGACGTTTAACTTTGCTGCTGGCAATGAGCCTCATGGTTGGGGTGACTGCGGCAGCCCCCGCGGTGGCGGACCACGATGACGATGGCGATGGCGGCACTTACCTTTCGCTGGGGGACTCCGTGGCGGCCGGCACACAGCAGCCAAGCCCCTTTACCGACAACGGGTACGCCGACAAGCTGTTCCGGCGACTCAGCAATCGGTACGGCTTTGACAAGCTGGTCAACCTGGCCTGCCCGGGCGATGACACGGTCGAGATGCTCAATGGCATAGGTGGCGAGTCGCAATACGGTTCCGCCTGTTACGGCCCTTTCGCCATCCTCCCGCCCGGGGGAACCTCACAATTGGATGTCGCCGTCGAATATCTGGCGACGAATCCCGGTGAGGTGAAGCTCATAACGATCGCTATTGGCGCCAATGACATTCTCGCCTGTGATCCGAACGATCCTGACGTCGCGACGTGTGTTGCCACCCAGCTTGGCCAGATCGGTGCCACGTTGTCTGTGATCCTGGCGACGCTGCGAGCGGCCGCTCCAGGTGTGCCGATAGTGGCGATGAACTACTACAACCCGAACCTGGCGTTCTGGCTGGTCGACCCGGCACTCGCCGAAGCTGCGCTGGCATTGACCGAGCCGTTCAACGGAACGCTCGAGGCCGTGTACGGCGCCTTTGATGTCCCAGTGGCCGACGTTGAATCAGCGTTCAGGACATACAAGACGCATGGCAAGAGAGTGCCGGCCAACGTTCGCGCCATCTGCCGCTTCACTTTGATGTGCGAGAAGGACGGTCGCTACTTCGTCCTCAGTGACTACGACCCGGACGTTCCCGGTCCGCAGACGGACATCCATCCGTCGAACAAGGGTTACCGCAAGATCGCCCGGACGTTCGCTCACGTGATCGAGGACCTAGAACTTCTGGACGGCTAGACACGCTCGAGAATTCGGTGACCAGGAGGGCGGCCGTACGGCCGCCCTCCATTCGTTCCAGATGGTCTTTGTCTAGGGGAGCGTCGGAATCGTGCCGTCGATGATGCCGGCACGCAGCGCCTTCAGGTCCCTCTTCAGGAATCCGGGGACGTCCCGGGTCGTCTTGTGGAACTTGGCGATATCGACCGCGCCCCCGTCGAGGCCTTCGCTGAACCATCCGCCAGTCCATGTTCCGTCGACAAGCGCTTCGATCTGGTTGAACACCCCAACTCCGAGATCCTTGACCACGCTCGTCAGGATGACCCGCTCGGGATCGCCGAACTCCGCCGAGTGGTCGAAGTCGACCCCGATTACGTGAACGTCATCGCCGGCCGCCTTGCGGTCGGCAGCTTCGGACACGGCTCCAAAGCCGGTGACGCCGGCCACGGGGAACACGATGTCGGCACCGGCATCGAATAGGTCACCGGTGATTGCCTGTCCCAGGGCCGGGTTCTGGAAGTCGAAGGAGAACAGGCCCGACTGGAGGTCGGCATCCCACCCCAACACCTCGACGCTGGTCCCGTGGACGTTGTTGTACCAATCCACTCCGAGGTCGTAGCCGTCCATAAACAGGGTCACCGGCGGAATCGGAAGTCCTCCGAACACGCCGACTACACCGTTCTCGCTAACGCCGGCGGCAAGGTACCCGGCTAGGAAGCCGCCCTCGTTGACATCGAAGTTGACTTCGGCGACGTTGTCATAGATGCCGCCGAAGCTGAAGTCGAGCACGGCGAACTTCTGGTCTGGGTTGGCCGCGATGAACGGCTCCATCTGGAACCCGACGATGAACGCGACGCCGATTATCAAGTCACAACCACCCGTGACAAAACTGTCGATGTTGGCGATTATGTCCGCTTCGGTGGCCGCGTCGGCGATCACAACGTCGACATGGAGCTTGGCCTCAGCCTCATGGGCTCCCGAGGCGGCTGCCTCGTTGAAGGGACTTTCTGATCCGCCGATGTCGTTCACAATGCAGATCGTGCCGTTGGCGCTGTGACTGGCCCCGGCAGGGGTGGCGGCGACCACCGAAATCAGGGTGGCGGCTGCCACCAGAGTCGTGAGAATCTTCCAGGGGCGCATACGGCCCCCCTTTCCCCCCCTTGTCTGCCTGGCCCCTCAAGCGTACCGAGGGGACAGCGCGAACGGTGAGCCAACATCGGTCGCCGCTTGGGCGCGCCGGTACACTTGGCCGACCGTCAGTGGGGCTGCAAATGACCGACTCCAAACCAACCAAATTCGTAGTGCGGCGGCCCTCCAAAGCGCGGGTTCTGCAGACGATCGCCGACTACGCGCTGCTGACCATCGGCGCGGCTCTACTCATCTACGCCTTTCGGGTGTTCATGCTCCCGTTTGGAATCGCCGGAGGTGGCGTCGGCGGCGCCGCGCTCGTGGTCAATGAGTGGACGGGCTTCCCTCCCGGCCTGACGATGCTGATCCTGAATGCGCCGATTCTGGTGCTCGGTTATCGGATGCTGGGAGGAAGACGCTTCCTCGTACGAACGCTGTATGTAGTAGCGCTCTACAACCTGGGTGTTGACGTTCTTGGCGACATATTCCCCGATCGGATCTCGGATGATCTTCTACTGATTGCACTCTTTGGTGGCGTCGTTGCCGGAATCGGGGTCGGGCTGATCTACCGATCGTCCGGCACCGCGGCGGGTACCGGGATCATCAGTCGGATTATCCAGCTGCGCACCGGAGTGCCGGTAGCCCAGATCTTTCTGATGCTCGACGGTGGAGTTATTGCATTGCAGGGCTTGGCCTTCGGCTGGGAGAAGGCGCTCTATGCCATCATTCTCTTGTTCGTCGCCGGTCTGGCCCTCGACTACGTGCTCGAGGGTCCCAGCGTCATCCGAACCGTCACTGTCGTGACGGACCAGCCGGAGATGCTATCGAGCACGGTGTTCGAGACGATGAACGTCGGTGTCACCGGTTGGAAGGCGACCGGGATGTACACCGACGCCGATCGATTCATTCTCTTTTGCACCGTCACCAGATCCGAAGCCCGGCGGCTCGTCGACGCCATTCGTGAGGCCGATCCCGATTCCTTCACCGTCGTCGGCGATGCCCATCAGCGGCGCGGTGGTCTGGTCCGTTCGGGTAAACCGTGAACGGTGCTGCTCGTATGGAGCTGCGCAGCAGCTCCCAAGGAACTGGCCGCCCGGCCCGTTCCCCCGGATAGGGTTGGCCCATGACTCAGAACAAGGTTGGTCGGCTTCCCGGGTATTTCAACGAGCTGGCAGGTGAGCTGTGGAGGATGCAGAACACCCGCCAACGCACGCTCGACGCAGTCGATGGGCTCACCGATGCAGAGGTCGATGCAATGGCGCCGCGGTTCGACAACACGATCGGTGCCACGCTCTATCACATCGCTGCCATCGAGGCCGACTGGCTATACGCCGACATCCTCGAAGTCGACTATCCGGATTGGATGGGCGACTGGTTTCCATTCGACGTTCGGGAAGAGGCAGGGATTCTGTCACCTGCCCCGGGTTTCAGCATCGCGAATCACCTGGAACGCCTGGCCACCGTGCGCGGCCACTTTCTGGTCGATATCAAACAGCTGCCGGCTGAGGCGTTCGCGTTGTTCAACGGCGTGGCCGAGAACCCATCTACGCCTGAGTGGGTGTTGCACCATCTGCGCCAGCATGAGGGTGAACACCGCGGCCAGATCCAGTCGATCCGGACGGTGTTGGACTCGGCCTAGCGGGGGATCAACCGATCTTGTCGATGCTCCCAAGGACATTGATGACACCCTTATCGGCCCGCTCTTTCGCCTTCATCTTCCGGGCACACACACCCCCACCGGGGATCGTGCTGACGATGTCAACGCCGGGGGCGGCAACGTGAACCCACCTGCCGTGGTTGGAGAACGGAGCGAGTAGCCCGCCGTCCTCCGCTAGTGCTGTGCTTCGGTCAGAAGCAACCATCTCAAACGCGGACTGGTCGTACCTCAGGTTCGCCGGCCGGGCAGAAGTGTCAACACGAGCATTGCCATCCAGGTGCCGGTGAGGACCAGCAGCACCAGCGGAAGACCGGCCCAGGGTGATTCTCCCATGACGGTCACCAGATCCTCGATGGGCTGGAAGACGAGAACACCGGCGACGGCTGCCGCGGCGATGTCGAGGCCGAAGTGGATGTAGTTGGGTGGACTGACCTCGTCCCCGAAGCAGCCGCACGACTTGGCTTTCTCAGAGCGCATGGCGATCAGAATGAAACCGGCGAACCCTCCATACATCAGGGCCACGGCCGCGGCGGCCAGGCTTCCACCGATGAGGAGGGCGGCAATTCCAATGACAACCTCAGCGACGCCGACGGCGCGTCCCAGGTTGCGGTGGGCCGGCAATCCGATCGCTGAGATGGCCCGTGCCGTTGCATCCGGCCTGGTCAGCTTGGGTACGCCGGTCACCACCAACAGAAAGGCGAATATGAAGAACGGACCCGCCAGAGCAACCATCTTTTGATAGTGCCAGGAAAGGCCCGACGGGCCAAACATTTGCTGCCGGACGCCCTGAGCCGGCGGCCAAACGCTGCGGCCGAACGCCGCAATGGGCAGTTGTGAGAGACTTCCCTCATGACAAGCACTCCCATCGTTCTTTTTTTGTGCGTTCACAATGCGGGGCGTTCGCAGATGGCGGCCGGGTGGATGCGATATCTCGCCGGCGAATCCGTCGGCGTGTATTCGGCGGGTAGTGCTCCGGCGGAAACGATCAATGCGGTCGCCGTCGAAGCAATGGCGGAGGTCGGCATCGATATCGTTGGCAACCAACCCCAGCGGTGGACCGACGCGATGCTCCGGGAAGTTGATGTCGTGATCACGATGGGCTGCGGTGACGAGTGCCCGTATGTTCCCGGGACCCGATACGAGGACTGGGAGCTGACGGACCCGGCTGGGCAGGGTATTGAAACCGTCCGGCCGATTCGTGACGAGATCGAGCAACGGGTACGAGCTCTGCTGGCCGAACTGGTTCCAGTGCTCGAGCAGCCGGTAGGTTTCAATGAAGCGGAAAGGGGCCCCATGGGTTTTGACCTCGATGTCGCCAAGGCGTTCTCGCTGAAGGTGTGGCAGTACAAACAGGGCGAGGTGGTGTCTGCAATGGTGCACCTGGGTGATCGCCTGGGGCTCTATCGATCCCTGTATACGCAGGGCCCGGCAACGTCCGACCTGCTGGCCGAAGCGACCGGCCTCGATGAGCGCTGGCTTCGCGAGTGGCTTCTGGGGCAGGCGGCGGCGGGTCTCGTCGAGCGGACCAGCGAGGGCTTCTACTCGATGACCGACGAGCAGGCCGCCGTCCTTGTCGACGAGGACAGCCTGCTTTTTGCCACGGCATCGTTCGGCGGCGGGTTCAGCCGTGAGGATTACGACCGGATGGCCCATTCGATGGAGACCGGCATCGGGTTCACGTACGGCGAGCTGGGCATCGAGGCGGCACGGCAACTCGACCGCACCAATGCGCCCTGGCTGCGGGGCTTTCTGCCGACCGCGGTGATTCCCTTGCTTCCCGGAGTTGTCGACAAGCTCACCGCGGGTGCCCGGGTCCTCGATATCGGATGTGGCGGCGGCGTTGCCCTCGAAGGGCTGGCCGATCGTTATCCCAACAGCTCCTATGTCGGCATGGACCCTTCGGGTCCGGCGGTCGAGGTTGCCCGCGAGCGCTTCGATGTACGCGACAACGTGGAAATCCACCTGGCAGGCGGCGAGACCCTCTTCGACGAGGAGGGCTTCGACCTGATCATGACATTGGATTGTCTGCACGATATGTCCCGCCCCGACCTGGCCGCGCAGTCGATTCGGAGCTCACTCGCTCCCCACGGAACCTGGCTGGTCAAGGAGATCAAGTGCGGCCCCACCTACGAATCGAACCAGCGCAATCCCCTGCGGGCGCTCATGTATGGCTATTCCGTGTCGAGCTGCCTGGCCTCAGCAACCGTTGAAGAGGACGGCCTCGGCCTGGGAACCCTGGGTCTGGACCCGGACACTCTCGCCAAGATCGTCACCGATGCCGGATTCACATCGTTTGAGAAGCTGCAGACACCGGACCCCGTCCACTTCTACTACCGAGTCAGCGCCTGACCGAGCGGAGCGCGCCGGCCAGCCGATACCTGGAGCCCGCGGCGGCAGCAACCCTGTCGGTGGCCGTCATGCCCCGAGGTTGGTCGCCAGGATTGCGATATCCGCGGGTGTGAGGTGCGGCAGATCATGCGGGACCGTCCAGACCACACCGGGCCTCGTGATGAAGGCGCCGGGGATGCCGACGGAGCGGGCGCCGATGATGTCCCAGTCATGGGCTGCCACCATCAAGGCTTCGGTCGGCGTCACGCCGGCGCGTTGCAGCGCCACACCGTACGGCGCCGGGTCCGGTTTGAATCGTCCCGCTTCCTCGACGCTCACCACCATCTCGAACCGCTCGAGTATTCCTGCGTTGCTGAGCTGGGCTGGGATACCTGTGGGGGAACCATTGGAGAGAGCAATCAAACGGAACCCTGCCGATTCCAGTCGCGTCAAGGCGTGCGCCACGTCGGGATGAGGCGGGAGTGAACGGAACCCGGCAACCAATGCCAATGCCGCCTCGTTTGTGAACTCCTCGCTCTGCCGCAAGGCGACTGCTCGCAGTGCCTCCACCGCGATCGTCTCGAATGACCGGAAGCTGTCTGTGGTGTTGGCGACGAGGCTGCCGTGCAGCAAGCGAAAGAACCACTCGGCCAACCGTTCGCTGCCACCGAGAGCGTCGGCGAGAACCGAACGCAGCTCGGTGAGGTCCAAGAGGGTCTCGTTGACATCGAAGATGAGTAGCCGGGGTCGTTCCATGGCCCGATGATTGCCGGGGCAGCCCGGCCAGGCAACCGAGCAAAGCGGTTTCGGATATGGCAAAGATGGGGGACAGCTGGGGGCGGCCTCGGGACGAGATTGGAAATACCATGCAACTTGCATGTGAATCTGTCGTACCCGGACTCAGCTGCGAGTACGTCGCCAAGGGTGACGACGTAGTGGCCGTACAGTCCGAGATGATGGCCCATGGGCGACAATCGCACTCTCATCTGCTGGATGGCGCCTCGCCCCAGGAGATGTCTCGGACAAAAGAAGAGATGGAAGCGCACATCTTTGATCTGCTGACGATCCGGTAGTGGCGCACAGCTACCGTCGGGGCATGGACAAGTGCGTATTCGTCGACGACCGCGGGCATTCTGTGCCTGCGGTTGACGCGTCTGAGATGCTCGAAGTGGATCGTATTGCCATTGAGGAAACCGGACCCAACCTCTATCAGATGATGGAAAACGCCGGGCGCAACCTGGCGCTGACGGCGTTGGCAATGCTCGAACGTCTCGGTAAGAACCACGAGCGCTGTGGCGTTGGCATCCTGGCAGGAACCGGAGGCAACGGAGGAGGCGGGATCACCGCGGGTCGCCATCTCATGAACCATGGCGTCGATGACGTAACCGTCCTTGTGACAGACCTGGCTCGTCTCGGCGATGTACCGGCACAGCAACTCGAATTGTTTCGCCACGCCGGCGGCGACATCTTTCCTGAAGGGACGGCTACCGCCGACATCGTGGGCACTGGCGACCTGATCATCGACGCGGTGATCGGGTACAGCCTCAGTGGAGCCCCACGTGCAAGCGCGCTGAAGATGATCGAGTGGGCCAACAGCACGACCACACCCGTGCTGTCGCTCGATGTCCCTTCCGGGCTCGACGCATCAACCGGAAAGGCGCCGGGAGCGGTAATCGAGGCAACACACACGATGACACTGGCACTGCCGAAGTATGGGTTGTGCTCGGCGCAAGCGGGGGAATTGTCACTCGCCGACATCGGTATCCCGGTTGAGGTGTACCGGAGGCTGGGACGCCCCGAAGCCGGGTCGGTGTTCAATGGTCGCTACCAGGTACCGCTGGAACGTAGTCTGGGCAGCGAATGAGTGATTCATTGGCTATCAACTTTGCGGCGGCCGATTCTTCGGAAGCTCAGAAGGCTCTCTCTGAACTGAGCGACGTCTACACGTCGGTCGATGTCGAAGAGGCCGATGTGGTGGTCGCTCTGGGCGGCGATGGCCAGATGTTGCGGACCCTCCACCGGGTCCTGGAACGTGATCTTCCGGTATTCGGCATGAATTGCGGATCGGTCGGCTTCCTTCTCAACGAGTACCGCACAGACGACCTGCAACGTCGAATCGCCGACGCCCAAGAAGTGATCATCCACCCGCTGGCGATGAAGGCGCACACCGAATCGGGGGCCGTTATCGACGCCTACGCCCTCAACGAGGTCTCGATGCTGCGCCAGACTCACCAGAGCGCCAAGCTGGCGATTTCTGTAGATGGGGTGATGCGCATCCCCGAGCTGATCGCCGACGGCGTGATGGTGGCCACCCCTGCCGGGAGCACTGCCTACAACTTGTCGGCGGGCGGTCCGATCATTCCGCTCGAGGCAAACATCCTGGCGCTGACGCCAATCAGCCCCTTCCGGCCACAACGCTGGCCGGGAGCACTGTTGCACTCGTCTTCGGCAGTGCGCATCGACGTGATCGAGCAGCTCAAGCGGCCGGTGAGTGCCGTGGCCGACTCCACGGAGATTCGTAACGTTCGGGCGGTAGATGTTCGGGAGTCCTCGAGCCGGGCACAGTTGCTCTTCGATCACGACGCCGGGTACAACGAGCGCGTGCTCCGTCAGCAGTTCGGTCGCTGAACCCGATGGCACTGCCCGATGATTTCACATTCGGAGTAGCCACCTCTGCCTATCAGATCGAAGGCGGCCGCTCTGAGGATGGCAAGGGCGAATCGATCTGGGATCGATTCGCCGACAACGGCCGGATGCCCGAGTCCGGCGACGTCGCCTGTGACCACTATCACCGCTGGCAAGAAGACATTGCCCTCATGGGCGAGTTGGGAGTCGATGCCTACCGGTTTTCGATCGCATGGACTCGCGTGCTGCCCGAAGGACGTGGCGCGATCAACCAGGCCGGTCTCGATTTCTACGACCGCCTGGTTGACGGACTATTGGAGGCGGGGATCACGCCGTACCCAACTCTGTACCACTGGGATCTGCCGCAGGCCCTCGAAGACGATGGTGGCTGGACGAACCGCGCCACGGTCGATGCCTTCGCCGAGTACGCCGAAGTAGTGAGTGGGCGGCTGGGCGACCGAGCTACCGACTGGATAACCCACAACGAGCCATGGGTCGCAACATTCCTGGGACATCTCGAAGGGGTATTCGCCCCGGGACGAACCAGCTGGGAAGAGGCACTTACGGCGGGCCACCACATCCTGTTGTCGCATGGCAGGGCGGTTCCGGTGCTGCGCGCAGCAGGCGCCCAACAAGTGGGAATCGCCTTGGACTGTCGGCCGGCATTTTCCGCCACCGACAGCCCGGCAGATGCGGCGGCGACCCGACACTTTGACGGTTTTCGCAATCGCTGGTTCTTCGATCCGGTGTTTGGGTTGGGTTATCCCGAGGACATGTTGGCGGCCTATCGGGAGCGGGGACGATTTGTCGGTGACCACATCCCGGCCGAGAAGCCGGGCGACCTCGAAGAGATCGCGACCGACATCGACTTTGTCGGCCTGAATTACTACACCAGCCTTCCAATCTCAGCCGCCACAGGCGATGAGTCTGAAGAAACAGGAGTCCCGACCGGTCCTAATCCGCCGCCCGGCCACACCGAGATGGGATGGCCGATTACGCCTGAGGCGCTCACGGGCTATCTCGTACATCTGACACAGCGTTATGAGCCCAAGGCGATTCGGATAACCGAGAACGGGGCCAGTTATTCAGATGTTCCCGGCGCAGACGGCCGGACCAGGGACCAAGCTCGCATCGATTATCTGGCTGCTCACATCGCCGCGGTTGATGCTGCTGTCGAGGCTGGGGCGCCGGTCGATAGTTACTTCGTCTGGAGCCTCATGGACAACCTCGAGTGGGTCGAGGGGTATCGCCAACGGTTCGGGTTGGTCCACGTCGATCATGCCACCGGGGCGCGTAGTCCCAAGGACAGCTACTACTGGTATCGGGACTTGATCGCGGAACGCCGCTAGCGGTGTGTCGCTCCTCAACGATTGTCAGTGTGAGGGTGAAGCCGGCCGGCGATTACTGCGAGGATTGGATGTGCCGCTCTGTTGTCGGCGGCACAGTCGTCCGTTGGGGCGGTTGCCCCGTTAGGCGGCCAGTCGCTCGATCGAAGTGACGTCGGTGACTTCGATGGAGTGTGTTCCGCCGGCGTGACGAAGCAGGATGGCCAAGTCACCGTGGGGTGATTCCATGCCAAGGTACTCGCCGACGGCGGTTCCGCCGAGAGTGGTGGCCTGGTAGGTGGATCCGCGCTGCAGGCGGACGTCATTCATGTTGTGTAGTGCTGTCATCAGCACTCCTTTCCGCTGGGCTGCGTGCGATTGAGGTGGCACTGCGCCCGAGGTAGTTGGTGGTCCGGTCGGTTTTCGGTCTCGTACTCGCTGGTCACACGACAATCGCGTGCGTTTCGAGTTCGGCCGAAGAGGCTTCCAACCGGAGAGGTAGGCCGTTGAGATCATCGGAGAAGCGAAGTTCGCTGGCCTCAGTCCGATGCGGCCGATGCAACCATAGCACTGCTTTGGTTACCTATGTAACCATCGGCATGGTTGGGGTATTTCCTTAGCTCTCCGGCGGGGACGGTGATTCTAGAGTGGTTGGGTGTCTCAGGACCTGAAGATTCATGACTACCACGACGGATGGCCCGACGAGTTCGGGACGATTGCGGCAGATCTGCGCGAGGTGCTTGGTGACGTTGCGCTGCGGATCGATCACATTGGGTCGACATCGGTGCCGGGCCTCGGAGCAAAAGACGTCATCGATGTTCAGGTGACGGTGGCCGAGCTTGACGAAGCGGCGCTGCGGGATCCGGTGGAGGCTGCTGGGTATGTCTGGCTCGACGGCTACAAAGACCACCAGCCGCCGGGAATGGAGTTGGAACCGAGCGAGCTGGAGAAGTTCATGGTGAAGGAACGACCGGGGGAGCGGCGAGCCAACATCCACATCCGCGCTGCGGGTCGGTTCAATCAGGGATACCCGCTGGTGTTTCGGGATTACCTACGAGCGCATCCGCGATCCGCAGAGGCATACGCCGAGGTGAAGCGGCAGCTCGCCCGAATCGTCGACGGGGATGTCTACAAGTACTACGACGTCAAGGACCCCGCCATGGACATCATCATGGACGCCGCCTGGCCCTGGGCTGCCGCCACCGGCGGGATG
>JAAELU010000696.1 GCA_024226255.1 bacterium | reverse complement strand
TCGAGTGCTTGTGCTCCATATGGTTTCCGTACATGAAGGTCAGCACGCCCGATGCTTGCGCGGCGATTATCGCAGACAGGCCAATCGGGTCAACCCCGTATTGTATCCCGAATACGACCATCCCGGTCGTGAGAACCATGAACCAGCGAATCACGCTGATCTTCCGCCCGCCGATCTTTCGCGGTAGTGCTGCGTCGATTAGGGCCTTTACCATCGTTGTTACCTCCTAGCCGCCCAGGAACGCCCCGGCGAGCGCCCCGGCAATAGCGCCGATAGCCGATGCCGCGCCAGAAAAGAAAATCACCTTACGTTCAAGCCCCGTCAGTCGGCGGCTGTACTCCGCCAGGGATGCGTCCATGCGGGCGTTGTACCCGTGCTGCGCCTCCCACCATGCGTTGATCCGCCCGTCGTGCTCGGCCTGCCATTGCTCGATAGCCGATAGTCGGCGGTAGATTTCTTGATTCGGGCTCTCGCCATTCGCCACGCCCTACTCCTTCGGATCGTATTCCACATGGATATGGTCCCTCTCCAGGATCACATCGAACTCAGATCCGAGGTCTTCCTTGAGCCCGGCGGTTATCTCTGCTTTCAGCGATTGCCCGTATTGTTGACCGTTCGCCTCCGATTTCGTCCCGAGGTCGGCGCCTCGCCCGGTGTAGTGGGCTGACGCTCGTTTGTGGCGGCCTTCACAAATCGAGGTCACGCGGAGTTCAACGCCGTGCTCCTCGTAGACCCGTTGACAGATCAAGAGACCGAACAGTAATTCGGGTTTCGCCCCGTTGATCTTCACTCCGCGTTTGATCTTCATTCTTTCCCGTCCCTGGAATATCCCCAGACGTCCCAGATAATCAAGACCGTCATCCCTGCGCCGAGAACGAAGACCGGCCACTTCGTCGGGCTAGTTGCTACCTCGGCCAGTGTCGCGACTCGGTCCACGGCGCACTCCTCCCCTCAGTACACGCGAACAAGTGAGATGTTCGACTCGAAGATTGTCATATCGTTCCCCCCCGTCTTATTCTCGACCCAGAGTTCTACTGTGTCGTTCGCTGATAACTGAACAAGCCCCACCACCGCAGCCGCGCCAACGTCGCCCCCGTTTCCGATCTTGCGGGAAATGTGGACGTTCGCGAATGCGGTAGCCCCGTTGTTTTTGTGGAGCTGTAGGTGATACTCGTTATTCGCGTTCCCGTTGAATGATGCCGACAGCGAAGCGAGATACGTCCCGGCCTCGTCGACTTGGATATGGTCGTTTGTGTGGTCGGCATCTACAAGGAACTCCGTCGCGCTATTCGTGTCAAAGACCGTCACCTGGTAGTAGGTATCCTTCGCGGCGATAGCGGTTGCGACGGCGTTGCCCAGTACGCTGATGTCACCGTGGGCGAGACCCGTCAGCGTCATACCGTCGATAGCACTCGCAGGAGACCCGCCGCACTTCGCCCGCAGGTCGCCCGCTTGATCGTCCCAGAGGTTGCAGTCGTCCATTATGAACGGGTTACTGTAAGCATTGTCGGTGTGATCGAGGACAGCACTCGCCGCTACGTCCGCTTCGTAGATCCTCGCATAGTTTGAGTGGTACGTTGCCGTCCCTGCGCCGACGTCGATCTTCCGGAAGATGTTCGACTCGTTCCCGTCTCCAGCGGTTATCGAGTTCGGGCCGCCGACGTAAGTCTCGAACGTGTCGCTGCTCGCTAGGTATCGGAGTAGTACGTTATCGGCGGACCCGTTCCCGAACCGCACCCCCGCGTAATCGGTGCCCGTGGACTCATCTACGTTTAGGGCTATGTCGGTGGCATCCTCTAGGTTGAACGCCGTGGCCTTGACGTCTCCGTCTAGCACGATATTCGCGACCGCCGTTATC
>JAAELU010000695.1 GCA_024226255.1 bacterium | reverse complement strand
GAGACAGTCGGATCGAAGTTCGGGTGCCAGACCACGTGATGCATGGAACCCGAGTTGTCCACCATCAACACGACGTTCGGCGGAACCGCCGTCGTGAACAGCGCCTGGTCATCGGCCAGGGCAGGTATTCCTCCAAGGCCGAGAATGGCGACGGAAAGAAGCGAGAGGGTCAGGATTCGGGGGAATCTGGGAACCTGCATGGCGATCTCCTGGCTTGCGCGGTCAACACGCGACGCTCTGCAAAGCAAGTGGCATGCCCGTACGACTTTGCTTCCAACTCATTGATTCTTCGGAGCTTTCTCCTCTGACTGCGGCAGCCCCCGCAATTCACGCTGTGCACCTCCGTGCGGAGTGCGCAACGAACTGCAGAGCCGCGAAACGTCAGGGCGCAGGCGCTGCCGGCGGAGCATCCCCACCGCCCGTTTCGACCTCGACTGCGAAGCCGAACGTCGTGGCGTCCCCACTCGCATCCCGAACGCCGACCACGACCTCGTGACGTCCACCCTGGCTGGCTCCGGGCTGCCATCGCAACATGCCCGTGATGCCGTCCATGCTCATGCCCGTCGGACCTTGGTCGAGATAGAAACGAAGGTTCCGATCGCCATCTGCATCCTTGGCCACGAATTGGTGGAGGTAGGCCCCGTCGGTCCCACCCTTTTCGCCATCCGAGGCGATCGAAGGTGGCGTGTTTC
>JAAELU010000694.1 GCA_024226255.1 bacterium | reverse complement strand
TCTGCTGAATCAGTGACATCAGCTCGGGGACCTGTTCGGCTGCCATTCCGGCGGTTGGCTCGTCGAGCATCAGCACCTCGGGATCCGGCGCCAGGATCATCCCGAGCTCGAGCTTGCGCTGGTCGCCATGGGGCAGAGTTCGGGCCAGCTGGATGGCCCGACTGGTCAAACCCACCTGCTCGAGAACTTCGGCAGTGCGCTCGAGATATCCCTCGAAACGACGGTGCGAACGGAACAGCTTGAAACTGTCACTGCCCATCGCCTGACATGCCAGCCGTATGTTTTCGTGGACAGTCAGGTTCGGAAAGATATTGGTTATCTGGAAGGACCGACCGATGCCGCGATGGATGGTCTTGTAGACAGGCAATTCCGTAATATCGTCGCCCTTGTAGAACACCCGACCGCTCGTGGCCGGCAGCGTGCCACTCACCAGATTGAAGAACGTTGTCTTGCCCGCACCGTTTGGCCCGATGATCGAGTGCAACGAGCCCTGCTCGACTTCCACACTCATGTCGGCAACAGCCACGAGCGCGCCGAACTCGCGCCGGAGATCCCGGGTTTCGAGTATCGCGCTCATGTCGCCGCTCCTACTAGATCAGATGGTGGGGGCGGAAGCCCGCCCCCACCATCGCTGTTGGCTTCAGCCTGCGAACTTCGTCGGCACATCGCCGCAGCGCGAGAGGAAGTCACCCTCCAACTTGCACGGCGGGTTGGGTCGCACCGTCTCGACGTACTCGTAGTACCTGAACTCAGCGTCATCGACGTTGAGCAGAGTCACGATGTACATGTCCTGAATGGCTACGTGGTCCTCAGGCCGGATCTCGACAAGGCCCTTGGGGCCCTCGAAGGACAGGCCTTCAAGCGCGGTGCGCAGCGAAGCTGCATCCGCCGCGCCGCCACTCGCCTTGAGAGCTTCCACAACCATGATTCCGGCGTTCATGCCGTCGGCGTCGAACAGGTCGGGGAATGTCCCGGCAGCTGCCGCTTGGGCAATCAGGAAGTCGTTGGCCGCGTTGTTGGGAGCCGTGTAGTGGTACAGGATCGTAGATGTCGAACCAATCGCATTGGCAAAGAACACCGGCATGAACTGATTGTCGATGAACGGTGATGCCAGCGCTTTGTCCTCGAGCACACCCTGGTCGGCCGCCGCCGTGATCAGCGGAATGAAGCCACCGCCGGCCCACGTGACGAGGAACGCCTCGGCCTCGGACTCAGCAATCGTTTCCATGTACGGAGTGAACTCGGTCGTATCGGCTGGGGCGAAGAGCGGCTCCTCTGGGAACGTGCCGCCGAAGAAGGTGCACGCATCCGTATACGCCTCAGCGCCGCCGTAGCCGAACGAGTAGTCCGGGGCGATCTGGACGAATGTGGAATAGGTCTTCGTCAGGTTCTCGCAGATGGCGATTCCATCCTGGAAGTTGTTCCGGCTGGCCCGGAACGTGTTCTCGTTGAAATCCTTGCCTGTGATGTCCGTAGCCGCCGCCGGAGCTGCGATCAGGATCACGTCATTGTCTCGAGCCAACCCCTGGAGGCCGGCGGTGACACCAGAAGAGACCGATCCGATGATGATGTCGGCCCCATCGACCTCGATGAGCTCGCGAGCCACCGTCGTGCTCAGGTCGGCGTCCGATGCATCGTCCTTGAAGATGACCGTGATTTCACAGTCCTCGAGCATGTAAGTCTGCTCGTCGCCGGAGCTGGCTGCACTGTTGGTGGCATACCCGAATCCGGCCGGGATGCCGCGCAATATGTGGGCGCCGTACACAGCGAGTGCTCCGGTCTGGTCGGTGATGACGCCGACGGTGACGCCATCGCCACATTCGAGTCCGGCGGGAGCGGCTGAAGTGGTGACGGCCTCGGTTGTGGTCGCGCCGGCGTCGGCAGTTGTTGTTACCGCCGCAGCAGTTGTTGTCGGTGCCGCCGTGGTCGTGTCGTCGGCACCATCGCCGCACGCCGCTGCGACAAGCGCCAGTGCAAGCATGAGCACCAGCAACCTGATCGATTTTTTCATTGTTCCTCCTGATAGGGGGGATTTCTCTCTAATGGACATTGCTCGCTAAGTGGGCGTGGAGCGCCCGGTTGAACTCTTCGGGAAGCTCGATTGCCGGCAAGTGGCCGCAATCGAGCACCAACTCTTCGTAGAAGCCACCGGCGGCCGCGTAGTCGTCGAGGATCCGACGGGTCTGCGAAACCATCGGCTGACTGGGGTAGGCGTCCGTTCCGGGATATCCCGGCACCAGGCCCATTGGCCCCCAAGTACCGGGGTCAGCCGCCGAGTTGTCGGACACTGTCAAGTCCACAGAGCCACGAATCCACAACACGGGTGGCCGTGGCGAGACTGCGGCGATGTCCACCGGGTCGGGCAGGTACTTGGGTGAGATCGCGTTGTTTGGCCCGAAGTCCCCGGGGCTGACAAACGGCCAATTGCCGGAGGACACCGCATCGCCGGGATACGCCTGATCTCCCAGATGGGTGTCGAGAAGTGCGTCGACCAGGGCGTCCTCGCGCGGCGCGATGAACGGCGGTTTGACCAGCAGACTGCGGATCGCCGATCGCGGAGAGAATGGCGAATCGGCCGACGTATCACGTTCCGCAATGAGCCGAAGGAACTCGGGGTTGATAAGGCCGGCCCCGGACCCGGCGTAGTCGTCGGTGGTCGGCGTGCCGGCGACATCGCGGGTGGCCCCAAACCCATGGGGCGATCCGGGCGAAACCTGGGTGAGGCTCAACCATCGTGCCGGGTGATCTGCCAGTAGGCGCCACGCGACGACCGATCCCAAAGAGGTTGCTACGAGATGGGCAGTCTCGAGTCCCAGGTGGTCAAACAATACAATCGTGTCGTCGACCCAATCACCAACGCCGTTGGTGGCATCGATGATCGCCGCTGGCTCGGCGGCTCCGTACCCCCGCATGTCGGGAGCGACTCCTCGGAATCCGTCGGGGAGGGCGACCATGGTCTCTTCCCACCAGGTGGCGCTCGACACGTTGCCGTGCAGGAACACGACCGGCGTCGCCTCCTCGGTGCCGGAGAACAGCACCCTGGTGGTTAGCCGTGGGGTCACGACAGTGCGATCGCGGATTCCGTCCATCGTTGGAGTTGTCATTTGGTCGCTCCAGGCCGACCCAGGCCGGCCGCGATGAATCGCATGATGTCGTCGAATACGTACTCCGGCGGTGGTTTGCCCCGATCGATGATCCAGCGACCGCCGAAGAACTCGGCAACTGCCATCAGGATCCAAGACATCACCTCGGGGTCGATGTCGTCACGAATCTCGCCGTTGGTAATGCCGCGGCGCAGGCCCGCGACGTAGCCCTCCCCCAACACCCGGTAGTGCCAGTCGTGAAGTTCGATGTCTACAAACTCTGCTTCCCGCACCACCCGATAAAGCGACTGATGTTCGGCCACGTAGTCGAAGAAGGCACGAAGGCCCTCCCGCTCCATATCGAGCCGATTGTCCAGATCCGCTATCGCCTCAGAGAGGTGGCGGCGCATGTCATGGTTGAGCTTGCGGACCAGCGCGGCGAACGCGGCTTTTTTGTCGGGGAAGTAGAGGTAGAAGGTGCCCTGGGCGACTCCCGCCCGACGGGTGATTTCAGCAACCGATGCCCGGTCATAACTCTCTTCGAGGAAGACCTGTTCAGCAGCATCGATAAGGGCCTGGCGCGTGGCCCGACCACGATCGGTCGTAGGTTTGTACTGGTTTGCACCGTTGTTTTTGGCCAAGTTCGCATCCACTCCAGACGTGTCACCTGAGACCTGACTCACCTGTCAGGTTCTTTTTAGTGAGTAGGCCCCCATCTGTCAATCGGAACGACTGACATGGACGCGGGTCCTCGGCCTCTAGTGACCACAAAGCAGGGATGCGACGATCAAGAACCACCCTTGAAAGGGATCGTATGAGCACCAAGACTGAAGCTCCCTTTGCGGTTGTGGACCGCCGGGACCTGACCCCGCTGTGCCCACACTGCTCTGCCGAGCTGCCCGAGGTATACACCCATGGAAGGGGCTTTCCCCTCGGCCAGGGGCGCACTTTCGTCTACTTCTGTCCCCATTGCGTGAAGGTCCTCGGATTTGCCCAGGGTCGCGTGTTCTGAGCCATCGGGTGGGGTGAGGCGTGAGGAATGAGGAAGTTGAGAGTTACCAGCCACGCCTCATGCCTCATGCCTGGACTACCAAGGGACTTCCGCCCCTGGGCGGAGGCTTCCAACTGCGATTCACTACGAGCCATAGGCTCCGAAAGGGATTGAGAATGACGGCAGCGCCGGTGCTCGACGAGGACCGTGACCTCCACCAGATCGCCAAGATCCAGTTCGATCGGGCGGCTCCCTATACCGAAGTAGTCGATGGCTGGCGCGGGATGGCGCAGTGGCTATTCCAGCCGGAGAGGATCGTCGAGGTTGTTCTCCCTGTCCGTGCCGACGACGGGTACGTCCACATCTATCGCGGATATCGCGTTTTGCATTCGAGCGTCCGCGGCCCGGGCAAGGGTGGAATTCGTTTCCACCCCGATGCCGGACCCGCCGAGGTCAAAGCACTGGCCACGTGGATGACATGGAAGTGCGCTCTTCTCGACGTGCCGTTCGGCGGCGCCAAGGGTGGGGTGGCGTGCAACCCGCAACTGCTATCCAAAGGCGAGAAGGAACGACTCACCCGCCGGTTCACTGCCGCCCTGGGCGAGGCAATCGGCCCGCACACCGACATTCCGGCCCCCGACCTGTACACCGACTCGCAGACGATGGCCTGGATGTACGACACCTATTCGATGATGCATCCCGGGGAAGCGAATCTTCCGATCGTCACGGGCAAGCCGGTATCACTCGGTGGGGTAACCGGCCGGGCCAGCGCGACGGCACAAGGAGGGTTCTACGTCACCGAGCACTACCTGGAAATGGGCGGACTGCCGGGCATCAGCTCGCTCGAAGGTGCCCGGGTAGCCATTCAGGGCTTCGGCAATGCCGGCAGATACGCGGCCAACCTCTTCCACGAGGCTGGAGCGCTCATTGTGGGCCTGTCCGATAGCCAAGGCGGCATATACCACGAGACCGGACTCGACCCCGGCCTGGTGGGGCGGCACAAGGATCTCACCGGCAGCGTCATCGGTATCGAGGACACCGTCGCGTTGCCGCCGATGGGCGTCCTCGAAGTCGATTGTGACATCCTCATACCGGCGGCTATCGAAACGCAGCTCACTGCAGAGAATGCGCCGCGGGTGCAGGCCGCCCTGGTGGTCGAGTTGGCCAACGGACCGACGACACCCGAGGCCGACGACATCTTGACCAGTCGCTCCATCCGGGTTCTCCCCGACATCCTCGCCAATGCCGGCGGTGTGGTGGTCTCCTACTTCGAGTGGGCCCAAAACATCGAGAACCAGCAATGGGACGATGCCAAGGTGGCTTCCGAGCTGCGCCGCAGGATGCGCCGCGCGACTGAGAGGGTCGTGGCCCGCAGAGCTGCGCTGATCGACGGAATCGAGATGTACCGGAGTCGCTGGCACGAGATGAGGCCCAATTACCCCGAGCTGCCGCTGCCGAACCTACGCACGGCGGCGACCGCGGTTGCCGTGCAGACATGTCGCGAAGCGGCCGCCCAGCGTGGAGTGTGGCCGTAACAGTCCACCAGACGCGCAGGGGCAACTGGGGACTTCAAGACTGACGTCCGTGCACCGTAGACTTCGGATTCGCATTCGAGGAGATGGAGTCCATGGGTAGCAAAGTCGTCACGAAGCTTGACGGCGGCGTGCTCACGATCACGCTCGCTGATCCAGACAACCGCAACGCTCTCAGTCGTCAGCTGCTCACGGAACTCCTGTCCGCGATCGATCGCGCCGACGATGATCCGGCGGCGCGGGTGGTCATCCTGACGAATGAGAGCCACGTCTTCAGCGCCGGTGCCGATCTCAAGGAGCGGTCGGGCGAGGCAAGCTCCGCAGCCGCCGTCGACATGGCAACGGTCTTTGGACGAATCATCCGATCCCCCAAACCGTTCGTCGGTCGTATCGCCGGCCACGCCGTTGCCGGCGGAGTCGGCCTGGCAGCAGCTCTCGACATCTCGATCGCCATCGAGGAGGCTGGCTTCGGGTTCACCGAGGTGCGGGTTGGAGTCGCTCCCGCAATCATCTCGGTGATCTGTCTCCCCAAGATGCGCCGATCCGACGCCGCCGCCGCGTTCCTACGAGGCAACCGCTTCCTCGCCCCTGAAGCTGCCAAGCTCGGCCTCATCAACGAAGCTGTTCCCGCTGACCAGCTGGATTCCCGGGTGAATGAAGTTGTCGAGGATCTGCTGCTGGGCGCACCTGGGGCACTGGCCGCCGCCAAACAACTCCTGACGAGAGTGCCATCGATGGAATTCGATGCCGCGTTGGAGTGGGCGGCCGATTTGTCGGCGACCCTCTTTGACTCTCCCGAGGGGCGCGAAGGGATGGCCGCGTATCTCGAGAAACGTCCCGCCGACTGGACCGTCACGTAAGAGCAGTAGCCCGGGCAACCACCTCAGGCCAAACCAGACCAATCGTCGGCTTTGCGTCGATCTGGCGTCGCCCAGGCCAGAGCCTTGTTGACATCATACGGTGAGTGGAACAGTGGTATCAGCGCGACCAAATGTGCTGCGTCGGGTGGCAACGTGGGCTCTGCCCGGCGCGATCACCCTTGCCTGGCTCGGTTACGTGATCGGTGGCGCGCAATGGGAGCGAGTGGCGATGCACTGGCGGTCCAGCATCACGATGATCTTTGGCAGCATCGTGGCCGGATCGACGCCGCAGGGCGGTGGCGCCGTCGCTTTTCCTGTGTTCACCAAGGTTCTCCAGGTACCGGCCGACGTCGCTCGCACCTTCTCTCTCTCGATTCAGGCAGTCGGCATGGTGACTGCGGCACTGATCATTCTGTTGGCTGGACGCAAGGTCGACGGTAAGGCCATCCTCGTTTCGGGATCCGCCGGCATGGCAGGCTTCATGGCCGCCCTATATGTGTTGGGACGTCCCGACACACCCTTCTGGGCCTTCCGGATCTCGCCTGTGTACGTGAAGGTGACATTTACCATTGCTCTGGCCGCAATGGCGTACATCGTTTGGCTGGCTCTCGATGAAGGCAATTACGGCGTCGAGGATCTGCCTCGGTGGAACCGACGGATGTGGTCGGGGTTCCTGATTTCCGGCTTTGCTGGTGGCATCGCCTCGGCGCTCACCGGCTCAGGCGTCGACGTCTTGCTGTTCCTGTTCATAGTCGTTCTCGCCGGTCTCCACCCCCGCGTCGGAGTACCGACATCGGTAGTCGCTATGGCGTTCGTCTCATCGCTTGGCTTCCTGGTGCTCGGCGTCTTCCATGGCCAGCTCGATGTGACACTCGCCGGCGATCAGGTGGTGGCGATAGCCGGGCAACCGATTCCCCCGGGTCCCGCCGCCAAATACGACATCTTCGGATTGTGGCTCGCCGCCATCCCAATCGTGGTGTGGGGCGCCCCGCTCGGGACGTACCTCATCCACCGGATGCGAGAGAGCCGGCTCATTGCCTTTGTCGCTGGAATGGCCGCCGTCGAAGTGATCAGCACCGCCATCTTCCTCGAAGCCCTACGGACGGACCGAGCCCTGTTGACCTTCGCCATCGTTGGATTGGCGCTTGCAATCTCGACTGTCTGGTACCTGAACCGGCATCGCCATCGCATCCTCGACATGGAGCCTGAGGCCCTGCCGGCAGCCACCCCGGCTTGATCCCGCAGGAGCGGGCCGTCAGCGCGGCTTGCGATATAGGTAGTGAGCGGCAGCCGTGCGCAAGTCGGCGTCGGATGCCTCGCCGAAACTCGAATGGAGGTCAGCTCGATCGATGCCGGGTGCCGCCGCAAGAACCCCCGACTCGTCATCAAAGTACGTGTGATCGGGAAGTGCCATCCGGCGAATCACGATCGGCTCGAATCCGGCTTCCTCGAAAAGGCGGGCTATCTCGCCTGGCAGCAGTCGATTGTGGAACAGCAACCGGTGCCCAAACAGCGCTTGATAGCTCTGTGGCGACAGCCGGAGATGCCAGAGATATGGCCACGAGGCATCGGCATGGTGGAGATGGTCACGATGATCGAACACGTGCGACATAACTCCCCCCGGTGCCAGCACGCGGAAGCCTTCGGACAGGAACTTCCGCAAGTCATCGCGGCGATAGTGCTCGAGCACTCCCCCGCTGTGACATAGATCGGCCGAGTCCGCATCGAGTGGATTGTTGCCGGGGTCGACGCCTTGATGCAGTTCTCCTCCGATCTCGTCGATCGCATCGGCCGTGTGCTCTGACCAGCGCAGTCGCGCAACGTCCGGCTGCCGGGCGGTGGATTCCGGAGTCGACGGTAGGCCGCAGCTCAGCACACCATTGACGGCCCTGGCCAAGTAGCGGTCGAGCACCCTGCCGTGCACATTGGTCACCATGCCGGCGTTTCCTGTGAGCAGGTATCCGGCCAGAAACGGGAAGGGTGTCCAACCGCCCTCGTGGACCCATGTCCGCAACCCCTCGAGTTCGAGTCCGGCTGTGGTCGACCATGTCGCCGCGTAGCCGGGCCAAACCCTCGCAAGTTTGTCAACGTGTGTCGCCTGGGTCCCCATCCATTCCCTGGTCATGGTCTGGTATGCACCGGCACCGCCGGGGATTCGCCCGAAGACTCCAAGCAGCGACGCCTTGGCGATGCCGCGCAGCATCAGTCCTCCTCCGACGGTTCGTACATGACGCGGCCTCGATTGTGCGCCACTTCCTGATCGACGAGAAGCACCCCATCGGTGGTGGTTATCCGACGGCGAAGCCGATTCTCCCGCCACCACTGATCTCCATCACGAAAGAAGCGATGGTCCACCTCTTCGACCTCGATCCGATGGCCCGGATCAGACTCCGCCCAGATCTCCGAAACAAACTCACCTTCCTCGATCCGGGCCGCCAACATCACCGGCATCGGAAGCGGGTTCTCGAATCGAAAGTCGGCGTAGTTGTAGACAACTGTGGCACCACATCCGAAGGGAACAGAGCGCTCGTGGTCGGGGAACAGGTCGAGCCCGTGTCGATGGCGCTCGGTGATTCTCATCCCGGCTCGCACCGCCACCCAGTAGAAGCTGTTCGACACTTGGCACAGTCCGCCACCGACACTTGCCTCCGATTCACCGTTTCGCAGTTCCAGGCCCTTGCGGAACCCTCGCCGCTTTGTGGTGCGCCCAACGGCGTGATGGTGGGAAAACACCTGATTGGGCTCGACCATGAGACCGTTGAGGAAACGGGCGGCCACGGCAACGTTGGTCTCCTTGCCCTGCTGCACCTCACGGTCCAGCGCTCCCGGGACGCGCTCCAATGGAGACGAGTGATCGGCCAGCAGGAAGCTGAAACCGGCGGCATCGGCGGCGGACACCTTGGTTCGGGCGACCGTCCGTCGTTCCAGTAGCCATTTGGGGAGCCGGGCCAGGCGCAGCAGTTCGAGACGAACACGAAAGGGAATCAGCTTGCGTCGCAGCGACCGCAGCTTGTCCTTCATCGTGGAGACCTCCGCCGCCAAGGTACCCGCCGCGGCGCGTTAGCAGCAGGGTCGGAAGGCCTGGAAGAGAAGCCAGATGTCAGAAGCAAGAAACCAGAAGCCAGAAGTCAGAAGCCAGAAGCCAGAAGTCAGATGTGAGATGTGAGAAGGACAGGAGTGAGGAGAGAGGCGGGAGGAGTGAGGGGGAACCCCTGCGGCGTTCCCTGCCATCCCG
>JAAELU010000693.1 GCA_024226255.1 bacterium | reverse complement strand
CGGAGCTGGGTCGGATTCTTCCGCATAGTCACCGACATCGGGCAGATTCGACGCTTGGACCGCTGGATCCGGGGCGAGGTTGGCACCTTCATGTGGAAGACACATCGACACCGGGTTCGATACAGCAACCTGCGGGAGGCAGGGCTCCTTTCGCTGGTGAACTGCCTCTACAGAGCGCGGTCGTAGCGGGTGTCGGTCCTGAAAGCTCCGTCTGCGCGTCCGCCCCGGAGCGTCCGTTCGAGCAGGTCTCCATCTGTTGCCGGCGGTCAAGAAGCGCGTGATTCCGGCGGTTTAGGCGGGTTTGGGTTTGGTGTGCTTTGGTCTGGCTGTTCGAGGCCGAGGGATCGGCAGAGGTCGCCGATGGAGATGGCTTCGCCGCCACGTGGTCGTTTCTCGGATCGTGGCAGGGGTAGTAGTTGCCAGACTCCGTCGGGGTGGCCTGTTCGCCATGGCCGGTGTGCGACCAAGTGCCACTCGAGCAATCGCGCCAGAGCCTGATCGACATCGTGTCGACTGATGCCGAGTCTTGTGGCCATGCGCTCTCGCCCGAAGTAAGACGCCCCGTGTCGATCGGAAGCCAGGGCCAACAAGACCATCACCGATGTCCCCTCGGGGCCGAGGCGGGCGAGCCAGTCGTCGTGGAGCAGGCGGTCTTCGAGCCAGCCAAACCGGCCGGTGGGCTGACGGATCAGATCAGGGCGGGGTGGCTTAATCGGTCGCTTACCCATCGGGCTTATGCGTTCCCGGTGTTCTTACGTCGCTCGGTCGTCTTCTTGGATCGCACCGTAGTCTTCTTGCGTGTGGCGGCGCGCTTACGGGCTTTTTCGGCAGCTTGCTGTTTGGCCTCCTTGGCGCGATACGAGTCGCCCTCGATTTTGACGATCTCGGCATGATGCAACAGGCGGTCGACGAGCGCCGTGACCGAGCTGGCGTTGGGGAACACCTCGTTCCACTCGCCAAACGGCTTGTTGGTCGTCAGGATGATCGGCCGCTGTTCATGACGACGGCTGACCACCTCGAACAGCAGATCCGCCGCCCGGCTGTCATAAGAGAGATACCCGACCTCGTCGATCAGCAAGACCGCAGGATTGACGTAACGCCGTAGTCTGCGCGTAAGCGCAGTAGACGTATCCTGGGCAGCCAGATCGTTTAGCATCGCGCTGGCTGTCGCACACAGGACGGTGTGGCCTTGCAGCAGTGCCTGGTGGACGATGTTTTGGGCGATCGTCGACTTGCCCACGCCGTTGGGCCCGGCCAGGATCACGTTGGTCGCCTCCTCGACAAAGCCCAGTTGCATCAGTTCTTCGATCAGCGGTCGATCGATCTTCCTCAGCCAGGACCAGTCGAAGTCCGCGATGGGCTTGAAGCGGCCGACTTTGGACGTGCGGATGCGTCGCTCCAGGCTTCGCCGACTGCGCTCCGCCTCCTCGCACTCGATCAGCGTGCGTACCCAGGGTTGATCGCCCAACTCCTGCCAGCGAGCCAGCAGGCCGTACAGCCCGAGGCGCCGGGCGCGATCCATCAGTGGATCAGGTGATGGACTATTCGTCGTGGCTGGTTTGCTCGTCATGATCAGGGTCCTCGTGGTCGTCGACGTGATCCGTACCTTCGTCACTCTGATCGAACGGTTCCCGCTCGTCGACGATGCCTTGGCTCAGTTCGTCATAGCTTTCAAGCGTGTGTGGCCTTATGGTCAGGTCGCGCAGACGGGGATCGTCCGGTAGCGTCACCGGCAGCGTGGGATTGCGCCCTTCTGCGCGACACTGTCGCTCCAGGATCTGGCGTACCGCGTGATGGTGTGGGATGTCCTTCTCGATCGCTTCGCGAATTGCCTGCTCCAAGCGAGCAGCCCCGAACTCCTCCAGCAGCAGCAACAGCCGCGCCGTGGCTGTGCCGAGATTGGCGCCGCGCTGGGCCAGGCAGGTCAGTAAATCTCGGCTGGCCGGTGCGGCCGCGGCGAGTCGGTCCATGCCGCGGTGTGATCGGGCTTGCCGTTTATGCTCGACGAGTCGTTCGATGTGCTCGGGATCCTCAATCTGCCGGCGGCGATCAAAGCTGCGGTCATGTTCAGCCACGACGCTACCGCGGTGCATGACGCGCACCGTCTGGAGGCTCGCTACCACGACCACTGTCCTGCGCACCAGTCCATGCGGCAGAGAGTAGTCGTTGTGGTCGAAGCGGATGTACGGTGTCTTGCCCACGGTGACTTCGCGCCGTTCGTCGGTGACAAACGGTGTGTGCGGGAGCGGCAAGAGCAGGGAGCGCTCCGCCTCGAAGGCTTCCGCTACGGTTAGGCTGTCATCCTCGACCCAGCGGCGATTGCAGGCCGGCCCATCACACCAGGTTTGCGCCTGACGGTTGAGATCATCCACATCCTTGAAGCGTCGGGCCAAGAAGAAGGCGCGGCGTATGTACTGAATAGCTCGCTCGACTCGACCCTTTTCATTTCCTCGGGCCACCGCGACAGGCCGCGGGGCGAAGCGATAGTGTCGGGCGAAGTCGAGCAGGAGCGGATTGAAGCGGATGGCATCGCCCCTACGTTCGAGCACGGCGCTTTTGAGATTGTCATACAGCAATACGCGCGCGACCCCACCCCAATCGGCAAACGCAGCCTCATGGCCGCGCAGGAAGTTCTCGCTCTGTTGGCCGAGGTAGAAGCGCAGGAAGATCCGCCGCGAGTAGGAGAGCACCATCACGAAGGCTGACAGATGGCGTTGTGCCCGACCGACAGCCAGCTTGCCGAAGTGGCCCCAGTCAACCTGGGCCTGCTCGCCGGGCAATGTCTTGACTCGAAGATATGCCTCAGCCACAGGCTGGGGACGATACGGCGCGACCCTATGGCGAAAGTGATGCGGGCTTCCGTTGTACCCGCGCTGGTGGCACATCTCGTAGAGTCGACTGGCCGGCAGCTTGGGGTACTGCTTCCACGTCGCGACAATCAGGGGGATGAACGGATCCAGCTGTGTGGCGCGAGATCGCTTGGTGACCGGTGTGCCGTCTTGCGCGAGCACGCGCCGGACTACGCTGTGGTGAACACCCAGTTGACCGGCGATGGTGCCGATCTGCCACTTCTCCGCGTGATAGAGCCGCAGGATTTCCGCTTCGATTTGGGGTGAGATCATCGGATCCGTCCCTCACAACAGAAGATCAGGGCGTCCCTGCCGGCGGCGATGCTCGCTGAGGGTCTCCCATCGGGCATACGAACCGCACGGTCGGCCACAAAAATCGCAGCGCCGGACGGTCTGACCGGTCGCGCCGGTCGACAGCGTGACCGGTACGCGGTAGGCGATGGCAGATGTTCGGTTTGATGTCGCACTACAGGCCTCCTTCGGGATGTTCTTTACCGGAACCTCTTCTCGCAGGTGGCTGTGAGTTGCGGAAGGGTGATGCGTTACGGTTGTTACAATCCGCATGCGCCACAGCTTCTGGCGGGCGGCGTTGTTGCGGGCGCCGTGGGGCGTTCGTTGGTAGCGTCTTACCGCTTCTCGGACGTTCTCCACCCGCTGTTGCTCACGGCAATGGGCCGAGCAGTAGCGATGGCCCCGGTCGCAATGCGTGCAGATCGCGACCGGCTGGTGGCACCGCGCGCAGTTGAATAGCCGGTGACT
>JAAELU010000692.1 GCA_024226255.1 bacterium | reverse complement strand
TGGCAGGGGAGCGTCGCGGTGTCCACGCCACCATCGGGACGGCCGACAACACCGAAGGCATGATGGCGTTTCTCGAGAAGCGCCGGCCAGTGTTCAATCAGGAGTAGCGACTAGCCAGGGATGTGGCTCACAACACGATCTCCGCCGGCTATCTCTGTCAACGGTGAGAAAGCACTCCATCATCGCCCGCTTCTCTCTCCTGACACTGCTGAACGCTGACCGGTCGCCCTCCTGAGCGACAGGAATCTGTCTGCGCCAAAGGCCACCAGCGGGCCGGGGTGGTCCATCGTTGCAAGCTCGGCGCGGGACGGGGCCTACTGGTGGTCAGCGCAATCGTCGGTGCAGGTGCTGGAGTCGGTGGGAACTGGGGCGCAGCAGTTGTGACCTTGCCAGGCGTTGATGCCCTCGCGGGTGGCGACGGCGGCGATGAGGATGCCGGCGATGGGGTCGGCCCACCACCAGCCGGCGATCGCATTTGCGGCGAGACCGATGAGAAGGATCGCTGACAAAGAGGTGCACAACCAGGTCTGGGCACTGTCGGCGATGACGGTGGCCGCGCCCATCGAAGTTCCCACCCGGCGTTTCGTGACGGCGAGGATCGGCATCACCACGAGGGAGACTGCGGCGAGACCGATGCCCACGCTCGAGGGGTCGGGCCGGGACTGCTGGGTGAGATCGATAGCCGATGAGATGGCGACCCACGCGGCGAGTGCGAAGAACGAAACGCCAATGAGGCGCAGGGCATGGCGTTCACGCTGTTCGGGGAATGGTGAGCGAAACTGCCAGAGCACAACGGCCGCTGATGAGACCTCGATGGTGGAGTCGAGTCCGAAGCCGATGAGAGCGCTGGAGCCGGCAACGGCTCCTGCCGCGAGTGCGACGATGGCTTCGATCACGTTCCACGCCATCGTGAACCACGCCAGCATGATCGCCTGGCGTTGCAGCCGGGCCGCCCCCGCCGGGCTCGACGACAGTTCGACGGTGCTCATCGGTGGTGCACGACGATCAACATCTGAGGTGTCGGCCAGGACACGATGAGTGCGGAAGTGTCCATCATGTTCGCCTTTCGAGATCAGGATGGTGGCAATCGATGCTGAGTTCGATGTTGCCGAGGTATTGGAGGGCGTGGGCCAACTCGTCGGATGCCAGCTCGTAGCGGACCTTCCGGCCCTCTCGTTTGGCCCGGACCAAGCCGCATCCGCGCAAGCACGCGAGGTGGTTTGACAGGTTCGGCTGGGTGGTGTCGATCTCAGCGAGGAGATCGCCCGGGTAGCTCGGGCCGGTCAGGAGGAGTAGGAGGATGCGCTGGCGGATCGGGTCGGCCAAAGCAGTTCCGACCCGTTCGTAGGTGTTGATCGCCGCGCTAGCCACAGTTCACTATATATCTGCCACCACTGATATTAGTCAAGGATGATGCTTTTGGCCACGGGTTCCCGCGGGTGGGGATGCCACGTGGTCCTGGGTTGTCCTGGCGAGATAGCGACCTCGGCACACCGCGTCGATGCTGATGCTGATGCCGATTGCTGATCTCGATACTCTTGCCGCGCACAGCCCAATCAGCGAACACAGCAAAGCCGTAGAGAAACCTGCCTCGAGTGGGTGGGGGAGTCGTCGTGAGGAATGAAGCCAAAGCCGTGGTCATCGGTGGGGGAATCGTCGGGGTCGCGGTCCTCTATCACCTCACCAAACTCGGATGGAAAGACGTCGTCCTCGTCGAGCGCAAGCAGCTGACGGCGGGCTCCACCTGGCATGCAGCTGCTGGTTTCCACTCGCTGAACGGCTCGGTCAACATGGCTCGACTCCAGGCCTACAGCATCCAGACCTACGACGAGGTCGCCGAGATCAGCGAACAGGACATCGGCATGCATCGCATCGGCACGTGCACCACCGCGGCCACGCCTGAGCGCTGGGACTTCCTCAAGATCGTCGACGAACTCAACACAACACTCGG
>JAAELU010000691.1 GCA_024226255.1 bacterium | reverse complement strand
GGATCAGCCGCTTCCCTGCGAACGTGGTTACGACATCCACTATCGCGCAAATGACAATGCCCACGACGCTCCGGTACCACCTGGCCGGTCAGAAGACAGCCAGTACCTCACTGACCCCCTCCATCGAGGTCGGGCGCACCGATCAATATCGTTCCGCCCTGGCGGTCGACAAGCCCCACATCCTCACCTACCGGACGCTCGTAATGCCACCAGTTGAGGCCTCAAGTGAGGCCTCAACAGCCGACCGGCATTGATCTGCCATGAACGGTGGCGACCAACAAAGTCACTCCCGAAGGGTGCGAACCGGCGTTCACCGACCTTCTCTGACCAGCTCAGGATTCCCTGCTAAGGAGGTGGCCTTGTCGGGTCCGTGTGGGCAACGCTGTAGTCACTGGCGACGGACCGCCATGTCATGAGCGGTAGACAGGAACCCATGGCAGATGGACGAAACCCCCCGTGGGCATGGGACGAGATCGTGTTGGCCTTGGACCTCTACTTCCGGATCGGCGTGCAGAGCGCCACGCACCCGGATGTCATCGATCTATCGGCCATCCTCAACCAATTGCCGATCCACTCCGTTCGACCCCAGGAGTAGAAGTTCAGAAATCCCAATGGTGTCAACCTGAAACTTGCCAACTTGGCGCACTTCGACCCTGCCTACGCCGGCTCGGGGATGGACCGGGCCAGCAAACTCGATCACCAGGTGTTCAACACGTTCGTGAATGACCGTGAACGACTCGTTGAGATCGCAGTGGAGATCAAGTCTCTCGCCGTTGCCGTAGACAGCTCCCTACTACCTGAGCCAGATGAAGCAGAGGTTGAAGCGATCGAAGGACGCCTGCTCTATCGGCGCCATCGACGGCGAGAACGAGATCACTCGATCGTTCATCGCAAGAAGGACATGGCCCGCATACAGACCGGGCGGCTTGCCTGTGAAGTCTGCGACGTCGACTTCAGTGAGATGTATGGCGACCTCGGTAGCGGTCTCCGGCGCGACCATCGTTGTCGGTTCGGCCGCTACTGGTCCAGACGGTCGGGGAGCCGGTGCGGCGTACGTGTACACCCCTGACGGTATTGGTGGGTACAGCGAGGTGAAGTTGGTCGCTCC
>JAAELU010000690.1 GCA_024226255.1 bacterium | reverse complement strand
TCAGGTCGACGTGTTCCGGCACCTCAGATCTCTGGCCTGGCCACCACAGCGCCACGGCTGACGACTCGTGAGGCGCAGATCCACGGCACCCTTCCCGTTGAGGTGGCAGAACGCATGATTAGGGGCTTCAACCCCCGTCCCGGGGCATGGATGATCGTCGAAGGCGAGCGGGTGAAGGTCTTTGCTGCTGCCAAGAGCATGGCCAATGTGGCGCCCGGCGGTCTGATGTTCATCGACGATCGTCCGATGGTTGGTTTCCAAGGAGGCTCGCTTGAGCTGCTCGCGGTCCAACCCGCCGGCAACAAGTCCATGACAGGTGAGGCGTGGGGTAACGGCCGCCGCCACGCCCCCGGCACACTTGAGGAGCCGACTGACGTCTGACACAGGGGCTGTCCCAAAGCAGTCGCTCAGCATGTGCCGATCCCGGACGATCGGCGGAATGCGCGTTTCCGCTCCGTATCTGGTGATCGGCCGCACCCGCCTAGTTCTCGGCCTGCTCGAGGTCAATCATGTCGGACTACTCCCTCCCCCCTGGCCCGTGGCTCCGGATGACACCGATGACCATGTCGAACAAGGTCTGTCCGATGTGCTGTAGAGCCTCCTCAAGCTCGCCCAAGAGCCTCTCTCTGCTCGACTCGTGGCATCGTTCAAGGGTCGACTCGTGCCATCGCACAGTCTCGTCCCATCCCAGGGCCTGACGGCTTCGCTCGACGTTTGACTATCGGACTACGAAACCGTCTTCGGGTGTTCCAAAGCCACCGCGCAGAATGTCGTTGAAGGCGTCCAGGTTCCGACCCCATTCGGCGCCAGGGATCAGCGAACGGGTCACCTCGTCCCAGAGACCCTCCAGGTTGTCGATGCGCATTCCATCGAGGACGCACACGGGCTTGTTCCACGGCGGCGGGGCCGGAACGAACGTTCTGCAATCATCAATCACGTCCTGCCAGATGCCCTCGAACCGGGAGTCGACCTCGGCGGCCTGAACGAGTGCCCATGTAGCACCATCGGTCTGACCGAACCTTCGCGCCAGATGCGCAAGCCCCAGCAGGTCCGCCCGAGCTGTAGCGGCGTTGGCGTCGCGCACCCATCTTCGGCAGAACGCTTCTGCTCGTTCCCGGTTCGGTTCGTTCAGTGCAGCACCAAGAATGAGCAGAACCGCGTCCTCGAGAGGCTGTCCCTCCGACAAACGTGATTGGACTTCGGTCACCGTCACGTCTGGCGGTTCCTCGTACAGTCGCTTCCCCATCCGCGCATAATGACAGGTGTGACCCATAGAGATGCACCAAGGAACCTTCGCGGGAACCGGCAGTTCTGAACGGCCCCTCGAAGTCCTATATGGGCGGGGTGTGAGGAGGGCACGGCGGCCTTCCCACTCAGGGTGTTTCGAGGGATGATGGCGGTATCTGTCTCTTCGACGTCGAGGGGAAGATCCGATGGGTGGCGAGCTGGGCGATCCGAAAAGGAGGCATGATGCACCTCGAGTTCGATGAGACGATCCAACTCCCGCCCGATGTCGTCTACGACTACTTCAAAACACCTCAGGATTGGGTTCGGCTCTATGGAGTGGCAGGCGAGGTCAAGGATCGAGGCGACGGTTGGTTCGCCGTACCAATGCACCGGTCGCCTTTCCCGCTGGTTGCTCGGATGACCGTGACGGAACCTGACATTCGGGCTGCATGGGATCTCCGTGGCTTCTGGAAAGGTCACGGCGACATCCATCTCGAAGCGGTCGGCGATGGCACTCTGATTACCGGCCACGAGACAGTGAACATCCCCCGCCTGCTGGGGCTCGGCCCGCTGTTGGAGAAACGGATCGAGCCGAGGTTTGTGGCAGTCTGGGATTCCGGTTGGAAGCGACTGCGGAGAAGGGCTCGTGCCAGCGAAGCTTGCTGACTGCAGCCCAACCTGCACACGCATACGTGTCGATCCAGCGCACTCGCGGGAATGATCGTTGAGACGCGTATTCGGTGATCGGCGTGGGGTGCTCGCCGCTGGTGTCATCGATCGCTATCGACGTGCTTCTCGTAGGTCACCGATGATTGGAGCCGGTCTTTGGGTATGTCGTAGTAGTGGCGGAGCACAGCTTCCGGGTCCGGGGACGGTTGATAACCGGCCTTCTCGAGGGCAGCTCGGGCCTTGTAGTTGGCGGCGTAGGTACCGACGATGATCTTGTCGACACCGACGACCTGTCGTTCGAGATGGTTGTGGAGCATCGCTGCAATACCTTGCCGCTGACGGTCGGGCAGCACGTAGGCATGTCGGAAGAGTGCCGCGTTGCCGGCATACTCGAGGCCCATCACGCCCACTAGATCAACGCCGTCGAACGCCCCATACCAGGTCATCCGCCGAGCCTCCTCTACCCAGCTTTCGAGAGTCATCTCGGGCTCGTGAACCTCTGAAGGGGTCAGGAACTCTGCATACCATTTGGCCGCGGTGCTAATCACCGTTACCGCGGCGCGGGCGTCGCTCGCCCCTAGAGCCCGCACCATCATCTGCGCTTTGTCCACTGCCATCTCCCATAGAGGCCAAGACCCAATGCCCCACAGACTGCACCACCATCACTGCCCAAGCAATAAGTGCCGATCGGGGACACTCGCCGAAACGCTCGTTCTCGCTCCTGAAATGGCGATATGGGCGGGTGTTGGCGTGTTCAGAAAGTGATCTGATCGATCACCGCATTCGTGATGACGGCGGCGACGATGACCAGAGGCGGTATTAGGAAGGCGCGACGCGACCGATCGCTCCCACGTCGAATCGCCCACATCAGGATGGCGACAGAGCTGGCGAAAAAGCCCGCGGCGACCGCGTACAACAGAGCCAGGTCTGTACCGGCAGGGAGTACGTCGAATTCGATCGAGAACAGGGCGAGCGCTAGAAAGCCGACCGTGATGAAACCAAATGCCCAAATCTCGACAACGAAACCCCGGCGAGCGCGGCGGGTCCACACCGGCACCTCGGACTGGAGTGACCCGGACGCGCCAGCAGGCCAATGCCGCTGGCCCCAAACCAATGAGCCACCCATGACGCCTGCGGCCAGCAGGCACACCAGCCCAAGTGTCACTGCCTCGACAGGAAACTCGCTCTGGGGAAGGTACGTGTCCATGCGCGCAAAGAACTGCGTCTCGTAGTCGGACTGGCTGATACCGATTTGGTTCTCGAAGGCCTCGGCGAACGAGACGTCGTTGCCCATGTCGAGCATCACGGCCGCGAGGTCCTCGGGGGACTTGCCCAGACCTACGGGGTCCAGCAGGTATTCGACGGCGAGTTGAGCCATCGGGTAGTAGTAGCGGGGATACGCGTCCGAGGAGAAGACCTTCGACGGCGGGAGGTCGACCCTCCATGCGATCGGGTTGATCTGCCCGTAGTCGGCGATCAGGCCCTCTATCTGGTCGAGGGTGCGGGGTGCGCCCCCGGTTGTCCCTCCTGAGAGGGCTTCGCCCGTACCCTCGCTGAACCACGTAGGCATGCGCCGCGGGTCGCTCACTGCTACGTTGCCGGTCCACCGGCCCATCAGCAATTGCTCCGCCACGTGGACCAGCTCGTGCTTCAAGACGATGCGGACCACCGAGACATTCGTGGATTCTCCAATGTCGTTGTCGAACGACGCGATGATCACTCCGGCGTGGTAGGCCCGGGCCCCGCCACCCTCTACGACGTTGTATCGGTTGGCGTACAGGTCGACCTTGTCCTGACCGGCCGGGAACTTGAACATGGTCGCCGGGACGAGACCCATCTCGTCGATGACCTCGACCCACACCTCCTCGGCGAGGCCGCCGAGACGCTGGCGGGCCTGTTGGCTGGCGCCATCGCTGTACACCACCAAATGCTCAGTCTCATAGGGGTTGCCGTCGTGTGGCCACCGCTCCCTCACATACCACGAACCGCCGTCAACCATCTGCGCCGGGTCGGGTCGCTCCGACTCCGAGGACGAGTTGGCACAACACGAGACGAGACCCCCGAACAGAACTACGCCCACCACAACCGTTATCGCTCGGATGCGTCTATTCACCGGTTCCTCGACGGGACGCAAGTCGCTCAGCTCTGTCGGAGATCGACGGATCGCCGGGGTTGGCACGGCCAGCTTGCAGCGAGTCAATCACGTTGTTGGCATGGCCGATAGAGCCATTGTGCCCACATCGAGAACGACCCTGCAAGCGCATAACTGGCAATCGGCGCTTCCCTACCGTCATCTGGAATCCAGCGATGTGGCTAGCGCATAATCACGCCCACCTCGTCAATCCTATAGCCATTGAACCCACCCTCGAACCGGCAATATGCACTATCTGGCAATTCGGACTGATACTCCGGTCCGCACTGTCCGCCCAATGGCGCTCCCCACAGCTGATTTCTGGCTTGTGGCTTCTGACTTCAGCCCTCAGTTCCCTGTCTCAGTCAATCACGACGTCCTCGAGGCCCTCTTCCGGGCTGGGAAACTCCATGTTCATCGACTCGAGCGTGTCAAGGATGATCGTGCCGATCACATAGTTGCGGTACCACTTGCGGTTCGCCGGGATGATGTACCACGGGGCGTCTTCGGTGCTCGTCTTGGACAACACCGCCTCGAACGCCTTCATGTACTCGGGCCAGAGTGCTCGGTGATCAAGGTCTCCCTTGTTGAACTTCCACAGCTTCTCGGGTGTGTCGAGGCGTTCCTGGAGTCGCTCGGCCTGTTCCTCTTTGGAGATATGCAGGTACAGCTTGACGACGGTCGTGCCTTCATCGGTCAACAGTCGTTCGAAGTCATTGATGTGCCCGTAACGGCGCTGCCACTTCTCCTCGGGGGCAAACCCCAACACCCGCACGATCAGAACGTCCTCGTAGTGGCTCCGATTGAACACGGCGATCTCACCCTTGCCCGGCGTATGTGGATGAACTCGCCACAGGTAGTCATGCTCGAGTTCAACCGACGTTGGGGACTTGAAGTTGGCCACCCGCACCCCTTGGGGATTGACACCACTGAACACCGAGCGGATCGTGCTGTCCTTACCGCCGGTGTCCATCGCCTGAATCACGACAAGGAGGCTGTGCTTGTCTTCGGCCCACATGACATGCTGCAACTCGGCGATTCGCTCGACCATGTCCTCAAAGAGATCCCTGGCTTCGTCCTTGTCGCCGGAAAAGGCTGCAAGGTCGTCGGGATCCCAATCTTTGAGGTCAATGTCACTCCCGGGCGCTACACGGTATCGGTCCATGGGTCCTTCCTTGGTGTCCGATTGATGATACGGCGGACAGCTAGAGGTGCCGTGGCAGCAAGAGCAGATGTGAGATCTAGCTGAGTCCATCGCGCAACGGCCGGCTCCCTCTATGCTCGGCGCCTGATGACCAATCAGATTGCACCCTCGATACTCGCCGCCGACTTTGCTCGCCTCGGCGAGGAAGTCAGCAGGGTTGATGGCCACGTCAATATGTTCCACATCGACGTTATGGACGGGCACTTTGTGCCCAATATTTCGCTGGGCATTCCGGTTATCGCTTCGCTGCGGCCGGTAACCAAAGCCAAGTTCGACTGCCATCTGATGATGACCAATCCCGAGTCGTACTTCGAGCCCCTGCGGGAGGCCGGAGCCGATCTCGCCACGGTCCATCTCGAGGTGTTCCCCAATCCCAAACCCGTTGCGGCGCAGGCCCGGGCCGCTGGTCTCGAGTTCGGGCTGGCAATCAACCCGCCCACACCGTTTGCCGCGATTGAGCCTTACGTCGAGCTCTGCGATCTTGTGCTGATCATGTCGGTCAATCCAGGTTTTGGGGGCCAGTCGTTCATTGCAGACGTACTGACAAAGGTTGAAGCGGCAAGAAAGAAGGTTGACTCCTTGGGATTGTCGACCGATATAGAAATCGACGGTGGCATCGGCGTAGACAATATTCGCCGGGCACGTGATGCTGGAGCGAATGTGTTCGTGGCTGGCAGTTCCGTGTTTAATGCAGACGACCCCGTTGCCGCAATTGACTCGATGAGGAAAGCAGTGGAGGGCTGATCGCCCCATGAAAGAGCGCGTACTCGTAGTCGACGATGATCCGGACATCGTTCAGTTTGTCCGGATGAATCTCGAACTCGAAGGATTTGAGGCTGAAACTGCCGAGAACGGCAAGATCGCGCTCGATATGGCGAAGACTCGCCCGCCGGATCTTGTACTTCTGGACGTCATGATGCCGGAGATGGACGGGTTGACGGTGCTCCGTCACATGCGCAACAGCCCGGCCACAGCGAACGTCCCGGTGATCATTCTCACCGCCAAGGCTTTGGCCGAGGATCGAGTCAAGGGTCTCGACCTAGGCGCTGACGACTACGTCACGAAGCCGTTCGACCTCGATGAGCTGATGGCTCGGGTCAAGACGGTGCTGCGTCGCGCTCAGCAAATGCGCGACCTGTCACCTCTCACCGGCCTGCCGGGCAACTTCCGGATCGCTCGCGAACTCGAAGAGCGGGTTCGCTCAGGGGATCCTTTTGCCGTGGTCCACGCCGATCTCGACAACTTCAAGGCATTCAACGATCACTACGGATTCATGCGGGGAGACTCCGTTATCAAGTTCAGCGCCAGCGTCTTGCTGAATGCTGCTGAAGTGTGTGGCGATCCAGACGCCTTTGTTGGTCATGTCGGTGGCGACGACTTTGTCGCCGTCGTCAATCCCAACAACGCAGAAGAGTTCTCCAAAGCCACCGTTACCGCGTACGACGACGGGATCCTGGACTTCTACGACACCGCCGACGCTCTCCAGGGATACATCGAAGTCGTCGACCGGCGCGGTGAACGCCATGCGTTCCCGATTTCGTCGATCTCTCTGGGAGTCGCCACCAACATGCGGCGCCGTATCACCAGCGAGTGGGAAGCCTCCGCAGTGGCTTCAGAGATGAAGGAATACGCCAAGCGCGAACCCGGCTCGAGCTACCAGATCGACCGCCGCAACTAGGAACCGACTCCTCCGTCGCCGGTTCCGATGTCAGATATCAGATGTCAGATGTGAGTCGGACGCGCTGTCAACTATCGGTCGGAGTTCGACTGATTCATCTGTTGTGGCCCGACTGGTAACCGGCAACTGATAACTGACAACTCTCTGACTTCTTCCTTCTGACATCTGACATCTGACGTCTGACATCTGATATCTCCTTCCCCTGACTCGAACCGTCACAGCGCCCCCTAAGCTGTCCCTCACAAAGAAGCCCCCTTCAGGGCAGGGTGTAATTCCCGACCGGCGGTGAAAGTCCGCGACCCTCAATAGAGGTTGATCCGGTGGAACTCCGGAGCCGACGGTAAGAGTCCGGATGAGAGAAGGAGGGCGTGTGTCGCGACGCGCACCGTCGGACAACCGAGAGGTTGATTCGCGCGAGGGCGGGTGGATGCGGCGAGCCGTTGCATTGGCCGCGGCCAGCCAGCCACACCCCAACCCCCGCGTGGGCGCCGTAGTGCTGACCCCCGGCGGGGAAGAGATAGGCGCGGCATTTCACGCCGGCCCGGGCACGCCCCATGCAGAAGTCCTGGCGCTCGGCCAGGCAGGAGACCGGGCGCGCGGAGCAACGCTTGTCACCACATTGGAGCCGTGCTCTCACTACGGGAGGACTCCGCCATGTGCCGATGCACTGATCGACGCGGGCGTGGCACGGGTGGTCGTCGGGACCGTTGATCCAGATCGTCAAGTCTCCGGAGCCGGTATTGACCGACTGCGCGAGGCCGGAATCGATGTCACGGTTGGCGTCGCCGAAGCGGACGCGCTGGCGCTCGATCCCGGGTATTTTCACCATCGCCGCACAGGTCTGGCGCGGTTCCGGTTGAAGCTCGCCGCCACGCTCGATGGGCAGACTGCGGCTCGGGATGGGACGTCGCAGTGGATCACGTCCGGCGAGGCGCGTGAGGATGCGCATCAGCTGAGAGCGGCGGCGGATGCGGTAATGATCGGGGCAGGGACACTTCGCGCCGACGACCCACTGCTCGACGTTCGGATTGATACGTTCCAAGGAGAGCAACCTCGACCTGTTGTGGTCGCCGGTGCTCTTCCGCTACCGGAGGGGCGGCGTCTCTATGGACGTAGTCCACTGGTCTACGCTCCGGCCCCTCTCGAACCGGTCTCCGGCTGTGAGGTAGTGGTGGCTGCAGGACACTCCGGCGTCGACCTGTTGACAATGGGCAAGGATCTTGCCTCGCGGGGCATTCTCGAGGTCCTCGTTGACGGTGGCCCTCGCCTGGCGACGTCGTTTCTCGAGGCCGGCCTGGCCGACCAGCTCACGGTGTACTTCGGAGCCAAGGTGGCGGGAGGTTCGGGGCTGCCGATGTTCTCCTCCGTGTTCACCACGCTCCAGGCTGCCACCAACATCGACATTTTCACCGTCACCAAAGTAGGTCCTGACCTACGTGTAGATGCCCGAGTGCGAGAGGAACCCGCCTGATGTTCACCGGAATCGTCGAAGAGCTCGTCGAAGTAGTTTCTGTAGAGGCAACGGGAGCGGGCCGCAGGCTCATCGTCGCCGACCCCTTTGAAGAGACGCCTGGCCTCGGTGACTCGATTGCCGTCAACGGCGTGTGCCTGACCATCGTCGCCGGTGGCGGGGGAACACTGGCGTTCGACGTCGTCGCCGAGTCGTTGCAGAGAAGCAACCTCGGAGGACTCGAGGTCGGCGATCGGGTAAACCTGGAGCGGCCAATGCCGGCATCGGGCAGGTTCGATGGTCATGTGGTGCAGGGCCACGTGGACGGCGCCGGCAACGTCCTCGCCCGTCACGCAGAAGGCGATGCCGTACGAGTTCGAGTCGAGGTGCCCATCTCACTGGCTCGCTATGTGGTTGAAAAGGGATCCATCACAGTCGACGGGGTCAGTCTGACGGTCACGGCGGTCGGGAACGATTGGTTCGAGTTTGTTCTGATACCTCACACGCTGGAGGCAACAACTCTGGGAACTCGGGATATCGGAGATCGAGTGAATCTCGAGGTCGACGTGATTGCAAAGTACGTTGAACGATTGCTGGAGGCGGGCGCGTGAGCAAGAACACTGTCGAAGCCGCAGTTGCCGCCATGGGGCGGGGTGACTTCGTCCTTGTCGTGGACGATGAGGACCGTGAGAACGAGGGTGACCTGATCCTGGCTGCAGAGAAGGCCACGCCGGAGAAGATCGCCTTCATGGTGCGTCACACCAGTGGTCTGATCTGCGCTCCGCTCGAAGGTTCCCGGCTTGATGAGCTGGCGCTGCCCTTGATGGTCGAGGAGAACACCGACGCTCATCGGACGGCATTCACGATCTCAGTTGACTCTGTGGCCGGAACGACGACCGGCATCTCGGCTGGGGATCGTGCCCGTACTCTGCTGGCGCTGGCGGATCCGGCAACGCGGCCCGCCGACTTGGGCCGTCCCGGCCACGTTTTTCCGCTGCGCTACCACGAGGGGGGAGTGTTGGTGCGCCCAGGACACACCGAAGCGGCGGTGGACTTGGCTCGGATGGCCGGGCTCCATCCGGCCGGAGCTGTGTGCGAGATCGTCAACGACGACGGCACGATGGCGCGCGGTGACGACCTCACTGCCTTTGCTGCGATACACGACATCCCGGTTCTGTCGATTGAGGAGCTGGTCGCATACCGATGGGCCACCGAAGCACTTGTCACTCGTGAAGTCGAAACCGTGCTGCCGACCGAGCACGGCGAATTCACTGCTTTCGGATATCGGGCGGCGGTTGGGGAGCCGGAACAGGTAGCCCTGGTGATGGGTGAGGTTGCCGGCAAGTCCGATGTGCTGGTCCGGGTCCACTCCGAGTGTCTGACCGGGGACGTGCTGACAAGCCAGCGGTGTGACTGTCGCAGCCAGCTCACAGAGTCGATGGCCCAGGTTGCCGCCGCCGGTGAGGGTGTCGTCATCTACATGAGGGGGCATGAGGGTCGTGGCATTGGACTTCTGCCCAAGCTGGCGGCGTACCGCCTCCAGGATGACGGAGCCGACACGGTCGAGGCCAACCTGGCACTTGGCTTGGCCATCGATGCGCGCCACTACGGTATCGCCGCCCAGATTCTCAACGATCTCAAGGTGGCTTCCGTGAAACTCCTGACAAGCAATCCGGCAAAGGTTGACGCGCTGGCGGCTCTTGGAGTCGATGTGTCCGGGCGCCAGGCCCTGGTTGTGCCTGTGTCCGAACGTAATAGGGCATACCTCGAAACCAAGGCTGCCAAGCTCGGCCACCTCATAGGGTCACAATCCGATGGGGATTGAACCCGGCAAGTCCGAATACGACGGCTCAGGTCTCCGCATCGGCGTTGTCGTGGCGACGTTCAACGGCGAAGTGACCGGCGGCTTACTGACCGGGGCTCTGATGTACCTCAGCGACGTCGGAGCTGAAGCCACTCGAGTTGTGGAGGTACCGGGGGCCTTCGAAATCCCGTTGCTGGCTCAGAAGTTGGCGACGAGTGGGACGGTCGATGCAGTTATCGCCCTGGGCGCGGTTATCGAGGGTGATACCGATCACTACGAGCACGTAGCTCATCGTGCCTCGGAGGGTCTGATGAGAGTTTCACTCGATACCGGCATACCGGTCACATTTGGGATTCTGACGGCGCGCAACGCCGCCGACGCCGTCGAGCGTTCGGCGATGGGGCCCAATAACAAGGGAGCTGAGGCCGCTGCTGCCGCAGTCGGCGCAGTGCTGGCCCTTCGCCAAGTGTGACTTCCGGCCGACCGGGCGTTTGCCTCTCACATTTGGCACCGTATACTCCCGTCAACAATTGACGAAGCGGAGGCGCCTGCTTCCCACCCGGCCACGCCCTGGCAGCAGTCAGGAAGATCTAGTGAGTCGAGGTTTGATCTCAGGCAGTACCGCGTCGCGTGCTGCCTTTTTCTATTGGCAGCACACTGGAAGTGACAGCAACGAACCAGGAGGGTTCCTATTTCATCCAGAGAACCGAGAGTCAACGACAAGATTCGTGCCAAAGAGGTACGGCTGGTCGCTCCCGATGGTGGACAGATCGGAATCAAATCGATCGATGAAGCCAAATGGCTTGCCGCTGAACTGGGTCTCGACCTTGTCGAAGTGGCCGCCGATTCGAGGCCACCCGTGGTCCGAATGATGGATTACGGCAAGTTCAAGTACGAGCAGTCGGTTCGGGCCCGTGAAGCCCGCAAGAACCAGGCGCGTACGGTGATCAAAGAAGTTCAATTCCGTCCCAAGATCGGTGACAGTGACTACGAGGTGAAGCGGCGCCGAGTCGTCAAGTTCCTGAGCGAGAAGGACAAGGTCAAGTGCACGATGCGCTTTCGGGGCCGTGAAGTGACCCATCCTGAGTTGGGGCGTGTCATTCTGACCCGACTGATCGATGATCTCGGCGAACAGGCGGTGGTGGAAGTGATGCCAAAGATGGAAGGGCGCCAGATCACCATGGTCCTGGCCCCGGGCAAGATTTCCAAAGAGACCGTTTCCTCAGAGGATTCCGCCCAAGAGGATGAGCCAACCGCAGCCCAAGAAGAATTGCCCGAAGAGACAACGGTCGCAGAGCCGATCGCAACAGAGACAGAAACAACCGAACCGGCCGCAGCTGTTGAGGCACCGCCGGAGGACGAGAAGTCTGCGGGAACCGCCCCGGCAGACGAGGAGTAACCGTGCCGAAGCAGAAGACACACAAGGGAGCGGCCAAGCGCTACAAGGTGACCGGTCGTGGGAAGATCACCCACAACGGAGCCTGGCGCGGCCACAACCGCCACAAGAAAAACGCCCGACGCTGGAGACGCGTCAACGGTGACAAGACGCTGACCGGGGGCGACGCCAAGCGCGCTGCCCGGCTGCTGGGTCGTTAGGAGGCAGCCATGGCAAGAGTCAAGCGAGCTGTAAACGCGCGCAAGAAGCGCCGCAAGGTAATGGACCGCGCCTCGGGTTACACCGGGGCGAGGAGTCGACGCTATCGCACGGCACGAGAGCAGACAATGCACTCGATGCAGTACGCCTACCGCGACCGGAGGGCTCGCAAGGGTGAATTCCGCAAGCTGTGGATCACGCGTATCAATGCGGCGGCCCGCCAGAACGGCACGACGTACTCGGTGCTGATCGCCGGCCTCAAGGCTGCTGAGGTTGAGGTCGATCGCAAGATGTTGGCCGATATGGCAGTCAACGATCCGGCAGCATTCACCGCGCTTGTTGAAGTAGCGGGTGTCGCGTCCGAATAGGACACACATCGTGATCGAATCAACTCGCAACTCGCGGGTGGTGCAGGCGGCGAGGCTTCATAGAGCCCGCTACCGACGTGAAACCGGCAAGACGCTCCTGGAAGGTCCCAACGTTCTGGAAGGGGCCTTGTCGTCCGGTGTAGTCCCCGAGACAGTCTTCGCGCTTCAACGCGACGAGCTGACGCGGCGCGCCGACCAGGCGGGTACCGATGTGGTCCTGGTGAGTCAGGCGGTTCTCGACAAGTTGGCGGGTACCGAGAACCCGCGTGGGCCAGTAGCGGTGGCGACGATTCCCCAGCAAGGTGCCATTGAGGCGGTCGATACCGTGATTCTCTGCGGTATTCAGGATCCGGGCAACGTGGGCACGCTCGTCCGATCGGCCGCGGCCTTTGGCTTCCAGGTTGTGGCCACCGCGGAGACCGCGGACATATGGGCCCCGAAGGTGTTGCGCTCGGCGGCGGGAACCCACTTTGCGACCAACATCGTCACCGGAGCGACGGTCAAGGATGTGGCCGCCGCAGGCGTGTTCCTCGTAGCGCTCGTGGCCGCCGAAGATGGCCGGGCCGAACCCGACGAAGAGGATCGCCCGATCGGGTTGATGGTTGGCAATGAGGCCCGAGGCCTCTCGGCCAATCAGAAGGCGGCCGCCCGGGCGACCCTGACTGTGCCGATGTCCGAAACAGTTGAGAGCCTCAATGCGGCGGTCGCCGGCAGCATCGCTATGTTCGCCATCGCCCAAGGCCGGCCGGCATGAGGCATCGTGTTCTTGCCGTCTATGGCACAGGCCAATACCATGCACCCATGACCGCAACTATCCGACGCACTTTCGCGTTTACCGGGCCCGAGGCCCGGGCGGATATCGCTGTCTAGTTTTACTACTAACCAGTCGGACGCCCGGGACTCATAGGAGGCCCGGGCGCTGTTGCGTCACGGGGCCACGACGGTTCCAGAGAAGTGAAGGAACATGACCGAAGAGAACAACCAGGACCCAGAGGTTGACCTGGACGCCAAGCTCGAAGAGATGATGTTGAATCTGCGTCTGCCCGATCCGGCCGATCTGCAGGACGAGATCGACGGTATCACCAGCTCAGAGGCATTGGCGGAGTTCGAAAAGAAGCACCTTGGCAAGGGCTCGTCTATCGCGGGCGAAATGCGCAACCTCGGACGCTTGCCCCAAGACCAACGCCGCGAGGCTGGTAGGCGGATCAATGAGGTTCGTCAGGCCGTGCAGGGGCGGGTCAACGAACGCCAGGAGGCTTTGACGGTTCAGGAGAGAGCGGCATCCATGGCCGCCGAAGGCATTGATGTGACCGTCGATCACCGTCAAATCCCTATCGGGAGTCTGCACCTCATCCAACAGGTGATCGACGAGGTCAGCGATATCTTCACTGGACTCGGCTACCACGTGGCCGATGGACCTGAGGCCGAGCTGGCTTGGTACAACTTCGACGCTCTCAACACCCCGCCGGATCATCCGGGTCGCCTCGAGTCTGACACCATGTATCTCGACTACGGCAAACCCGAGGACGAGATGTTGCTCCGGGCCCACACCTCCCCGGTTCAGGCCAGATACATGGAACAGAATCCACCTCCGGTCTACATCGTCTCGCCGGGGCGGGCTTATCGCAACGACACGATCGACGCCTCGCATCTACCCGTGTTCTTCCAAATCGAGGGCCTGGCGGTCGATGAGAACATCAAGTTCTCCGACCTCAAAGGCACCCTCGAGGAGTTTGCCAGGCAGTTCTTTGCACCCGACACCGTTGTGCGACTGCGGCCGCACTATTTCCCATTCACTGAACCGTCGGCTGAGGTCGACGTATCTTGCTTCAACTGCGACCGCGGCGAGTCATCGTGCCGGGTCTGTGGCGGATCAGGATGGCTCGAGATGCTGGGCTGCGGCATGGTTGACCCTGCCGTCTTCGAGGCCGTGGGCTACGACCCGGACGCAGTCACCGGTTTCGCATTTGGCATGGGAGTCGAGCGCCTGGCGATGGTTCGCCACGGCATCGATTCGATCCGCCATTTCATCGACAACGATCTTCGTTTCCTAGAACAGTTCCAGGGGTAGCAAATGAGAGTTTCACTACGTTGGCTACAGGACTACATAGATCTGCCGACTGAGGATCCGGCTGAGATCGGCCGCGCATTCGACATGTTGGGCCATGCTGTTGAGGAGACCGAGACTTTCCGCGCCGACTGGACGTCTGTTGTCATCGGCAAGGTGTTGACGGTCGACGGGATTCCGAATGCGGACAAGGTGCGCGTCACCACGGTGGACGTCGGCGAAGCCGAGCCATATCAGATCATCTGTGGTGCCTGGAACTTCGACGCCGGAGCAATTGTCCCTGTGGCCCTCCCCGGAGCAGTACTGCCCGGAGATTTCAAGATCGGCTCTCGCACGATACGGGGAGTCGAGTCCCACGGGATGATCTGTTCGGCCCGCGAGCTTGGCCTCGGCGAGGAAGCCGACGGGATCATGGTGCTGGCGGACGACGCCCCGATCGGCGAGCCATTCGAAACCTTGCTCGAACTGCCCGATGTTGTTTTCGACCTAGAGGTGACCAACAACCGGCCCGATGTGATGGGCATGGTCGGCGTAGCTCGGGAGCTGGCTGCTTGGTTTGACGTTGACTACCGGCCGCCGGTGATCGAATTGGCCACTGTGCCTGGTGAGCCGGATCTCGCAATCACGATTACGGCACCGGACGGCTGCAACCGGTTTACTGCCCGCGAGGTACGGGGAGTGACAATCGGGCCGTCGCCGCTGTGGATGCAGGATCGATTGCGCAAGGCGGGTGTCCGGTCCATCTCCAACATCGTTGACGTGACCAACTACGTGATGATGGAAACGGGCCATCCACTCCACTCATTCGATGCCGACCGCATCGAGGGGGGTGTTCTCGACGTCCGCTGGTCCACTCCCGGAGAGACCCTCGAGACGCTGGATGGATCGACTATCGAGCTGACTCCCGAGGATCTGGTCATCGTCGACGAAGCGGGCCCGACCTCGCTGGCGGCAGTCATGGGCGGCGCACGGTCAGAAGTCAGTGACGCTACGACGCGGGTGCTCATGGAGGCTGCCTCGTGGAATCCACCAACTGTCATGTATACCTCGCGGCGCCATGACATGAGGTCCGAAGCGTCGGCTCGATTCGAGCGGGGGGTTGATCCCAATCTCGCGGTGATGGCCGACGACCGGGCCTGCCAGCTTCTCGTCGCCATTGCCGGGGGAGAGGTTCTCGAATCACAGATAGACATCGTGGCCAATGCGTTCTCGCCGATCTCGATCGACTTGGCCGTACGTGACGTCGAGCGCTTCCTGGGCGAAGGATTCGACGCACAACGCTGCGCCGGCTTGCTGCGCCGTCTCGACTTAGAGGTATCGGCCACAGACGAGACCTTGACGGTGATCGTGCCGACCTACCGGCGCGATCTGACGCGGCCCGTGGATCTCATCGAAGAGATCGCGAGATTGGCCGACTTCGATACATTCGATTCGACGGTTCCAACCGGGCCGGTGGGCGGCCTGACCCCCGACCAGGTCCGCACGCGTCGGCTGCAGACAGCTTTGCGCGGCATGGGTTTGAGCCAAGCGATCAATCTGCCTTTCGTGTCCCCTGAAGAGTTGGCGGCGTTCGGGGGCGGCATCGGCGAGGTCGTCTCCGTTCGCAATCCGTTGCGCGACGATCAGTCGAAGTTGCGCCAGAGCCTGCTGCCAGGCCTCTTGCGCAATGTGCGCGACAACCTCAACAGAGGTGCCCGTTCGGTCGGGCTGTATGAAATGGCACGGGTCTTCTACGCCAGGCCATGGGCCGACGATGGCCGCGTTCCCGATCAGCCAAACCGTCTCGCTGTGGCGATCGCCGGCCCATTCGGGCCGGCGGTGCTGGGGAGAGCGGCCGCGGCAGCCGACGCCGAGGTGGCCCTTGGGATCGTGAGCGCGATTGCTGATCGTATGGGTGTCGAAATCGGACGCACAGCCGCCCAGCCTCCGGGTTTCCACCCGACTCGTACGGCCGAGCTCGACCTCAATGGTCAAGCGGTCGGATACGCCGGAGAGGTGCATCCCGATGTTGTCGCCGACTATGAGATCGATGGACGAGTGGCCGTCGTCGAAATGGAATTGGCACCGTTGGTGGCGCCTGTCGCCGCCCCCCTGATGGCGCCCGTATCGAACTACCCCCATGTCGAGTTCGACCTGTCGTTCGATGTTCCGCCGGCCCTGGCGGGTGGCGATCTGGTTGACGCAACCGTGAAGGCCTCAATCCTGCTCGAGCGTGCCGACGTCTTTGACGACTTCGTTCACCCCGAGAGTGGGCAACGGTCGATTGCGGTTCGTTATCGGCTGCGGGCGCCGGATCGAACACTCGAACGTGAAGACATTGATGGCCAACGAGACGCCATGGTGGCCGCGGCAGCGGCGCTTGGCGGAACCCTAAGAGGAGAATCATGAAACGCGACTTTCTGATGATGACCGACCTGACCGAAGCCGAGCTTGGCCAAGTGCTGGCGGACGCCGCGGCCCTCAAGCAGAACCGCCTAATGCGCAGTGACGCACTCAGCGGGAAGTCCGTGGGGCTGTTCTTCGAGCATCCATCGACACGTACGCGGATCTCCACCGAGGTCGCCACGGTCGAGGTTGGGGCCCATCCTGTCACCCTCAAGGGTGATGAGGTCGGACTCGGCAGCCGTGAAGCACCCGAAGATGTTGCTCGGGTGTTGGCACGCTACCTGTCGATGGTTGCCATGCGGGTGAAGTCCCACGAGGTGCTGGCATCGATCGCAGCGGCCGCCTCGATCCCGGTTGTGAACCTGCTCTCCAACGTGAGCCACCCGTGTCAGGGACTCGCTGATCTGCAGACGATTGCCGAGCACCGTGACCTGCCGGGTACCAGAGTCGCCTACGTCGGCGACGGCAACAACGTGGCGCACTCATTGATG
>JAAELU010000689.1 GCA_024226255.1 bacterium | reverse complement strand
GACCACCAGCATGCCGTACTGGTGCGGGCAGGAGTGCTGAAACGCGTTGAGTCCGAACCCGTCGGGCTCGGCCTCGATCACCGTTCCACCGACATCGTCGTACCGCAGGATGAGCATTTCCGTGTCGTTACCCGACAGCGGAATCGAGAAGTCGCACTCGTAGCAGTAGTCGTCGGCATCGGAATCGCCATTGATGTAGGCCACGTGAGCCGTGACCGCGCTTTCGCTGGCGTTGGTGATCGTGATGTAGGTTTCGTAAGTGGAGGGCTGGTCCATGTCCAGCGCAATCACCGCCGGGTATACCAGAAGGGCGCCGACCTCGTTGAGGTCGCTGCCTGCCTGGGAGGTCCCGACACTGAGCGCCAGCATCAGCAGCACTCCGAGAATCAGTTTTCCGAATCGCATGATGTTTCCTCAGTTTCCGAAGAATGCGGGGGTGGCCGAAGCCGCCCCCGCAGCACAGTCGGAACAACTGCAGATTTAGAACAGTCCGCCGACGGTGTTGGCATCTACCTCGAGATCGAGGGTGAGGGCATCACCGGTGGTCACGCTCTG
>JAAELU010000688.1 GCA_024226255.1 bacterium | reverse complement strand
GGCATGGGCGGCATGGGCGGAATGATGTAACACGGAGTTTCGGCGACTACGTCGCCGAATCGTACCGATACGAGTTCGGGCCCCGGAAGGGGCCCGAACCTCGTTGAGGCCGCCTGACCTTCGGTCAGGTTGGAGTTCTACTGGCAGAACTCCAACGATGGTTTGAGGCAACCGGGCACTGGCCCGAGGGGGGCCCAAGCTTCTGAGGCCACGCCGAATGCCAACGGAGTCGCAAGATTGCCTGCGACGAGTTGCACACTTGTCGCGGCTACGGTCCCCAGAGATCCAGGGTCACTGCCTGGATCTGCCCTGCATCATTCACAAGAAGATGTACGGCGTACCACTGGAGACACGAGTCGATGCCGGTAGGTTCGATGACCAGGTGACGCCCCTGATCCCACTCGGGACCGAACTCGAGCGGCGGACCGGCGCAGTGGGTGCGGGGTCCGATGTTGACCAGGGTGATGCCGGACTCGCGACGCAGTGGGCCGAGGACGTCGAAGGGGCCTTCGATCCCGTCGTAATGCTCGAGCGGGATGACCCAGGTGGCAGGAGAGGCTAGGTCCGCACCGGGGACCGTTGCCTCCTGAACGGTATTGAGACCCAGCTTCACCTGGTCGACAAACGTCAGATCACCGAACGGGATTCGGCCTTGGGCGAAGCCAATCAGCGCGTCCGCGGTATCTAGATCGGACGGGTCGATCAACTGTTCGGCGACAGGCCTCTCTGTGTCGAGGTCGGCCCGGACTTGGAAAGTAGGCCCGGTTGGTGCGAACTCACCCGCATCACTGATCGTGACCGTTGCTTCCTGCTCGGGGTCGAGGCCAACCGCCCGGTAGTGGAATAGGCCCCAGGCCTCCACCCAGTCGGTGGTCATCACAGAGTCATCGAGAACCACTGCGCCGCCCTGACTGATCTGGATCCCGACAGAGGCTTCAAAAGGACGGGCGAGACCCATGAACTCCAGCGTCCCCCCTGCCGTGAAGACGGGATCGCCGATCAGGTGGACGCCGCCCTGGGTGTTGAGCCTCGTCTCCGGACCCTTCTTGGTGATGTCGATGATGAGCTGGCCCGTGGCGGGATTGGCGGTGACCCCTTGCGGCCAGCCGGTCACCGGCATGTACACATCGATCGAACCGTCGTCGCGACGTACCGAGAAGGCATCTACCGCTTCGTCGTTGCCTACCTCGCTGAGCACGTTGCTGGATTGTGTAGTCCAGGCATGCTCGATGCCCTCGAGCTTGATGACGGTGGTGTCTTGGATCCGTTGGATCTCAAACTGAGGCACGTTGCCCACTGGGCGCATATCCGTCCCGATCATGTCGTACCGGGGGGCAATGCCCGAGTCGTCGAATTGGGTACCGAAGGTGATCACGACACGGAGGCAGCCATCAGCGAATTCGTATTCGCGGATCTGGAAGATGTGATCGGCGTTCTCGCTGTTGACGACCGGACCCAGACTGTCGACCTGCCCGCTACCGGCGCACGTCGGGAGTGCGGAGAAGGTTGGATCGTAGGGCTCGAGATAGGCGGAGTTCACCCAACCACGAATTGGTGCGCCGTGGAGCGGTTCCCCGATCTCGAACAACCGCACCGGATCGATCAGCTCGACCTCCCACCACTCGCCGCCATCCGCGGCGAAGCCGATCTCACCGGTAGTGCGCACTCCGCTGTAGGTGGGCGCCAGCTTCGCATAGAGCTGCTCATCCGCCCCGGGGCCTCGCCGCACATTGAGGGTGTCGTCTGCGGCGACGTTCACCACCCGGTGTGTTGGGTTGAGGTCGTTGATAAGGATCGGCGTGTCGTTGTCGGTTGGGTCGTCGGGATCGGGTGCCTCAGTCGTAGCTATGGCCGGATCAATCGAGGTAGTGGTCGTATCAACAACGATCGTCGTTGTGACGGTGCTCGGCGGGACGGTGGAATCCGCAACGTTGGGCTCGTCTGCGGGCAACATGCGCAAACCGAACAGCACCAGCGCTGGCAGCAGGACCACGGCCGCACCGGCCAGCACCGCGACAGGAATCCGGAACCGGCGTTCCCGGTTTCCCCGGCTCATCGTCTCTTGCACCGACACCGGTTCCTCGATGCCGTCGATGTAGCGGCGGAGATCGTGTTTGAAGTCAGACATTGGGCACCTCGAGTTCGTTGCGGAGCCTGGCAAGTCCGCGTTCGACATGGTTCTGGACGGAGGATCGTGAGATGCCGAGAAGGT
>JAAELU010000687.1 GCA_024226255.1 bacterium | reverse complement strand
ACTATCGACGGTGGGTACATCCTGACCGGCTACACCGACGAGCTCGGATCGAGGGATCTGTATTTGATCAAGGTCGACCCAACGGCGCCATAGACGGACACGCCGCTCGTGTGCGGATCGACACCCGCAACACCGCCAAACCATCACCGAATACCGCCTCGGCCCGTCGCAACGACCTTGCAACCATCTCGGGGCTCATCAGAGCTACCCCAGCGGAGACCGATTACCTGGGGTGTGACCAAGATCGGTGCAGGATCCTGCGTGGGTCCGGCGTTTCCGACTGGGGGCCAGCGAACTACCGGCTGAGGGTTTACCGATTTTGGCCCGAAGAGCCGAAAGGGCCCGCTTTCAGGCAGTTGCCCGAGCCTGAGCGGCGCTTTCCAGGTCGTCGATGAACGCCTTGAAGCCCTTTTTGAAGACCCGATCGAGCAGCGGCCCATAGATGAGGGCCAACGGTCCGCCTTTGGCTTCGTAGTCGTAGCTCATCGAGTACGGCGTTGTCTCGCCGGCGTCGGAAAGGGTGATCGTCATCGTGCCTTGTTTGAGAAGTTGCTTCTCCGTCTGGTCGGCTACGATCACCATCCTCTCTTCGGGTACCCACTCGGTGACGGTTTCTCTCATCGTGATCGATCCCTTCGACCCGAATTCGCATCGTCGTTCGGCCCCGACGCCCTCGATTGGGTCACCGATGGCGTAGCTGTCTGTCATGGCTTCGTTCCAGTCGGAGATGTTGGGGTAGTCGGCCAACACCGCCCACACGCTGGACCGCGGTGCAGCCACTGTCCGGGCTTCCTCGACGTTCCTCATCGAGTTTCCTCTGCATTGATCTGGATCAGGACATTCGGCTCGGGTCGGTCGATGAACTTCTTCATGTGTTGCTCCTGTACACGGATGCGAGAGCCTGAGGCTGCTCACGCCACGGGCTCATGTGGATGGTCAAAGTGCTGTCGCTCGCACGATAGCGGCGATTAGTGCCAGAACATGGCACCTATATGTCCTAGTATCGGGCACATGGACATCCGCAAACGCGAGGAGCGACTGCTGCGGCTACTTCGGCATCGGGCCCGATGCACCGCGGATGGACTAGCCGACGAGCTCGGCGTTTCGCGCCGCACGGTCCTGCGGGATCTACAGCGCCTGCGCAATCGAGGCTTTGACATCTCTTCGATGACCGGGCCAGGAGGCGGCGTACGCCTTGAACCAACATCGGTCATGATCACCTCCCAGCTCGAGGGGCAAGAGGTGGTGGCGTTGCTTCTCGCCGTAGCGATCGCGAGCGCGTCTCCGGGAATTCCGTTCATTGCGGCGGCGGATACGGCGATCGCGAAGATTGAAGCCTCCCTCCCCAAAGCCAGAGCAGCCGAACTCCAACGGTTCATGCATCGCGTCATGATCGATGTACCCCAAGGCATGACGAAAGCTGCGCCAGGGCCTGTCGTCACCGGCCTCGTCGAGGAGTTCGAGAAGGCGTTCACCGCTAACCGAATGCTCGAGTTCTCCTACACGGACAGGGAAGGCCGCCGAACCAAACGATGCGTAGAGCCGCACGGACTTCTCGTCGCGTGGCCCAACTGGTACGTCATCGCCTGGGACCCGACCCCCGACGCATCGAGACTGTTCAGAGCCGACCGCATAGCGCGACCCAGGATCACCGAAAGACGATTCGTCCCTCGGCCTCATGACATCGTCATGCGGCCGAGCCCCAACGCCTTCTCCGCAAGATCAGGCCCACACGAGTAGCTCGGAACCTCAAACGAACGGCCGGCGATACCGAGATGGGATTACGTTGAGGTCGGCGCGTTCAGTGTCGGCGAGCGTGGAGAACGTGTTCGGCCATTCCACAACGTGTCGGGAATGGTCTTCTCCGCTTTCTCGTCTGGGGAGATGCACCGCCGAGCCACTTGAGAACCCGGCTGGCGAGATCTGGTTCCGCCTACGGTCCGACCAGCTGGAAGCTGGCGATTACAGATCCATTGCTGAACCTGATCTCGTTGACAACGATGTCATATCCGTCGTCGTCGAGTTGGTTGATCGTAATCGAGCCGGCGGCCAAGAAGTCTGCGTTGAGATCACCGAGCGGCCCAGGCCCGTCCGGATCGAAATGGGGACAAATCCCGGTCGAGCTTGGAGCGGGCGGCGCCTCATTGCAGATGATGGCTACCTCGCCGAGCTCGCCCTGCCACAAAGCTCCATAGCCGGTGGTGAACATCTCTAGCGCGAAGTAGAAGCCGTCCGAATCCGGGCTGGTATGGATGAAGAAGAACGGGTCGTCGGCTGTCCCGGCGCTGGGATCCCAGAATGGGTCGGCCACGCTTGTCCACACGATCGAGAAGGTGTCGTCGTCTTCGGTTAGTGCCGGCTCTGGAGCGGATGAGGTCGTGGTTGTGGCTTCAGTCGTGGTAGTCGTCTCGGCAGCGGTGACGGTCGGTGGTGCCGCCGTTGTGGGTGCTGCAGATGTTGCCGGTGCGGCTGTGGTCGGCTCGGTGTCGTCGGAGTCGTTACCGCCGCAGGCGGCGATGAGTAGAACGAATGCGATGGTGCCAGCAACGTGCTTCATCAACAGTCACTCCCTTGGGTTCCCACGGCCACGGTGGAAAGCGGTGCGAGGCATCCTACTTTCGCAGGCCACGGTCGCGCTGACGCCCCTCGCCGACCGGTGGATCGCGGTGCGCAGCATCGCCAAGCCATCATCCAATACCGTGGCTGCTCGTCGACGCGACCTGGAGGTGATCGCAGAGGAACTGGCTGAGCTGTTCGAGCGGCACCTAATGGGCGGGAGGCAGTCTCGTTGTGTAGCGGTGCGTGAGTCTGCTGAGAGCGAGCTGGCCTGGGCTTTTGACAATCGATATGCCGCCCGCATCGAGAAGTGGTTGCTTGTCGTGCTCAGAGCAGAATCACTCGGCCGGGGGTCACGCCCTACGCTTGCCGTACCCGCGACAGGGAAAGGCAAATGACGAGGACCGAGAAATGGCTGACGGTGACGCGAGTCGTTGCCATTACCGCGCCCTTGGGCGTGATGGTCGGTCTCGTTCCCAACGTTCTCGGGAACGACGGCATTAGATCGATCGTAGCTGGGGGCCTGATAGGCCTGGTCATCACCGTGGGGATGGTGTCGTTCGAGGTGAGTTGGGTCGTTGAACTGATTCCTCGACGTTGGCGAGAAGCCCCTTTCCTGGTGGTT
>JAAELU010000686.1 GCA_024226255.1 bacterium | reverse complement strand
GTCGCAACCGGTGGGAGTACGCCGATGGAATCGTCGGCGAAACCGGCGACGAAGGCATGAGCCATTCGCGCTGGGCGATGAATCCGAGCGCTTGGATACATCGAGCTTGTGAAGCTTGGGTCGGCTTGGATGCGGCGGACGATCCTCAAGAAGGGTATGGCTTCACGCAGACCTTCTTCGATGAGCAAGAGGGTGAACCCAATCTGTGCACGGTCGGTGCCCGCGGTTTGCCGACATCGTCACAGGTCTATCTGGTCAGTCGAAACCTCGACGGTTCGATGATGGCGCGGGACTCCGGTGTTTGGCTGCAGCAGGGAGTGACCGAATACAACGACCAAGGTCTTGTCACCGAATCGTGGGCCGGTGTTGATCGAGGTGGAGCCGAAGCAGGCCAGGCGCTGCAGTACAGCAATCGTGAGTACGACGCGCAGTATGGCGCAGCAGTCGTCACCGAGAGCATTCAGGCCAACCGCCCCGGCGAATCGGCATACCCGCTCGACACGCATGCCACCTGGGACACCAACCTCGGTGCGCTGACCAGCTTGACCGACTTCAACGAACAGATGGCCTTCGTTGTCTACGACGCTGTTGGGCGTATGCTCGCGACCTACCGCCCAATGTGCGCCGAGCCTTCGGTGGTGCACGAGTACAACCTCGACC
>JAAELU010000685.1 GCA_024226255.1 bacterium | reverse complement strand
GTCCGGCCGAAAAGCCATTCTGCTGCCGATTGGCCCGTGTCGCCCGTTGACGGCGGCACCTGAACTACCTCGAAACCGCTGATTCGAGTGCGTTCAGGTTTCTGGTCAACGAACGACACGAGCGAATCGGAGCGACGAAGCACTTTCCGGCCGGCCCTCTAGGGTCATGATGGCACCGACGTGCTCCTCGAGCAAGGCGATCGCAGGATCGTGCTCACCACCACGGTGCATGGCACGATGGATCGCCATTGCCATCCAACTCCACGCCATGAGGTGGCGTGACACTTCGGGCTGTTCCTCGGCCAGCTGCTTCTGACAGTCGAGGGCAGCCAGCATGTGCGCCTTGCCCTCTGCCAGCGGCAGCGCGGCGCCGAGTTCGAAGGCGGATCTTGCAAAACCCGAACGGTAGTGCGGGTTGCTCGGATAACCCGTCTTCAAGGCCGCATAGATCTCCACCGCTCGCCGGACCCCGGGCAAGGGGTCCGACGGTTCATGGCCCTCGAGCCGCCTCCAAAACTGCGGTGCGAGCAGAGCCTCGGCGATCGCGGCACGACTCGCCTTCTTGCCGCCACTGCTGTCACCGGCTTCGTATTTGGCAAGCGTC
>JAAELU010000684.1 GCA_024226255.1 bacterium | reverse complement strand
GGGCATTCTATATGTATAGAAACGGTTCCCTTTCGCTTCTGAGGGGGCCGATTCGTCCACCGGCAACGTTGCTCGGAGGGTAACTCGTGGGGCGAATCTCGCGTGTGCGCGCCCTTCTGGAGTCTCAACCCACTCACATTTGTTGGAGCTAAGGCGTTAGTAACTTACGGACTTGGAATTCAGGCCATCCTATAGTAAAATAGTAGACTTAGGGCTATTGGCAAACTCCCGTAGAAGAATCGTTCGTAGATCGGTTCGCTCTCCTGGCGTGGCCGAGCTCCACAAGCTGAATCTCCGAAATGGGATCTGGTCGAGATAACCGAGGGGGAACGATGGCCCAGCGCTGCAACAGTCTCATGCTTCTGTTCACCATGGCGATGATTATCCTGCCGGGGCTTGCCCAGGCCCAGCAGTCCTACACCGAGGACTTCACCACCGCGGCCTACGAGGACACGCTGAACACCACCGCTGACTGGAACACCGCCGACGGCGAGCTCAAGCTCTTTGAGTTCGAACCCAGCCTCGTCGGGAGCTATGATCCGGGCGAAGCCTACGACATCGCGGTATCGGGGGATCTCGCGGCCATCGCCGGCTACGGGGACGGAGTCCACATCGTCGATATCACCGATCTTAGCAATCCCGTACTCCTCGGCACATACAACACCACCGGTTTTGCCTGGGGCGTTGCCATTGACGGGAATCATGTCTTCGTGGCGGACCATTCCAGTGGGATGCATGTGATCGACATCCTGGACCCGACCAACCCGACACTGCTCGGTACATACAACACCGGGCCGACCGCCCGGAGGGTGGCTGTGAATGGCGATCTCGCGTTCATTGCGAATCTCAGTGGTGGACTGGTCATCGTCGATATCACCGATCCCGTCAGTCCTGCATTCCTCGGCAGCTACGTTACAGCCGAGGATGCCAGCGACGTGGCCGTAGACGGGGACTACGCGTTCTTGGCATGCGAAGGGGCCGGTCTCGTGGTGGTCGACGTTTCTGATCCCACCAATCCGGCGCTCCATGGCAGCTACGACACGAGCGGTTCGGCCCTGGGCGTCGCGGTTGCCGGAGATCTCGCTTTCATCGCCGACGGGTATGCCGGACTCCAGGCCATCGACATCAGCGACCCGACAAGTCCATTTCTCCTGGACAGCTACGACACCCCTGGTCTGGCCACCGAGGTGTCGGTGTCAGGGGACCGCGCGATCGTATCGGACTACAGTTTCGGTATTCAGGTCATCGACATCACGGATCCGACGACCCTTACCTTCACATACAGCTATGATACTTCTGGTCTTGCCGAGGCCGTGGCCGCCGATGGCGACCACGCCTTTATTGCGGACAGGTCAGATGGTCTGAAGGTGGTCACGGTCTCCGATTCCATGGCCCCCGTCTTCGCGGGAAGCTATGACACGCCGGGCAATGCCGAGCGTTTGGCGGTGTCTGGCGATCACGCCTTCGTCGCGAACGGGGCTTCCGGCCTACAGGTGATCGACATCAGCGATCCAACCAATCCCATGCTCGCCGGAAGCTACAACACGCCGGGAACTGCCTACGACGTGGCGGTGGCAGGCGATCACGCCTTCGTGGCGGACGCTCAAAGCGGCCTGCACGTGGTCGACATCTCAGATCCCACGAACCCCGTGCTCGCCGGCAGCTACAACACATCGTCCTGGGCCCTGGGCGTGGCTGTGTCGGGTGATCATGCCTTCGTGGCGGACGGGCTCTATCTTCAAGTGATCGACATCAGTGATCCCACGAACCCAGTGCTCGCCGGCAGCATCAACGCTTTTGACTCTGCTCAGGCCGTGGCAGTTTCGGGCGATCACGCCTTCGTGGCGGGCGCGGGAAGCGGTCTTCATGTGTTGGACATCAGTGATCCCACTAACCCTGTGCTCGCCGGCATCTATGATACGCCGCATGATGCCTCGGATGTGGTGGTGTCTGGCGATCACGCCTTCGTGGCGGACACGGGAAGCGGTCTTCAGGTGATCGACATCAGTGATCCCACTAACCCTGTGCTCGCCGGCAGCTACGACACACCGGATATTGCCGTTGGCATTGCAGTTTCGGGTGACCTTGCCTTCGTGGCGGACGC
>JAAELU010000683.1 GCA_024226255.1 bacterium | reverse complement strand
CTGCACATTCATCTCGGGTTGTACGGCAAGTTCCGGCTATTCACCGACCGACCTCCGAGACCCACCCCGGCAACGAGGCTGACGATGGCCGCAAACGGGACCACCGTATACCTGGCCGGCCCAACGGTCTGCGAACTGATTATGCCGTCAAGAGAGGATGAGATCCGTGCCCGGCTCGGGCCGGACCCACTCCGTCGTCGATCCACCGCGAATTCCGCCGAGGCGTTGGAGGCGAATCTATCCCGCCGGACAATTCCGATCGGAGCGGCCCTCATCGACCAAAGTGCGATTGCCGGGCTAGGCAACATCTACCGTGCAGAAGTGCTCTTCCTGTCGGGCCTCCACCCTTCCATCCCTGCCAACGCGGTGACGCCCGGGAAGGTTCGAGAGATCTGGGACCTCAGCGCCAAGCTGCTCCGCAAGGGAGTCAGGGATGGGAAGATCACCACGGTGCCAAGACGCGGCACCCGACGGGACACGGCCGAGCGCGTCTTTGTGTACCAACGTGACCGTCATGCTTGCCGGAGGTGTGGAGGTCCCATTTCCATGGGAGAGTCAGCCAATCGGACTCTGTGGTGGTGCGAGACCTGCCAACCACGGCCGGGTCCCGAGGCTCGCTCCTAGGCGCTCGCCATCAACAACTGCTCGACGCCCTGGACGCAATGCCCGTGGGACATGAATGCCAGCCGTTTAGCTGGTCTCTTGGCGGGCCTTAGCTAGATCGGCACGCAAGCCCTGTAGGCGTGTGATCATCTTCGCACGCTCGTCGAGCGGACCGTCGAGAACCCGCAATGTCTCGTATTCGGCTCGCGTCGTCAACAGATCGGTGAGAAGCGGCTTGATGTCACCCATTGGTGGGTGAACTACACGATGACTCATCGGGTTCTGGCTGTGTAGACGGTTGTTGTGG
>JAAELU010000682.1 GCA_024226255.1 bacterium | reverse complement strand
TGCGGATCGGGGTGATGTTGTCGGGAGAGACCACGGTGGCGGGGGGAGTCTCGGTCTCGGGAGCGGTTTGAACGGTGAACAGGAACTGGGCACCAGTCGGGAAGCGCGGTTCGAACCACAGGTCACCACCCATTGCTCGAGTCAGCTTGCGTGCGATAGGCAAGCCCAGACCCACACCCTCCGAGCGGGCATCACCTTTGACTGCCTGTTCGAAGTGTTCGAAGATCCGCTCCCGGTCCTCAACGGGTATTCCCTGACCGTTGTCGGCGATCACAACCTTGTAGCTGTAGCCGGCTCGCTCGCCTGTGATGAGCACCTGGTCGCCCCCGTACTTTCGTGCGTTTTCGAGCAGGTTGCGGAAGATCTGCCGCAACCGATTGGGATCGGCGGTCACATATATGTCGGCCGGAACGTCAACCTGGATCTCGCGTGTCGTACCGGCAAACACAAGTTGGGCCACTTCATAGGCCTCATCGCGCAGGCCGATCGTTTCGGGCTCGAGGCGGAGACGCCCGGCTTCTAGGCGCGGGATCACCAGGATGTCCTCGACCAGGTTGGCCAGGTGGTTTGCCTCGGCCCGCATGATCACGAGAAACTCGTCGACCTCCTTCTCGGGAAGCTTGGCCCAACTCCCGCGCAGTGTTCCAGCGAAGCCGACGATTGATGTCAGCGGTGTGCGCAGCTCGTGGCTGACCATCGAGACGAACTCATCCTTCAGCTCGACAGCCCGCTTCTCAGCTTCCAGAGCGTCGCGATGGCGCTGTTCAGCCGCGAACAACGCCTGGCCGGTGGCATACAGCAGCCTGGCAACGATTCCGGCGAATGCGACGATCGCGCCGACTTCGGCCAACAGGCTGTCATCGCCCGGATCCAATAGCGGTCCCAGCACTCCGACCGGTATCGCCCACAGGGCGGTGTATGTGAGGATGCCGATGGCCCTGCGCAAGGGCAGCAGGAGAAGGGCGCCGGTGACGAGGTAGATGATTCCGGCCCCTTCGGTACCTCCGGAGTAGCCCCGCATGAGGCTGATCACTCCCAGGACGGTGGCGTCCATCATCAATGGCCGCAGGGCTGATGTTCCCCGCCACCGTTCATAGACGGCGTCGATGGCAACGACCAACCCGCCGACGAGAACGTACGGCCCCGATGCAGCCTCTTGGAACGTTGCCAGGACCGCCACGGTTGCCATGAGGATGCCACCGACGATTCGGACGTTGTTGTACGACCGGCGCACATCGTCGTACTGGATTGGGGCGCGATATCTAGAAATACTGGGCACTCAAAACGTCCTGTTTTGCCTACGTGCGGGGCACGAAACCAGTTATCGGGTCGGCGTCGCCGCTCCTTGACCAGTGTCTAGTTAGGTGAAAACGGGGCGGCTCCACCAATCCTGCGTAGATGGCGGCCGACATCGGCCGCCATCTACGCAAGAACAGGGGTTCGTCCGACCGTCACTTTCGCTGCGCTATCAGATCGTCGATGGCGCCATCGGGGACAACCAGGTCGCCGCGACCGATGCCGATCTGGAGATCCGGTTTGTAGGTGCCGTGGTAGTCGGAGCCACCCGTAGCGGCGAGACCGAGGTCCTGGCAGAGATCGGCCAGGTGCTCGCGCAGCTCCTGGGAATACTCGCTGTAGTAGGCCTCGATGCCGCCGAGGCCGGCCTCTGTCAGCTCGATGAAGGCATGCCGATAATCCGCACGGGCGACGCCCAGCGTGTGCGGATGGGCGATGGAGCTCACGGCTCCCGACTGTCTTGCCAACTCGATTACTTCGAGCGCGCCGAGGCGAGTCCGTGGCAGGTACGCAGAGCGCCCCGAGGCTAGGTACCGATCAAATGCGTCCTTGATGTCGGCGGCATATCCCTTGCGGACGAGGACCGCCGCGAAGTGAGGACGGCCGATACCGGTTCCGTCAGCTTGCTCTGCCACTTCCTCGAACGTCACGTCCATGCCGAGTTCGTTGAGCCGGTCAACAATGCGCAGGTTGCGGTTGCTACGGCCCTCCTGGACTTCGGCGAGGCGATCCTGCAGCGGGCCGCGGACCGGCTCGAGGAAGTAGACGAGAAGATGCATCCCGTCGCCGTTCCAACCGACCGAGAGCTCCGTGCCAGATATGACATCGAGCCCCAGTGGCTCAGCCGCCGCCCGAGCGCGGTCGATTCCGTCGAGGTTGTCATGGTCCATCAGCGCGATTGTCGTCAGCCCGATATCGGCGGCTTTGCGAACGATCGCCTCCGGTTCATCGGAGCCGTCCGACAGGTTGGAGTGGAGGTGGAGGTCGACTGCCAAGGGAGCTCGAGGCTACGGCGCCAGCGTGGTCTCGACCAGCGTGGTTGTGGTCGTGCTGGCGGGTGTCTCGTCACCGCCGCCGAGGATCGCATTGGACAGGAACAGCAGCGCGACGACCAGCAGACCGATCTTGGACCACCGGATTACGCGAGTTCTGAGCTGATCGCGGGACTCTTGCTTCTTGTCCGCCACCTGGCGGAGCTCACGGTTGGCCCGCTGCCTCTCTCGTTTGGTAGTAGCCATTAGGCCAGAACTATAGGAAGCCTTGATGCCGGCGCGTCAATCGGCCGGGGCGATCGTCACCGACTCGATGTAGACGGTTTGCAGAGGAACACTCGTCTCACCACGAGCACTAGTGCCCAGAGGCACGCCGGCGATCGCCTCGAGTGTCGAGAAACCGTCGACTACCTGGCCGAAAGCGCTATAGAGCGGCGGCAAACCCGAGTCCCCGATCATGATGAAGAACTGTGATCCAGTGGAGTTGGGGCCGGCGTTGGCCATAGCGAGCACACCGGCCGAGTAGGAGAAGCCTTCGCCCGGAAGCTCATCGGGGACAACGTATCCCGGCCCACCTCGTCCTGTTCCGGTTGGGTCGCCGGCCTGGATTACAAACCCGGGCAATACCCGGTGTGAGACCGTTCCGTCGAAGTAGCCGTCCCGTGCCAGGAAAACGAACGAATTCACAGTCTCCGGCGCCACCATGGGGTCGAGCTCAACAACGATTGATCCACACGAGGTGTTGATCGTCGCCAGCAGCTTGATCGTGGGATCGAGCACTAGATCGTCGGCCGCGGCGTATTGTGCGTCGGACGCTTCATCCGGCTGAGTCGCTCCACATGCCGTCTCCTGCCCGCGGAACCCCGCGTAGTCCGACGGCGGGACTCCGGGGGCCGCCGTCGTTTCCAGCGGGACAATGTCGGCTGTGGTACTCGGCGCGGCGGCGGTCGTGGTGGTCGCGGGAGCTTCCGGGTCGGAGGTTCCGCCGCACGCGGTTGCCACCAGCGCCAGCGCTGCTGCCAGGGTTAATGATTTGGTGGTTTTGGTCACGAGATTCACGGGCACGATGCTAGATGTATCAGCGTGATAGGCCGTACACTCGCCGGCAGCATGGCATTGATAGTTCAGAAGTACGGCGGAACGTCGGTCGGCAGCGCGGAGCGGATCAAGACCGTCGCTCAACGTGTCGCCGACACCCACGAAGCCGGCAACGACGTCGTCGTAGTCGTATCTGCGATGGGTCAAGGAACCGACGATCTAATAGCGTTGGCTTCCGATGTCACCCCCAATCCCTATCCCCGTGAGATGGACATGCTTCTCACCGCAGGGGAGCGGATCTCGATGGCCCTGTGTGCCATGGCAATTCACGACCAAGGCGTGCCTGCGATGAGCCTCACGGGATCGCAGGCGGGGATCCTGACGACATCGGTTCACGGCTCGGCGGAGATCATGGACATTCGGGCGCATCGGGTTCGGGAAGGCCTCGACGATGGCAAGGTCGTCATTGTTGCGGGATTCCAGGGCGTCGACCCTGTTGCCAAGGAGATCACGACGCTGGGCCGCGGCGGCTCTGATGCCACTGCAGTGGCGCTCGCCGCCGCATTGGGGGCGGACGTGTGCGAGATCTTCACGGACGTCGATGGCGTGTTCACGGCCGATCCCCGCATGGTTGATGACGCCCGCAAGCTCGATGAGGTTTCCTACGAAGAGATGCTGGAGCTCGCCGGAGCCGGTGCCGGGGTGTTGATGGCCCGTTCAGTCGAGTTCGGCCGCCGCTACAAGATTCCCATTCACGTTCGCTCGTCGTTCCATGACGGCGAGGGCACCTGGGTCAAGGAGGAGACGATGGAAGAAGCGATCATTCGTGGCGTGGCCCACGACAGCTCGGAGGCCAAGGTCACGGTGCACGGTGTGCCCGACAAGCCCGGCGTTGCCGCTGACATCTTTGAGCCGCTCGCCGAGGCCGGCGTCAATGTCGACATGATCGTTCAGAACGTCTCCATCGCAGGTGTGACGGATATCAGCTTCACGGTGCCCAAGGCGTCGATTGATCGGGCACGTCAGATCGCCGAGCGCCTCGCGTCAGAGATCGGGGCCGTTGGTGTCGATATCGACACCAACATCGCCAAGGTGTCACTGGTCGGAGCCGGAATGAAGAGTGAACTCGGCATTGCCAGCCAGATGTTTCGGGTACTTTCGGACCGCCAGATCAACATAGAGATGATCTCTACTTCACCGATTCGGATATCCTGCGTTGTGCGGGGCACGGATGTCGAGGCCGCGGTGCGTTCACTCCACGACGGCTTCCAGCCCCCATCGAGTCCCGAAGAGGAGTAAGTCTATGTCGAAACCTCGTGTCACGATTGTTGGTGCCACCGGAGCCGTCGGTACCACGATGCTCGACATCCTGACGACTCGCGGCATGGACGTCTCCGATCTGCGGCTGATGGCTTCGAGCCGGTCGGCCGGACGAGTGGTGCCCACCAAGTGGGGCGATGTGACCGTCGAGGACCTGGAGAATGCCGACCCGGCAGGAACGGACATTGCCTTGTTTTCGGCAGGCGGGGCCCGTTCCACTGAGCACGCCCCGAAGTTCGCCGCCGCCGGAGCGGTCGTCATCGACAACAGCTCGGCGTTTCGCATGGACGACAGCGTGCCGCTGGTGGTGGCCGACGTGAACAACCACGCAGTTGCCAATCATCAGGGCATCATCGCCAATCCCAACTGCACCACGATGACCGTGATGATGGCGGCCGGGCCGCTCCACAAGGCCGCCGGTCTGGAGCGAATGGCCGCCACTTCCTACCAATCGGTCTCGGGTTCCGGCCAAACCGGAATGGACGTGTTGGCCCACGAGATCGATGTATTGGGCAAGGACCGCGAGCTCCTGGCAACGGGCGGCTGGTCGGAACCCGGCAGCGACCTGTATTCACGGCCCATCGGGTTCAACGTCTTGCCGCATGCCGGCAACTTCACCGAGCTGGGATACACCGACGAGGAATGGAAGCTTGTCAACGAGACCCGCAAGATTCTCGAAGCTCCCGAAGCGCTGGTTGAACCAACATGTGTGCGGGTTCCGGTGATGGTTGGTCACGGCATCTCGGCAACGATGCACTTCTCGCGGCCGATCGACGTAGACGAAGCCATGGCGGTGTTGGCGGCCGCGCCTGGTGCCCAGCTGTGGGATGACACCAAGGTGCCCACCCCGCTCGATAGCGCCGGCATCGATGACGTTCTCATCGGTCGTGTGCGCCCCACTCTCGGCGAGCCGGGTGGCATCAGCCTGTGGACGGTCGGCGACAATCTCCGCAAGGGGGCAGCATTGAACGCTGTGCAGATTGCTGAGTTAGTAGTCAGTAGTCGGGAACCGGCCTAGCGGCCGGTTCCTTGGGAGCTGCTTCTGGAGCTCCAGTAACGAGTATCGGCTTCGCCTTCAGACCGAACCGGGTCCAGGGTGCGAGCGCGGTGCCAGCCGAGTTGCTACGAACTGCGATTGCCGGCTTCGGGTGCCTTCGGCGGCGGAATCCGGGTGGGTTCGACGCCTGAGTGGGCTGGCGGCGGTATCTGCTTGCGGGCGAACTTCGAGTTGGGGAGCGCCGGCCGAATCGCGCCGGTGAGCGGTATGACAAGCGAGACGAGTCCCGGACCCGCCCCGATGGCGATGAGCGCGGCTACCTCCCACACTGGGCGGGACTCCTCGGTATAAACACCGGTCGGATTCTCGTAGTCGTCGTACTCGTCGTCCGGATAGCCGCGGCCGATCCCCATGATGAGGAGGCCAAGCCAGACCAGGGAGGCCATCATCATGAAGACGCTGAGGACTGCGGCGGCACGCCTTCCCTTGCGATAGGAAACAACCACGGCACTGATGAATACGCCGCCAAGAATCAACCACAACGAGGTGAATGAGCTCATTGTTACCGATTGGAACTGATGGCGCTCTTGAGCTGTTCGAGTTCCTTGTGGAGCCGACGTCGGTGGGCCTGGCGCAGAAATGGACCGAACAGGGCAGATGCCACGGTTGTTGCCAAGCTGTCCGGAGAGTCCTCGATGATGTTGGTGATCGATGTGGTGCTGGCGTCGCCTGACAGCTCCATACGGCCTTCATAATCGAAGCTGCCGTGTGATGTGCGACTGGCGAACAGGCGAGGGCGCTCGTAGTCAACGACCTCGATCTCCATCTCGGAGGAGCGCCACCCCTGCACGTAATCGATTACGTAACGGGCACCCTTGTCCATCACCTTGGAACGCAGCCGGGCCGCCGACACGCCGCTAATCCACCTGGGCATGTTGTCGACGTCGGTCACGAAGTCGAACACTTCGTTAATCGGCCTCGAAATCGAGATGGTGGCGGTGGCTTTCATATCTCCAAGTTTCGGCTTACTTCCAAGCTAACTCAAGTGAAGAGAAAAGGTAGAGGAAAGTATCAGGTACAAGTATCACGTAGACCGTTCACTCATTATGACTCCGTGGCGACCCAAAGAGTTTCCGAAATTGCGAACCAAGTACTTGGTGCGGGATACGCAATACTTGATACGACCAGAAGAAAGCCCGCCGGCTCAGCCGACGGGCTTTCTATTGGTCGGGACGGCCGGATTTGAACCGGCGACCTCATCGTCCCGAACGATGCGCGCTACCAAGCTGCGCTACGTCCCGATCGGGTCGAATCCGCAGACAACCGTCCAACAGACTCGGTGAGTCCTAGATGATACCCCGGCTGGTCGGGGCTTCAATCCGGAGCTTGCCGATACGGTTGCGGTCCATCTGGAGCACGGTGAGGCGAGCTCCATCGATGTTCACCTGCTCACCCTCGTCGGGGATCCGGCCGGCGACAGCCAGGTAGAGACCACCGATGGTCGAATAGGGCCCGTCAGGGAAAGTCACTTCGATGGCTGCCTCGACATCCTCGATGTCCAGGCGACCGTCGGCCATCCAACTGTGAGGCCCAATCTTGACAACCGAGGGCACTCCAGGGTCGTACTCATCCTGGAGTTCACCGACTAGTTCTGCGATGAGATCCTTGATGGTGACGATGCCCTCGACTCCACCGTGCTCGTCCATCACAACCGCAAGTTGGAAGCGTTCCCGGCGCATCAGTTGGATCACACTCAACACCGACATTGATTCCGGGATGTAGTTCGGCGTCCGCAGGATGGCGTACACCGCCGGCGCGGCGGCTCCGGGATCGATCTGAAGCAGGTCCTTCACGTAGAGCATTCCCACCAGCTCATCGAGATCGCCACCGATCACCGGGTAGCGAGCGTGGCCTGAGGCGGCGACGGCGGCGCGAGCGGCGTCGGCGGTCACTGGCTCGGACAACGAAATGATGTCTACCCGCGGTGTCATCACTTCGCGTACCGGCCGGTCGGCCAACCCAAAGAGGGCCTCGATTATTTGGTGCTCGACGTCCTCGATCTCGCCTTCCTCGAGTCCGAGCTGGACGAGCGCCCTGACATCCTCCTCGGTGACCGCGGCCACATCAGTACGAGCCGGGAGGCGGAAGATGCGAAACAACCCCCGGGTGATTGCAGTAAACATCCGGGCTACCGGTCCCAGAATGCGCCCCAACTGCCAAATCGCCGGGGCCACTGCAAGGGAGAAACGTTCTGGATATCGAGTGGCCAGGCTCTTCGGGGTGATCTCGCCTACCACGAGCACGACCGCCGTCACAACCAGTGTTGCTACCCACGGTCCCCACTCTTTGCCGACGAGGTTGATAAAAAGCGTGGTGGCGATCGCAGCTCCAAGGATATTCACCAGGTTGTTGGCGACCAGGAGCGTGCTGAGCAGTCGATCCGGGTCGGCTACCAGTTGTTGGACTCGCTGGCCCCGCTTGCCCGTCAGCTGGTGAACCCGCTCCTTTCCGATCCCGATGAGTGCCGTCTCGGAGCCGGAGAAGAAGCCAGACGCAAACGCGGCTAGACCGAGAATCACGACGTACGCAATGTTGGTGCCGCTCACCGGCGGACCTGAGGCGATTGGTGGTGGTTCACTCGACCGGGTCGGCGAGTGCGCTCTCGAGAGCGTCGACGACGGCGTCTCGTAACTGTTGGGCAGTAAAGGGTTTCACGACCCAGCCGGCTGCGCTCGAGCGACCGGCCAGAAAGGTGTCGGCGCTCCGATCCAGCAGGAGGACCACGGGAACCGGATCAAGACCTTGGACGGTGGCGTTCTCGCGGACGGAGCGGGCAACAGCCATTCCACCCATCGATGCGACCTGAAGGTCGGCAACCACCGCATCAATGCTGCTCTCGGCGACCGTTGTCGCCACGGTGGCGGGATCGTCGTGATCGGTTAGCTCGAAGTCTGGTGAAGTGAGCGCGGCATGGACGTCGTTGCGAGTCCACGCCTCATCGGCCACCACAAGTACTCGGGTCATAGCCCACAGGATACTCGCGCTGACGGGCGCCGGTTCTGCACTTGGGGATTCGGGTTCGCTGCGGCGGGATAACATCACGCCCGATGCGTCGACTCATTCCCTTTGCACTTGTGGCGACTGCGCTTGCCTCTTTGGCGGCACCTGCGTTCGCCGGCCAGGGCGTCCCGGGTGGCCCCGTCGTGGTCGCCGACGTGCGTGGTCCCCTCGACCAACGGGCGCTCGACTTCCTCGAAGACGCGGTCAGGACTCCCGATGCCCAGCTAGTTGTCATTCAGATGAACAATGCGGGGATATCGTCGGGCGATCCAGCTGAGTTGTTTCGAGCCGTCGCTCAAAGCACCACGCCCATCGCCATCTGGGTCGGGCCTGCCGGGGCTGTCGCTTACGGCGGTGCCGGTCAGTTGATGCTCGCCGCCGACTTCACCGGCGCAGCTCCCGGCACAAAGGTGGGTCTGCTCGAGCCGGTGGTAATCGGAGCCAACCTGCCGGGCACCGACCCTGCTGATGCAAAGCGGTCGGCCGGCGCGGCCGTGACGGAGGCGTTGAGCGTGACCGAGGGCGGTTCGACACCGTTGGTCGACACCGTGGTGCCGACGATCGGGCAATTCCTTGCAGGCCTCGATGGGAAGACCGTGACGAGCGGCGCTGCTGCCGGAGTCACCCTGGAGACGGCACGCCAGGTCGAGGCCGAGGACGGTTCGACGATCACCGTGCCGGCGGTGGAGGTCCGCTTCGTCAAACCGGCTCTGTTCACCCGTTTTTTGCGGCTGGCGAGCCGGCCGGAGGCCGCCTTCTTTTTCCTATTGGCAGGCATTGCGATCGCAACATTCGAGTTCTACGCCGCCGGGGTTGGGGTGGCCGCGGGGGTCAGCGTGATGAGTTTGTTCCTCGCTGGATACGGCTGGGCGACGCTTCCGATGAACTGGGTCGGGGTGGTGATCGCGCTTGCCGGCCTGCTCCTATATACGTGGGACTTCCAACGCAATCAATTGGGTCTTCGAAGTATTGCCGGCACGGTGGCCCTTCTCGTTGGTGGTTTCTTCTATACGAGCGCGGCCCCGCAGTACAACCCGGCGTGGTGGGCCGTCATCCTCACTGTGATTGGGATCGCCCTTTTCTACGGGTTTGCCTTGACCACAGTCGTCCGCTCTCGCTTCTCTACTTTGACGATCGGGCGGGAGTATCTCGTGGGCAAGCTCGGCACCGCCGAGACAGACTTCGACCCGCAGGGAGTCGTTGTCGTCGACGGTGCCCGGTGGCGGGCCCGGTCCCACCGGGCGGCCGGGCTCGGACCTGGAGATGATATCCAGGTGTTGGAGGTGAACGGAATCCTGCTCGAAGTTGGCCCGCCTGAATGACCCAGGATTGGGTGTTCGCGACTAGCAAGCACCACTTGCCATATTTTCCCTGGCTTGTGGGTAACTTCGCGGCTAGCTTCGAGCTTCGCATCAGAAGCAGGCTTTGAGGAGGACTTCTGTGATCGCACTTGATCGGACCTGGCAGCCCGTTGCCCTTTGTAGCGGGAACCATTCCCATCTCTTTTTTCCACCGAGCACGTCCGAGCGTAAGGACGAGCGGGAACGACGTGAAGTGAGGGCGAAGTCAATCTGCCAGATCTGCCCGGTGCGCAAGCCGTGTCTCGAGTACGCCACGACTATCCGCGAGCCGTACGGAATCTGGGGCGGGCTGACCGAATCGGAACGACGCCAGGTTATTGCGCTGAGCGTCGCCGCAGAGATCTGACATCGCCGCGGCGTGTGGTCCGGCCGCTTCCGTCCAACCATTCCAACAGTGGGATCGCCTGACGTCGGCTAATCGCCATAACGTCGCGGAACTCAGCCACCGTGAACTCGTGGGGCAGCGTTTGGAGCCGAGATGTCATGTCCTCGAGCTGCTCGGGCAAGTAGCAGAGATCGTTGGTGATCCGGGTGAGCCTGCCTTCACGGATGGCGGCGTGGAGCAATTCATCGCGTAGTCCCAGCCGGCTAGAGCGTGGCGCTGCCAAACCACTCTGGCGCAATTCTGTCGCGGCGGCCTCCCACGCAACTTCATCGGCAGCGCTCCACGAGGCGCCATGGTCCGCTGCCCGCACGGTGGCGCCGTCGTCAACCAGATCGGAGTCACCCTCCAGCAAGGCATCGAGCAGCGCTCCGTCCAAGCCATGGCTGGATGCGAGGCTTGCCTTGGGTATTCCGGGCCGAAGCGGATTCGTCTCGTGGAAGTCCTCAACGGCGGTCACCAGCTGCTGTGCGATGGTTGTGGCGAGATCCCGGTGCATTGCCTTGTCGCCGCCGATGATCCCGCCCAATGGAGCGCCGCCTCCGCTATCGATCGCCAATTGCGGCAATTCAGCGGAACCGCGGACCTGGAGCAGTGCAGTCGCCAATTCATCTGGCGGGCCATCAACGAGCGGGCTGAGGATCTCTGCAGCGGCTGCAAGGGAAGCGGTGCTGCGGCCGGAAGGATGGGGGTCGAGGATTCTGCCGCCGCCGACCACGGCGCGTCGGCCGGTTTCGCGGAGTATGAATCGGTCTCCGCACACGAGCGGTACCGGGTCGTTTGTTGTGATCAGCAGGACACCTGTGGCGACGCTCCGCACCCGCGCCGGCCATGCGCCACTGCCGGCATGAAGTTGATAGGCGCCGCGATCGGCTATCTCGTCGATGCCGCCGACCGGCCGAACCGTCCCCAGGAAGCGTGTGGACTCCGACGCCAAACCGACGCCGGTAAGCAGCGCCCCGCGAGCGACATCGTCTCGCTCGAGGCCCGCCAGGTTGGCTGCCACCCGGGATCCCGGGACTGCGGTTTCCTGCGATGTCTCGTGACTCTGGAGGCTGCGGATTCGCACCGTACGCGGCCCCGGCCATAGCTCGGCCGCATCACCTGCCACCAACGGTCCGTCACTGAGTGTGCCTGTGACAACCACGCCCGCACCGGAGATAACGAAGCTGCGGTCGACCCACAGCCGCGGCCGACCAACGTCCCGTGGAGTCCCGGCAGCCGCCAAAGCCGTCACCAAGTGCTTCCTCAAGTCGTCGAGGCCTTGACCGGTTGGAGCGGCTACCTCGACAATTGGCCACCCGGCGAGGCTGCTCCCCTCGACGGCCTCTTCAACCTCGAGAGTTGCGAGATCGATGGCGTCTCGCTCGGTGACGTCAACCCGAGTCAAAGCAATTACCCCGTGGCGCACCTCAAGTAGGTCGAGGACTGCCATATGTTCCTCGGACTGAGGCATCCAGCCCTCGTCGGCGGCCACAACAAATAGGGCGACGTCGAGGCTGCCGACACCGGCAAGCATGTTCTTGATGAACCGTTCATGGCCGGGAACGTCGACAAAGCCCACGTCCTCGTGTCCGATGACGGTCCACGCGAATCCGAGGTCGATGGTGAGTCCCCGGTCCTTTTCCTCTGCCCACCGATCTGGATCTCGGCCGGTTAGCGCCTGAACCAGAGTCGACTTGCCGTGGTCGACGTGGCCGGCAGTGGCGATGATTGGCATCGTTAAGCGTCTAGAGCCGAGGCGAGCAGGCGAATGATGCTCTTGTCATCGCCGGGCGGAATCGTACGAAGGTCGATCTCGAGGTGTCCATGATGGCGTCTCGCCAAGACCGGCGGCGTTGCTGCGATGAGCGCCCGCCACAGCGTGTCGGCATCGCCGCTGACCCGAACTGCGGGAGAGGGAATCATCTCGCCCGGCACCGATCCTGCTCCCGGTACGGAATGAGACTCGATGACGCTGGCAGCGGCGCCGATGGCATCGGCCATCGCCGCGGAGCGGGCGCCGAGTGCACCACGATCCATCGTCGCCATCGCCCAGAACGGAATCGACCGACCGTCGCCGGCCGCATACGCTTCGAGAGTCGCGACCAATGATGTCTGAGTTGTACCGTCCACCCGTAGTGCTCGAGCCATTGGGTGGCGTCGAATCGTATTCACGTAGTCGGCTTCGCCGACGACGATGCCTGCCTGCGGGCCTCCAAGGAGTTTGTCCCCGCTGAACAGAACAATCGAGGCCCCGAGTTCGAGCGTCTGGCGGACGCCCGGCTCGGCGCTGAGCCACGATGGTGGAGCGCCCTCCAGCCACGGCGTCCTGCTGTCGAGTAGACCGGAGCCAACGTCGGCGATGAACGGCACGCCTGCCTTGGCAGCCAGCTCGCCTAGGTCACCGTATCCGACTTCCTCGGTGAATCCCTCAAGGCGATAGTTGGAGGGATGCACCTTGAGAATGGCGGCAGCACCTTCCAGAGCACTTTTGTAGTCGGCCAGCCTGGTGCGGTTCGTTGTTCCCACCTCGACAAGGGTTGCTCCAGAGGACTCCATGAGGTCGGGAAGGCGAAAGCTGCCTCCGATTTCGATGAGTTCACCCCGTGAGACCAACACCCTGCGGCCACCGGCGAGAGCGGCCAACGACAAGAGCAGAGCCCCTGCGTTGTTGTTGACTACCAGCGCTGATTGAGCTCCGGTCAGCGTCTCGAGCAGTCGGCTGACGTAGCTGCCGCGGCCGCCGCGAGCCCCCGTCTCGAGATCGATCTCGAGGTTGGTGTAGCCGCCGGCCAGGTCGGCTGCCGTGGCTGAGGCTTGGGCCGGTAGCGGGGCTCGGCCGAGGTTCGTGTGGAGGATCACGCCGGTCGCGTTGAGGACTCGGCGAGGGCGCGACGTGGCGAGCGGTCGCAGGGTATCGATTCCTATCGAGACCGGGTCGGCTTCAGCTCCTGTCACCAGGACCTGCCGGGCTTGATCGATCGCCTGCCGGGCCACCGCAATCACGAGGGGAGCGGGTAGCGGGTAGGGGAGTCTCGCCGCTAGGTCGTCAGCGAGACTGTCGACGCTTGGCAGGTCTCGCAGCTCCATGTGGCGCAGATTACCCGCATGGGTATCCTCAGTAGCATGCGACCACTGCCGGCGTTGTTCGCCTTGTTCCTCCTCACTCCCATCATCGAAATCGTCCTCTTCATCACGATCGGTGATCGAATTGGCCTGGTGCCAACGCTGGCGATCGTCGTGGTGACGGCGTTTGTTGGCGCCTCGCTGGTCTCGAGGCAGGGCCGGGCGGAGCTGGCAGCCCTCCAGTCCTCCGTAGTCCAGGGTGTTGTGCCTACCAAGGAATTGGCCCACGGGGCGATGATTCTCGTCTCCGGGGCGCTACTGCTGACGCCAGGGTTTCTCACCGATGTCGTCGGGTTCAGCCTTCTCGTACCCCAGTTTCGTGAGGTCGTTCGCCGCTGGTTTTCTCGTCGGTACGGCAAGGGACCGGTGATCGTCCAGTGATGACTCCCACCGCTCCCCGCCCTTCCGCCACGATCTGTCTCTTGCGCGACGGGCCGCAGGGCCTCGAGGTCTTGATGGGCCAGCGCAGCGCCTCGGCGAAGTTCATGGCCAAGGCCTGGGTGTTTCCCGGCGGGCGTGTCGAGGAGACCGACGAGGAGCGAGCCGCTGAGCTGGTGGTCGGAGACAATGAGGCTGATCAGTTGCCGTGGATTGTCGCCGCGCTCCGCGAAACTGTTGAAGAGGCCGGAATCTGGCTCACCGATCCACCTCGGTCCGAAGTGCTCGGCGACAGAAGCGTGTACGACGTTCTCGACACGTCGAGTGAAACGTTTGTCGTGAAGGCTTGTTACTTCGCCAACTGGGTCACTCCGGCCGACATGCCAATCCGCTACGACGCCAGATTCTTTGCATGCGAGGTGGTCGAAGGTCTGCCGCCGATCCCCGATGGGCAGGAGATTGACCTTGCCGAGTGGGTGCGACCGGGTGAAGCGATTCTGCGTGCGGCCCAGCACGAGTGGCTTGTTCCGTTTCCGACTCATGTGATTCTCGAGCAACTCGCCAAGGCGAGATCCGCGACGGCGTTCATGGATCTGGCCGAGAACGAAGCGGTCAATACTGTGAAACCTCGGATAAGGATCGAGGATGACGGTTCGCTCCGAGTTGTTCTGCCGGGGGAGCCGGGTTTCGATGAACTTCCTGTTGAGGGCAGTGGCCCCGAGGAGTTGGCGGCGGCAGCTCGGCGCGCCCAGCAGTCGGGGAACCCAATCCCGGAGATCGAGTAGTGGAAATCGCTCGGATACTGGCTCCCAATCCAGGGCCGTTCACTGGTTCGGGCACCAATACCTACGTCATTTGCAACGGGGAGCATGCTGCCCTGCTCGATCCAGGACCGATCATTCCGGAGCATCTGTCTGCCATTGAGCAGGCGGTCGGCGAGTTGACTCCGGTTGGTGTCATCGTGACGCACAATCACTCGGATCACGCTCCGATGGCCAACATGCTGGCCGAACGTCTCGGGGTGGCCGCCTTTGGATACGAGGCCGGACCGGACTTCACCCCAGACGTCCTGATCTGCGACGGTGACTCCATCCCCATCGGAGCCAAAGAGCTCATCGCCGTCCACACGCCGGGCCACACCGCGGACCACCTGTGCTTTTTGGCCGGACAGCAACTGTTCACAGGAGATCACATCATGGGTGGCTCAACAGTTGTGATCGAGGACGCTGCCGCATACATGGCGTCGCTGCATCGGGTGGCCGCCCTCGGAGTAGATCGGCTGTGCCCAGGCCATGGTGACCTCATCGACAACGCCGGTGATGCGGTCGCTGCATATATCGAGCATCGCCTCGAGCGAGAGAGGCAGATTGTCGCCGCGGTCGAGGGGGGCGCCGGAAGCGTTCAGCAGATTGTTGATGCCGTCTATGAGGGGATCGACCCTGTCCTAATTCCGGCGGCGTGTTTCCAGGTGGAGGTCCAGCTGGAGAAGTTGATCTCCGAAAACCGCCTATTCTTAGACCGCGCAGCGACCGTTGATACACGTGTGGTCGCCCCTGAGTAGAAGAGAACCGAGTGTTCAAGCGAATTGTGCTGGCACTCACCGTCGTGGTGGCGGTGACTGCCCCCGCCTATGCCCAGACCGGAAAGGTCACTGAGGGCGATGTTGCCCGCGCTGCCGAAGCACGCAAGGCCGCTTCGCTGCAGCTCGCCGATGCGCTCGTCGAGTACGACGACAACGTCGTTGCCGCCCTGTTGCTCGAAAACGATCTCTCTCGCCTAGCCAGTGCTCTGACCGATCGAGAGCGTGACCTAACCGTCACTCGGGCCGAGGCGCGCCAGGTGGCCCTGTCGATGTATATGAATGCCGGCGTCGGTCAACTCGACCTGTTCACGGCCGCCTCGATTGCTGAGTGGCGCCTGGGTGCCGGATACCTGGATCGGGCCTCCGATCAAAGCGAGTCAACGCTTGCTCGGCTCCGGGCAGTCAAGGACAGCTACCTCGATCAGCAGAAGATCCTCGATGAATCCCTTGCCAGGCAAACCGAAATCAACGCCGAACTCGATCGGCAGGCTGGCGAAATGCTCATAGTGCTGCAAGCCGCCGATGATGAATACCGTGCCGTGGCCGCGCAATGGGCCAAACAGGAGGCCGCACGCATCGAGGCCGAGCGCAAGGCCCGCGAGGAAGAGGAAGCCAGGCGCCGGGCGGCGACATCGACGACATCCACCACGGCCGGGCCGGGAACTACCCAGCCACCGGGTGGATCGGCCACGACGACGACCTTGACGCCGCCGCCGCCGCAGAACGGCAAGACGTGCCCGGTCAATGGCGCAGTTACCTTTCGCGACACCTGGGGCGCGTATCGCTCCGGTGGCCGGACCCATCAGGGTGTCGACATGATGGCCAACCGTGGGGTGCCTCTGGTTGCCATCGAGGACGGGATTGTCGCCAAGATCGGTAACGGCGGTCTCGGTGGCAAGACGGTCTGGCTCGCGTCAGACTCAGGCCATTCCTACTACTACGCCCACCTCGATGGCTGGGCCTCCGGACTCGGCATCGGCGACCGCCTCGATGTCGGCGAGTTGCTCGGCTACGTCGGCAACACCGGAAATGCTGCCTACACGGCTCCCCACCTTCACTTCGAATACCACCCCAACGGCGGCAGCGCGGTCAACCCGTACCCGCTGGTAGCAGATCTGTGTCTCTGAATCAGGAATCAGAAGTCGAAAGTCAGATTCCCGATCATCCAGAGACGCGAAGGATGGGCCAAGGCTTCGAGCCTGACATGTGCCCCGTTCCTCGCTGATTTCTGACTTCGGATTTCTGGCTTCTTGCCTAGTCCATCTTCGCGAGCTGCTCTTCCAGGATGGCAATGCGGCTGGTGCACGAGTCGTCTGATGGTGGGGGCACCAGGTCGGTCAACGTCTTGGCTATGGCGGCGAAGACGAGCGCAGCCGGGGATTCTGGGCGCGCACGAACGACGGGGGCACCGTCGTCGCCGCCGATGACCACCTCGGGATCGAGCGGTATCTCGCCAATGAGCGGCACGCCGAGATTACCGGCCAGCTCGTTGCCGCCTCCGCTCCCGAACAGGTTGTAGCGCTCGCCGTCCCTGGCAGTGAATCCGGACATGTTTTCGATGACGCCGACGACGGGCATGAACGATCGTCGGGCCATGTCGGCGACCCGGCTGGCAACTTTCTGCGCAGCCTTTTGCGGCGTCGTGACGACGATCATTTCGGCCTGAGGGAGCAACCTGGCTAGAGCCATCTGCACGTCACCGGTTCCTGGTGGCATGTCGATGATCAAGTACCCAAGGTCGGGGGCCCATCCGACATCGCGCAGGAACTGCTCGAGCGCCTTCGACAGCATCAAGCCTCGCCACATCAGGGCGGTTTCCTCGTCCTCGACGATGAGGCCGGTCGACACCACGGAGATTCCCATGGCATTCGCCGGCTGGATGAGTCCGTCTGAGTTGGCCGCCAGGGAAGTGTCCCTGGCCCCCACCATTCGCGGTATCGAGAAGCCCCAGATGTCGGCATCGAGAAGTCCGACCTTGTGGCCCAGGCCCGCGAGGGCCAGCGCCAGGTTGACGCTCACCGAGGATTTGCCGACCCCACCCTTTCCCGAGGAGATGGCGATAACCCGGGTAATCGGGTGGACTCGGGTCGCTCCGGCATTGTCGCGGGCCCGTCGCCGAACTCGCTCCATGAGGGCGGTCCGTTCGGCCTGGGTCATGGCGACGATGGCAACATCAACCGATTCGATTTCGGGCAGAGAGGCGACCTTGCGGACAACATCACCCTCGATCTGATCCCGCAGTGGGCATGCCGCGATCGTGAGCGCCACAGAAATCGAAGCGTTCCCGTTGTCGACACGGACGTCCTTGATCATGTCCAGATCAACAACACTCTCACCCAATTCCGGGTCCAATACCCCTCGCAGGGCTTCCCAAATCGGTGCCGTCTGTCCGGTAATCGCTTTCATCGCAAGGAATCGTAGAGGTTTGATCGGGGTTGAAGGCGGGGTGTTCCCAAGAGGGCCACCCTGCCGTATAATCTCGCAAGCACGTCACCCTGGTGGCGGACGAGGAAATTTGTTCCAAGGAGTGTCACTTGATCACCAACGAACCAGACATCGCCGCGGCGCCAGCGCCGGCGACGCTGAGCCCTGCTGCCGCAGCCAAGGTTGCGGAATTGATCGCGGCTGAAGGTGATGAGTCTTTGGCTCTCCGCCTCGGCGTTCGCCCCGGAGGATGCTCCGGATTCCAGTACGAGATGTACTTTGACGGCCAAATCGATGATGGCGACGTGGTCAATGAGACCGGCGGCGTCCGCCTCGTTCTCGACGCGCAGTCTGCCGAGATGCTCACCGGCGCAACCGTCGACTACAAGGAGCAGGGCCTGCAGGGTTCCGGCTTCGCCATCAACAACCCCAACCAGCAACGTGGCTGCGGTTGCGGCCAGAGTTTTTGCTGAACCTATAACCAGGTTCGATTCCCACGAGGCCCACTCTCGCGAGGCTTCGTCTACGCGCGGCTACATCCACACCCACATGGAACTCGGCCGCCGTAGGGCGCCGGTTGCCCCGCTTGCTCCATACCTTGACAGGTTCGATCCGAACAGCGCCATCCGCAAGGGTGGCGCTGTTCTTTGTCAGGGGGTCTTTCCTGTTCTTGCGTGCATGACGGCCGGTGGCGGCCGCCATCTACGCAAGAACAGTGGGGTACCCCGACGGAGGTGTGTCACAACGGGCGGCCGCGGAGCCACTGGGATGTCCTGGATTCGCCGAATCGCTAGCGTTCGATACGAGATTGCGTTCAGTTGCCACCGGACCAGGAGAACACGATGCCCAAGCAAATCCTCAATGCGCCCAACGGCCCGCAGCCCATCGGGGCGTACTCGATTGCGACCGAAGCTAACGGCTTCGTGTTCATGTCTGGTCAAGTGGCCATTGATCCGGCCACCAACGCTCCGGTCATGGGTGAGGTCGCCGTCCAGGCGCGCCAGGTGATGGCGAATATCGAAGCGGTCCTGGCTGACGTTGGACTGGGAATCGAAGATGTCGTCAAGACCACGATCTTCCTCGCCGACATTGCCGACTTCCCCGTCGTCAACCGGATCTACGGTGAGTATTTCGAGTCGGGCAAACCGGCCCGCTCCACGGTGCAAGCCGGTGCGCTGCCCGGCGGATACCAGGTGGAGATCGAAGTAATCGCAGCTCGCTAGCCCTTCGGCCACGGCTAGCGTTTGAGGCAACACGGAGGACTGATGCTGAACCGCGAACAGATCAAGCAGGAACTGGGTATTGGGGCGACCAACTCGGGCGTATACGCCGGGATGTGGCTCGAAGGTTCCGGCGACGAATTGGTGTCATACGACCCAACGACTACCGAGGCAATTGCCGCTACGACCCAGGCCGGCCGCAACGACTATGAGAAGGCGGTCCGCTCGGCGGTTGAGACCTTTACGAACTGGCGAATGGTTCCGGCCCCCGAGCGTGGCAGCTACGTCCGGCTCATTGGGGAGGCACTGCGCGACCACAAGGCGGCCCTGGGCGGGTTGATCTCGATGGAGATGGGCAAGATCCGCGCCGAGGGAGAAGGCGAAGTTCAGGAGATGATCGACGTCGCCGACTTCGCGGTTGGACTGTCGCGCCAGCTCTACGGATTGACGATCGCGTCAGAGCGGCCCCGCCATCGAATGTACGAGCAGTGGCATCCTCTGGGCCCGGTCGGCATTATCACCGCGTTCAATTTCCCGGCTGCCGTTTGGTCGTGGAATGCCCTCATCGCGGCGGTATGTGGCGACACCATGGTGTGGAAGCCATCGCCCGTCACACCGTTGACGTCGATCGCGATCACGAGGATCTGTGATCAGGTCATGGCCGGGACCGGTTTCGAAGGCGTGTTCAACCTGGCGATGGGCGATCTCGACAACGTCGGCATTCCGATGGTCGCCGACGAACGACTGCCCCTCATCTCGGCTACCGGTTCGGTCCGGATGGGTCGCGAGGTCGGTACTGCTGTTGCGCAACGAATGGGCCGCTCGCTCCTCGAGCTGGGAGGGAACAACGCCATCATTGTGATGGAGGACGCCCAGCTCGACCTTGCTGTGCGGGGCGCCCTGTTTGCCGCCGCCGGCACTGCCGGGCAACGCTGCACGTCGCTCCGGCGACTTCTGGTTCACAAGTCGATTTCGGATGCTCTCGTCAAGCAGCTTGTCGACGCCTACGCCCAGATACCGATGGGTGATCCGCTCGACGAGGGCACGCTGATGGGTCCGCTGGTCAACACTGATGCCATCGCCAACACCAAGGCTGCTGTTGCCATTGCTCTCGAGCAGGGCGGTGAACTTCTCTACGGCGGCAACGAGGTCGATCGGGAAGGCCACTATTTTGAGCCGACCCTCGTCAAGGTCCCCGCTGATGCGCCAATCATTCAGCAGGAAACGTTCGGCCCCATCATGTGGCTCGTCGAGGTCGACTCCCTGGACCACGCCATCGCTGTCCAGAACGGAGTGCCCCAGGGGCTGTCGTCGGCCATCTTCACCGACTCGCTGCGTAATTCGGAGCGCTTCCTATCTGCGGAAGGGTCGGACTGCGGTATCGCCAACGTCAACATCGGAACATCGGGTGCCGAAATCGGCGGCGCTTTTGGTGGCGAGAAGGAGACCGGGGGAGGGCGCGAATCCGGCTCCGACTCGTGGAAGGCATACATGCGTCGCCAGACGGTGACCATCAACTACTCGGATGATCTTCCCCTGGCTCAAGGCATCGAGTTCGGCTGAGCTTGTGACCACCAGCCAGCGACAACGGGCGGCGCGGGTCGGCGTCGTTGCCTTGCTGATGGCGGTGTTGGCTGCTTGTGCTTCTCCGATGACTGTCGATGAATTCTGCGAGTTGTCGCGGCAAGGTGATCTGGAAACAGCTCGGCTATTCACCACTACGCCGGGCACCGACGAATTCGATGCACAGCTCCAAGTGGTGGGCGGCATCAATGACAGGCTGTTTGCCAATCCGCCCGAGGCCATTGCGCCTGTAGCCAAGGAGTTAGCGCCGATGTTGCGGGTGCAAGGCGCGGACAATGATCGGGTGACCGAACTGCTCGACCAGGTGGGTGACTTCGTGGCTCAGAACTGCCAGCTGCCGTAGATCGGGCCCAGTTAGGCGTGTGAGCCGAGGGCCAATGCGAACCGACCTTTGGAGTCAGTCAGCCACTGGTCGACGCGCATCCCGACGGCCTCGAAGTCGCGTCCCACCTGTTCCCTGGCGAATTTGCACGAGACCTCCGTGTGGATTTCCTCGCCTTCGTGGAACGTCACCGCGAGGTCGAGCTTCCTGAGATTGGCCACGACCGGGCGCGTTGCCCGCAGACTCTGTGCCATGCAGGACAGTTCCACATCGAAGCGGGTGACGTGTTTGAACGCGTCGAGCGGGATGTCGCCATCGAGCTCGCGGTTGACCACTCGGAGAATGTTGAGATTGAATTCGGCGGACACACCTGCGGAATCGTCGTATGCCGCCACCATCGTCGGTTCGTCCTTCACGAGGTCCACTCCGAGGAGGAACGAATCGCCGGGGGCCAAAGCGGCCGCTACCGAACGCAGCAGCGAGTAGCGCATCGTCGGCTCGTAGTTGCCCACCGTTGATCCGAGGAAGATGATGAGTCGACGGCCCCGTCGTCGGATCTTGGCGAGATCGGCCACATAATCACCCACTAGGCCCTCGATTTCGAGCCATGTGTAGCGCCCACGGAGCTCGCCGGCAGCTTCGCGCAGGGCATCCTCGGAGATATCAATCGGCACATAGCGGCGGCCGGGGCCTGAGCGGTACATCGCTTCGATGAGCATCTGCGTCTTGGTCGACGAGCCTGAACCCAATTCCAGCAACTCGTCGGGCTGCAGCTCAGCCATCAGTTCATCGGCGTGCTCGCGAATGATTTCGGCCTCGGCTCGCGTCAGGTAGTACTCGGGGAGTTCGGTGATCTGTTCGAAGAGCTTGGAGCCAACCGCATCGTAGAAGTACTTGGAAGGCAGATACTTGTGGTGAGCGGTGAGCCCGTGACGCACATCCTGGAGAAGGTCTTCACGATGATCGTGTGGTTCCGTCAGATACGACACGGTGACCGGCGCATTGCCTTCGTCCCTCACAGCGACGTCCCTTCGTGCTCAATGGTTGTGATCTCGATTCCCGCCTTCGTCATCCTCACCAGTCAATGATCAGGAACCCTTGCCACCCAGCTTGGGGGTCGAGGGACTCTGAGGCTACCCAGTTGCCGGTCTTGTCGGTGAGTGTGCAGAGCGAGTTGACCCCGGTGGCCACGGATGTCATCCGTTCGTTGTGCCCAAACCGACGGTGGTCTCAACCGGTGGCTGCACAGTCGACCGAAGAGGACACTCTGTTGTGGCCGCGGTAGATTCCGAGGGGCGTGGTGCCAGGTGTGCCGAAACTCAGCAACCACCGGTATCAGCAAGGAACTTGCGCAGCTCGGCGCTGGACACATCCGGTCAGAGCCTGGGCTGGTCCTGAGATTGCTGCTCCCGTTTCGGCGTAGATGGCGGCGCATATCGGCGGTGTCCTACGCAAGAACAGAATCCCATGTCGTGGAATACGCTTGTAGAAGCTCTATAGGGGTAAAGGGAGTCGGGACAGCACATGTTGCCAGCGACCAAGTCAGATCAATTCACTGACTTCGTCCGTGAGGTCGAACCACGGCTGCACGCCGCCCTGATTGCCCTGATGGGCACCGACAACGCCCGTGAAGCAACTGCTGACGCCCTGCTGTGGGCATGGGAGAACTGGGACCGAGTGGAGACGATGGACAATCCCGGGGGTTACCTCTACCGAGTGGCTCGGACCAAGGCTCGTCGGTTGTTCAGGAAGCCGCCCGTGCTGCCTGCAGCATCTCCTGCCGCCGAGATGCCGTGGGTGGAGCCGGGCCTTCCGGCCGCGATTGCCCGCCTCCCCGAAAAGCAGCGGGTAGTCACTGTGCTGGTGCACGCCCTCGGTTGGACCCAAGCCGAGACCGCCCGATATCTGGGACTCACCCATGGGACCGTTCAGAAGCATTCGGAGCGTGGCCTGGCGCGACTCCGCTCGAGTCTTGGGGGGTCAACATGAAGGTGGACGTGCTTCGCCAGCTCGATGAATGGGGCAGTCAGCTCGAAGCGGGGATTGAACATCTGGGCGTCGAGGAGATTCTCGACAGCGCTCCGCATGAGTCAGTTCCCGCGTCGCCAACGGCTCGGCCCTGGTGGCGAACTCCAATTCGGGCCCTGGGAGCAGCCGCGGTAGCGATCACCCTCGTGGCCGTCGGAGTCTCCTTCCTCGGCACCGAAGTCTCCCGAGAATTCAGCTCGATTGGTGGAAGCTTGGGAGGGAGTTCGAACTCCCAGACGAACGCTCCGGCGACAACGGCGGCCGCGACCACGACCGCCGCCCCAGAGTCCCACGCCTTTGGGACAGGTACGACAGCGGCCCCGGCTCAGACAACGACTCTGCCGCCCTCACCCGGGAGCACCGTCCCGCCAGCCGGCGGCAATCCGAGCCAGCTGGGTCGCGACGTCATCTTCGTAGGTGACCTGACCATCGACTCGAGAGACGTCGGCGGATCGGTGGCCGCGGCCCGAGCGATCGTCGAGTCCCGAGGCGGATATGTGTTCGCCCAAGAACTCGGTGGCAGCTCGACCGTCGTGTCGCTGAAGGTTCCGGCGGAGTTCTTCCAGGACACCGTTGACCGTCTCAGCGAGCTCGGAACGGTACGCAGCGCCCGTGTCACATCGCAGGATGTGACTGAGCGGATCGTCGACCTGGAGAGCCAGATCGTGACTTCCGAGACAAGTGTGGTCCGGCTCCAGCAGCTCCTCAGTGAAGCGGACACAATCAACACGATCACCAAGCTCGAGTCGGAGCTTCTGGACCGCGAGACGGCATTAGAACGGCTCCGGGGTCAGCTGAGAACGCTCCAGGACCAGGTCGCTCTGTCGACAATCGTCATCACCATCCGCGAGTTCGTGCCCCAGCCCCAACTCTCCGTCGCCGTGACGGTCCGCCCGACCGACGGCGGCTTCGGGGACGATTGTTTCACCGAGGTGAGGACTCGGATCCCCGAGGCCAGCGAGTACGTGTTGTGCGTCGACATGACCAACACAGGCAATCTCAGCCTTACGGATCTCGAGGTCAGCGGTCCCGATGGGCTGATTGGGGACCTACGCCCCGTGGTGGGTCAGCGATTGACCGAGTTGACGCCGGGGGAGCGGTACACCCTGTGGACCGCTGGAGTCGCCGTCGAGACCCTGCGTGAGGAAGTTTCAGTCCAAGCCGTCCCACTTAGCGAAGAAGGCGAGCGACTCGTCGAGGCGACAGTCGAGGACCGCGCCCAGCTGCGGATCACGGTCCCTGCTGAGCAGGAACCAGAACCTGAGCCCGTAGTCGAGGACGAGGGCCTGCCGCCGTTGCGAGATGCCCTGTCGAATGGGTGGAGCGTCCTGACGTCGGTCATCAATGCCCTGGCAGTTGCGCTCGCCTTCGTGCTGCCATTCCTGTGGATTCCACTTCTGTTCGGCCTCGGTCTGTGGTGGCGACGGCGTCGTAGCTGACAACCGTTTTTCCGGCCGAGGAGCTTCTGGGTAGCCTCATCGGGTATTCCCGATGCTCGGAGGTTCCAGGGTGAGACGATTGTTCGCCGGCGGGTCGGTTGTTGCTCCAGACGGGTCTGTGTCGGTCGCAGACGTCGCTGTCGAGGACGGTCGCATCCTTGAGGTCGGATCTGGGCTCGACGCCGACGAGACCGTCGACGTCTCCGGGAAACACCTGCTGCCGGGCCTGTTTGACTGCCACATCCATCTGGGCTTTTCGCACATCGATTTTGTTCAGATGGCGAGGACTCCGCCGGGACTGATGTACTTCGAATCGATCGCCGGTATGCAGAAGACGATCGACTGTGGGATCACCACCGTGCGCGACGCCGGTGGAACCGACCTCGGGACGAAGGTGGCGGTCGAACGTGGCATCGTGGTCGGGCCGCGGATGCAGATCGCAATCGGCATGCTGAGCCAGACCGGCGGCCACGGCGACTCCCGGCTGCCATCGGGTGGGTATCTGTTCCCCGAGTCGTCTGACGCGTTCCCGGGCTCCGTCGTCGACGGGCCGGAGGAGGTCCGCAAGGCGGTGCGTGAGATGGTGCGGGCGGGCGCCGACGTGCTCAAGGTCGCCACCTCGGGTGGCGTGTTGTCGCCCGACGATGACCCCAAACACGCCCACTTTCAGCCGGATGAGCTAGAGATGATGGCGGCCGAAACTGCGGCGGCCGGCCTGTACATGATGGCCCACGCCCAGGCATATGACGGTATCAAGAACGCAGTCCGGGCCGGGTTCCGTTCGATCGACCATGGCATCTACCTGGACGATGAGGCCATCGAGTTGATGCTCGAGCGAGGCACCTGGCTGGTGCCGACGCTCCTGGCGCCGCGTGGTGTGATCAAGGCTGCAGAGGCCGGAGTCCCGATCCCGCCCTCGTCGGTGGCCAAGGCGCACGACGTTGTCGGGATCCACAAGGAGTCAATCACGAAAGCAATCGCGGCCGGGGTCAAGGTCGCCATGGGCACGGACTGCCCGGTATCTCCCCACGGCACCAACCTCGAAGAACTCGACCTGATGGTCGAGTGTGGAATGACTCCCGGCGAGGCGCTCTACGCGACCACCCAGAGCGGCGCCAACTTGATGGGCCTCGGCGATGACCTTGGCTCGATCGAGCCGGGCAAGATCGCCGACCTGGTCGTTGTCGATGGCGATCCGCTCGACTTCGCCTCCCTCAAGGGCAACATCGAGCAGGTGTGGAAAGCCGGCGAGCCACAGGAGTTGACTGCCCCGTAGGCCGGCGTTTTCGCCGCGATCGGTGCGATCGCTGGAGAAGACATCGAGCAGGCGGTCTCCTATCGCGAGGCCGTGGGCCTGTGGCGCCACCGCTCTCATGGATGCCACAGTGTCGTTGCACACCCCCGACGTGACTCTTAGCCTCTTTGGGAGACGACCTGGCGAAAGGACCCCGGACAGCTCGTGGCTTCTCGATACCTGGCCATCGCGGAGGAGATCGAGCGTGAGCTGGCGCAGTCGAATGCGCCCGACGGGCTCGCGTCTGAACGTGACCTCGCTGAGCGGTTCAAGTGCCAGCGAGGAACGGTGCGGCGGGCCCTCCAGCTTCTCGAGTCCCGCGGGTCGATCTACCGCCGGGGGCGCTCCGGCTGGTATCGCTCACCAGCCCGCCTGGACTATGTGCTTACCGGCGCACCCCCGCTGGCCGAGCTCACCGCGCAGATGGGCCGGGAACTCAAGACAGAGGTGATCACCAACACGGCCCCGCCAGGGCATCGGCCGCCTGACGGCATGGTCTTCGTTGCTCGCCGGCTGCGCCGACTCGACGGGTGGCCCATCGTTGTTGAAGACATTCACCTGCGGCCCGACCTGGTGAAGCGCATCGAACACGCCGACCTGCGACACTCGACAAAAGCCATCCTCGCCGCCGTTGATATCGAGATCACCTTCGAACAGGCCACCCTCGAAGTCGTCGCCGCTCCCCAATGGGTCATCGAAGGCCTGGGGCTGCGTGTCGGCGGAAGCCTCCTCGAGATCACCAGGCAACGATTCATTGGTGACGATCTGGTGCAAAGCGACATTGAATGGTGGCGATCGCAGGCGCTCCGACTCCACGTGGCCATCACCGGAGACTCGGTCCGGTCGGTGCCGACCTAGGAGCGAACCCGCACGCTCGCACCATGGAATCGGCGCGCTAGCATCTGGTATATACCAGACGAATCGGAAGGCCCTATGACCGAGCGCGGCGATGTCGGCACCTTCGACAGCCTGCTGTTCACGCCGGGACCGCTCACGACCAGCAGCACGGTCAAGGCCGCGATGCTGCGCGATGTCGGATCGCGCGATACGGGATTCATCGAGATGGTCCGCGACATACGCCGCCGATTGGTCGAACTGGCCGGGATAGGCGTCGATACCCACACTGCGATACCAATGCAGGGAAGCGGGACGTTCGGCCTGGAGTCCGTCCTGTCGTCGGCCGTGCCCCCGGACGGCAAGCTGC
>JAAELU010000681.1 GCA_024226255.1 bacterium | reverse complement strand
TCGGACGGGCGTCGTCCTCGGCACCATCGTCGCCATCGGCAGCGCCCCTGTATTCGCCGGGCTGCTCGCATGGGGATATGACCGGGCCGCGCCTACTCGGCTGTGGTTTGGGGCAACGCTCGTTGCGATCGCCGGAGTCGGTTTGCTTGTCGCGGCCGGTCGTGACCTCGGGATCAGCGCTGATGGCATCGCTCTCGCCCTGGGCGCGGGGGCGGCTTATGCCACATACGTGATTGCCGCTCGCCAGTTCAGCAGGAGCGGCAATGTCATTGGCTCCACCGCGATCATCTTCGCCATCGCCGCCGTGCTGCTGCTGCCGTTGCTGGCGACCAGCGATATCGGTTGGGTCGGCTCGACCGGTGGGGCGGCCGCTGTACTCCACTTGGGCGTACTCGCTACGGCCGTGGCCTATCTCTTGTTCGCCACCGGCCTCGAGTCGACCCGATCGACCACCGCAACGACGCTCAGTCTCGGCGAGCCCGTCACTGCCGCACTCCTCGGTGTGCTGGCGGTTGGCGAGCGCCCGCCGGCCCTCGGTTGGGTCGGGTTTGCGCTGGTACTCATAGCTCTGGCTGCGGTGGCGATGGAGGGTCGGTCCAACCGTTTCTTCGGATCACGTCTTCGCAGCACCTGACTACCGTGGCCCCCATGAAGTCTCACTTCATCGACGTTGATGGACCGGTCCACTACCAGGAGGTAGGTGACGACGGACCAGTACTCCTGCTCGTCCACGGCATCGGCGCCAGCTATCTGTCGTGGTATCCGGTGGTAGAAGCTCTAGGCGAACGACATCGCGTGCTTGCGATCGATCTCATCGGTCATGGTTTCACGCCACCCCACGGACGCAAGACAACGGTGCGGCGCAATTCCGAACTGGTCGCCGAGTTTGCAGACATCATGACCGACCAGCAGGTCATCCTGATCGGTAACTCGATGGGGGGCCTGGTTTCGATCCTGACTGCGGTGTCACGACCGGAGCTCATAGCGGGACTGATCTTGGTCAACCCGGCGATGCCGATCGTATCGGTGCGGTCGATCTCACGGGAGCGCCAGCGGCTCGCTCTCCCGCTGTTGCCTCTGCTGGGCAACAGCGCAGCCAGGTATTACTACCACGAGAGATCAGCCGAAGAGGAAGTCGACGATACCTTCCGGCTGGTGCTCAGCCGGGGGGCGCAGGTTCATCCGTTGCACCGAGCCGCCGCAATCGAAATGGCCAGGGCCCGACGGGAGATGGAGTGGAGCATCCCGGCCTTCACCGACTCTGCGCGCTCCATCGCGGTCGAGCTGGCCTCGGCACGCCGGTTCCGCAAAACGCTGCATCAGATTTCGCAACCGACCCTTCTGATCCACGGGACCGAAGACAGAGTGGTCCATCCTTCGTCTGCGGAGTGGGCAGCCAACGAGCGGCCTGATTGGCAGTTCGAGATGATCCAGGACATGGGCCACACCCCTCAGGTCGAAGACCCCGACCTCTTCGTTTCACTCGTTGACACGTGGATCCACAAGGCCGTGCTCCAAATCAAGTAGCACCCGTTCCGGCATAGCTCGCCACCCTTCTGGCGGATATGACACCGGCATGTCGGCAGCGTGTCCGCAGGAACCGGGAGGACGATCCTCCAATCCGTTCTGGCGGATATGACACCGACATGTCGGCAGGGTGTCCGCAGGAACGGAGGGTGGCTCAGTCCCAGAGAGACTCGAGCACGACGGCAACAGTGTCCCTGCCCGCAGGGCCGCCGGATCGGCCATCTTCCTCGTCGGGAACTCCTGCGACTACCGGCTCGAAGTGCTCAGTCGCCGTGGTGAGGAAGCGGCTGGGAACCGCATAACTGTGCCGGCCGTCCCCACCGAAGCGACGGTGATAGAAACGCTGCGGGAACGACACAGACAGGTGATCCTTGGCGCGGGTGAGAGCGACATAGAGCAGACGGCGCTCCTCCTCGACACCGCCCGGCTCATTGAGCGCCATGTCAGATGGGATGTTGCCGTCTGCGGCATGGATGACATGAACAACGGGCCACTCCCCTCCCTTGGCCGAGTGGATGGTGCTCAGGATCAGATAGTCGTCGTCGAGATGGGGTGGCCCCACCTCGGTCGTCGAGTTCGGTGGATCGAGCGTGACCTCGGCGAGGAATCGGGTGCGGTCGCTGTAGCTGCCCGCGATATCGCGCAGCTGAGCGATATCGGCCACACGAACCGCGGCGTCGTCGTAGCTGCGTTCAATCACGCCTTGTGTAAACGAGGTCAGTCGCTCGATCTGTGTCCCAGGGTTGGCATCTCCAGACCGGCAGTCCCCCAGCGCATCCTGAAGCTC
>JAAELU010000680.1 GCA_024226255.1 bacterium | reverse complement strand
CGCGTGATTTCTTCCTGACCCAGCTTGGTGTCACGAGCCATGATCTCGAACTCCTCGATGTGAATCGAGGTGAACGTGTCATCGCGCACCAGACGTTCGGAGATCAGGATCGAATCCTCGAAATTGTAGCCATTCCAAGGCATGAACGCGACCAACACGTTGCGGCCCAGGGCAAGCTCGCCCAAATTGGTCGAGGGTCCGTCGGCTATGATTTCGCTAGCCTCGACCTCGTCACCCACTTTGACCAGCGGGCGCTGGGTAATGCAGGTGTTCTGGTTCGAACGCTGAAACTTGAGCAGGTTGTAGATGTCGACGCCTGGCGTGTCGGATGCCGCGCCGTCGGCGGCGCGGATAACGATGCGCGTCGCATCGATCTGATCGACCACGCCAGCGCGGCGCGCAACAATGGTTGCGCCCGAATCGCGGGCCACCGTCGCCTCCATGCCGGTGCCCACCAAGGGCGCCTCGCTTTGCAACAGAGGCACCGCTTGGCGTTGCATGTTCGAGCCCATCAGCGCTCGGTTGGCGTCGTCGTTCTCGAGGAACGGAATCAAGGCCGCCGCGACCGAAACCAATTGTTTGGGCGAGACATCGATATAGTCAATATGGTCAGGCGAGGTCAGGATGTACTCGCCAGCGGACCGGCAGCTCACCAATTCTTCGGTAAGATTGCCCTTGTCATCAAGCGCGGCGTTGGCCTGGGCAATGGTGTATTTGCCCTCCTCCATCGCCGACAGGTATTCGACCTTCGCCGTCACCTTGCCATTCTCGACCTTGCGATAGGGGCTTTCGATGAAGCCGTACTTGTTGACCCGGGCGAAGGTCGCCAACGAGTTGATCAAGCCGATATTGGGCCCCTCGGGAGTCTCGATCGGGCAAATCCGGCCATAGTGAGTCGGGTGCACGTCGCGCACCTCGAAGCCCGCGCGCTCGCGGGTCAGACCGCCCGGGCCCAAGGCCGACAGGCGGCGCTTATGGGTGATCTCGGAGAGTGGGTTGGTCTGATCCATGAATTGGGATAGCTGCGATGAGCCGAAAAACTCACGCACCGCGGCGGCCGCCGGCTTGGCGTTGATCAGGTCGTGGGGCATGACGGTATCGATTTCGACCGTCGACATGCGCTCCTTAATCGCCCGCTCCATGCGCAGCAGCCCAACCCGGTATTGATTTTCCATCAGCTCGCCGACCGAACGCACCCGGCGGTTGCCAAGATGATCGATATCGTCGATATCGCCCCGGCCATCCTTCAAATCGACCAGCGTCTTGACGATCGCCAAGAGGTCATCCCGGCGCAGCACACGCATCGTGTCCGGCGCTTCGAGATCGAGTCGCGCGTTCATCTTGACCCGGCCGACGGCGGAAAGGTCGTAACGCTCGGAATCGAAGAACATGTTGTCGAGCAGCGCTTCGGCGGCCTCAACGGTCGGCGGCTCGCCCGGACGCATGACCCGGTAGATATCGAGCAGCGCATCCTCGCGGTTCATGTTCTTGTCGACTGCCAGCGTGTTGCGAATGTAGGGACCGACCGTGATGTGGTCGATCGCCAAAATGGGCAGCTCCTTGACGTTG
>JAAELU010000679.1 GCA_024226255.1 bacterium | reverse complement strand
TCACCGTCAGTCCGCAGCGCTCGGGTCCAAGCCGTCCCATCCCGGGTTGCCCAGATCTCCCCGGTCGAGATCGACGCCCCACTAGCTTGCCCTATGCCGTCAGGGCCTTCGACCACCGTTACCAGCACCGGGGCAACGACGACCCACCCCCCAATGACAGTCTGGCTGTAGTAGTCGGTGGTAACCGCGCGGTCCGGGACTGACCCAAATTCCGGGATGCCACGAGGCTCAAACGTGGTGCCGTCACGCGAGATCCATGAGTAGAGGACAGGATCGGTGTCGGCCCGGTTGACCTCGCCCAGTGCAATCCACAATCCGTCGACATGCTCGAGCATGGTGATGGTCCACCGATGGGGTCTGTCAGATACGTCGGGTGGCAGCTCGATCGTTCCTTCGATCCAGGTTCTGCCGTCCGCGGAGTGGAAGAAGGTACCGGGCGATTGCCGCTCGTCGCCCTGTGGATACCACACCATCTTTCCGCCAGTGCTGTGGAGGCGGGCTTGGAGGGGGTCGCCCGGAGCCAGTTCATCTGCCCGCTCCCAGGCGAGCCCATCGTCCGACACCCAATAGCCCGGCCCGGATCCGAACGGGTCTGACGTGGTGGCCGCAAATCCGCCATCGGACCCGGCCACCTGTTCGATGGTTCCCTGCATTCCCTCGGGCCAACTGACCGGGCTCCATGAGGCGCCGTCAGGCGACGCCCAACCCCGGGTGTCGTCATTGTCATCGAGGACGACCAGCCAACGCTCAATCGTCGTCGCCACCCGGCGCAGCCAGGAGCGCGTCGCCCCGGCCAGTTGGAGGCTTGACCAGGTCTTGCCGTCGATGGAGAACTCGAGGCTCGGTCCCTCAGGGTGAATCAGGAACGGCGCTCGCAGGAATCCGCCGGGGCCCGCGGTTACGGATTCGAGGAAGCCCCCGTCGGTGACCTCGATCCACTCGATGTCGGTTCCGGGTGGTTCGGCCACGTCGCCGCCGGGTGCCAACAAGAGGTTCCAAGCCAATCCGACGCCCAGAATCAGCGCAAACGCGGCGGCGGCGAGCATCGGGCCAGACCAGCGGCGTGTTGGCTGCTGGCCAGCCAGCGGCACCGGAGTGGCCACCTCGGAGTCGAGGCGTTCCAGGAGCGTGGTTGCTCCGGCTGGAATGCCGCGGGTCGCCAGCGTCTCGAATGCGTCTTCGTACCGGCTCATCGGCCATCCTCCTCGAGTAGTTCGGCGCGCAGACGACGTCGTGCTCGCGAGGCCACCATCCGAGCGTGGCCGGCCGAAATGCCGACCATCTCGGCAACCTCGGAAAACGAGTAGCGCTCGACGTCGTGGAGAAACAGGACTGCTCGCTCAGTAGGGCGTAACCGCATGAGCTCTGCGACGTCAGATGGGAAGGAGGTGGGCGCCTGGTGTGTCTCCGAGGCACTGAGGCGTGTCAACGCGGCCCGTTGGGTCTTGGAGCGCCGCAGCTCCGACCGGACGTGATTCACGATTGCTCTTCGCAGATAGGCGGCCGGATCGTCGATTCGGTCGAATCGGGGCGTTTGCAGAACCTTCACAAGGGAACCATGGAGCACGTCATCGGGGTCCATGTGCCACGGCGCCACGACCCCGGCGAACCGCCGCAACGTCGGATAGAGCTCGCGGACAATGGCGGCATCCGTTTGATCGATGTGCTCGATAACCTCCACACCGCTCCTTCGGGCGTGATCCTCACCTATACAGACGTCTCAACTAGCGGAAATGCAACACCGGGTTCGTTGGATTGGGTGCTTGCTGTCATATCATCGGGGTATGGACCTTTCCTCCAGACCAGTTGGACTCTTCGATTCCGGAGTAGGTGGCCTCTCGATCTTGACGGAGGTACATGACCAGCTCCCGGATGAGGACCTCATCTACATCGCCGACCAAGAGTGGGCGCCCTACGGGAGCCGCAGCATCGAGGAGGTGCGTGATCGGTCTGTAGCGATTGCCGCCGAGCTCATCGGGCGCGGCTGCAAGGTTGTGGTTGTTGCGTGCAACAGCGCATCGGCAGCAGCGCTACAGCACCTGCGGCACACCTTTCCCGACACTCCATTCGTCGGTATGGAGCCGGCCCTCAAGCCGGCCGCGGAACTCACCGACCGTGGGGTCATAGGTGTCCTGGCGACGGCGACCACATTCCAGGGGGAGTTGTATGCCTCTGTCCTCGATCGCCACGCCAACGGTGTGGAAGTCCATGCCGTCGCCGGGGAACGGTTGGCCATGTTGGTCGAGGAGGGCCGTCTCGATGAGGCGAAGGGCGATCTCGAGCTGCTGCTGCGACCGATGCTCGACGCCGGTATCGACACGCTGGTGTTGGGGTGCACTCACTACCCGTTCCTCGACAGTCAGATCCGTGCCGTCGCCGGACCGGACATTCGACTCATCGATCCCGCCCCCGCGGTCGCCCGGCAGCTGCGCCGGGTTCTCGACGAAGCGGACCTCAGGAATTCGACGCTCGGAGCCGGCGGCACCGTGTATCTCACGAGCGGCGGCCCAGGCCACCTCGAGGATCAGGCGGCATCGCTGATCGGCTACACGATCGCCGCAGTCCGCGTCGACATCGAAGACCAGGGCACCCGTTAGGGCTCGAAGTGGCGTACCGCATCTATCCGTCGGATTGGACGGAGTCGGCGCGTAGGCGGACCGCCTCATCGAGGCTCACCCACGTCATTGTCCGTTTATCGACGTCGATCACGAGCGCTTCAGTATCGCGAGTCACCACAAGGGCTTGGCCCGCACTTGCCAACTCTGGCGAGTCCAGGGGAGTAGCGAGTTGCATCAGCGGATCGGAACCCATCAGGTCGGATCTGTTCTCCCAAACCACGAATTCGAGTTGACCTCCCACTGGTGCCGGGAGCGAGATTTCGGTCACGAAGTTGTCGTCAATGACAAACGGTCCGATCGTGCCAACGTCCGTGCGGATGCCGATCGCCCAAATCGAGTTACGGACTTCCGAAGGGACCATCACCAGCGTGTAGACGCGGGCGAGGTCAAGTTCCTCGACCGCCCGTGCCGGCATATCCTCGTAGTCAACTAGCTGCCGATCGCCTGGATCCATCTTCAGGTACACGTCAACTGACATGCCTACCTCATTGTCGAAGTCCGCGGGCGCCGTCACTGTCGTTCGCAACCCGAGCTGCTCGAGTGCTTGCAGCGCCTGACGGGTACGTGGATCATCCCTTTCCTCTGCGCCGAGCCGGTCAGCTCGATCACGATCCCATTTCTCGTCGAGTAGCTCGACCAATGCGTTGAGCTGCGCCTCGGCTGTATCGCCTTCCCCGTCGTACAACAGCATCGACAGTGGAGGCTCGAATCCCTGAACCTGTTCCAAGGTATCCGTCGCGAGAATTCCATGAGCGCTGACCTTCGCCGCGGACCCCCCTATCTCGACATGACTCGCGATGAAGATGTAGCTCTCGCCGCGGCTCAGGTCGACATCGACGAAGACGGGGACTTCCATTCCGACTTCAATGTGCGCCAAAGCAACGGTCTTCCCTCGCTCGGTGTAGATCTCATCGCGCAGCCACAACACCTCGGACACTTCGACATTCCACGCACCATCTTCGAGAGTACCGCCGGCGGTTCCCACCATCGCTGCAGACAACGTGCGGCCAACAAGAATCGTCGGGCTGGCGGGGCTCGACTGTTCGCCCGTATCCCCGCACGCAGCTAAGGACGCTGTAGCGATGAACAGGGCTACCAACATCGCCGACCGTCTGAATATGTGTCTAGTCATGTTCATCCTTCCTCATCCATCAATCGTGATCTTGGATGAGTCAGGGTCCCGTCGATTATCCGCGGCCTTGTCGATAGAAGAATGTCGATGGAGGGCCTCAACCAGGGGACGAAGGCCCCTACTCCAAGGACTCGACGCCAGAATCGGGCGCGACAAACGGACACTATCGCCTATCGCGTCTTATTGCCCGCACGGTCCGTAACGGTTCTCCACCGCGAAGCCACCACGGCGGTCTCGGTCGGCCAGGATGCCCCGGTCGTGCTGCTGTGTGGGTAGTGCGGGCAACGAAGGGCTCCGTTCCCTGATTGCCGGGTCCGGACGCTGGTAGCGTTGGCTCATGCCGATTGCACATTTCAACGCCTTCGCCCTCGATTGCCCCGACCCGTTGATTCTTGCCGGCTTCTATCAGGGAATCATCGGCGGCGAGATTCCCGAAGAGGAATCGGACGACTGGGTGGAGCTGCGCCTCGTGGGGTCGGCAACCCTTGCCTTCCAAAAGGTGGACGATTACACCGCGCCGCAGTGGCCGGACGGAAACCCGCAGCAAGCTCACATCGATCTCGACGTCCCCGATCTAGACGTCGCGGAGGCCGCGATCGTTGCCTTGGGGGCCCGCAAGGCTGACTTCCAGCCCCACCCGGACAGCTTTCGTGTCTTCCTCGACCCGGTCGGCCACCCGTTCTGCCTCGTCAAGGGATCCTCGAGCGCCACTTGATCTCAGGCGTCGATCCGCCCATCGCGCTAGAGATCTAACCGTCGTACCGCGCCTATCCAGGGGAGGGGTATGAAGTGGGTAGTCTCGCCGCTGAGCATCAAGTGATCTTCGCCTACGGCTTCGATGATGCCCGACGGTCGGGAATCGCCAAATCCGACGACGGCTTCAATCGACACCTCTGCCAACTCCAGCTCGCGGAGGCGGGCGACAAATGTTTCAGGACCGTAGGCCTCTCTGGTGCGCCCTCCGGCGGTTGAGCGTTCAACGACCTCGAGCACCAGCGGGCCGGCCAGGTTGAGGTGCAGTTCGCTTCCGGTTGCCGGCGTCACTGTCGCCAGCGTTCCCCTGGCATGGGTTATTACGCCCCGGAAGGACTCCG
>JAAELU010000678.1 GCA_024226255.1 bacterium | reverse complement strand
TGAAGACGCCGATGGTGAAGGTTCGCCCTTTTCCGTCCTTCGGGATCTCCTGGACCCAGGAGACTGACTCCAGAAGTGAGGGACCCATGGCGGTACCAAAGAAGAAGATGTCGCGCTCACGCACCCGACGCCGCAAGGCGCAGTGGAAGGTGACCGCTCCCACAACGGCCCTGTGCAGCCAATGTGGTGCTCAACACTTGCCCCACCGGGCATGCGCGAACTGCGGCACCTACAACGGCCGCGAGGTCATCGAAGCCTCCTAAAGGAGACCAATGCCCCGGATTGCTGTCGACGCGATGGGGGGCGACCATGCTCCTGAGCAGGTAGTTCTTGGCGCGGCCGACGCGGCTGCTACCGGTGTCGAAATCGTGCTCGTCGGTGACGTCGCGCAGATCGAAACCGTCTTGAGCGGCCATCCCCCAATGCAAGTCGTGCCCGCCTCACAGGTTGTCGCGATGTCCGACGATCCAGCCAGTGCCATAAGGGAAAAGAAGGACGCCTCGATTTCGATTACGGCTCGCCTCGTACGTGAGGGAAGGGCCGACGGATTGGTATCCGCCGGATCGACCGGTGCGACGTTGGCAGCAGCGGCATTCATTATTGGCCGTATCGAAGGTGTTTCGCGCCCTGCCATCGCTTCGATGTTTCCTCACGGCGAGGTCGTTCTCGACTCTGGCGCCAACCTCAACTGCCGACCGGAGCACTTGGTTCAGTTCGCCGTAATGGGAGCTGCTCTTGCTGAGATCCGCAACGGTCGATCACCGGCCCGTGTCGGACTCATCAACATCGGTGAAGAGCCCGGCAAGGGAAGAGAGCTCGAAAGAGAGGCCTTCGAAGCATTGTCGACCGTCGCCGGCATCGACTTTGTGGGCAATCTCGAAGGGCGGGACATCGCCTCGGGGCTTGCGGACGTTCTGGTGACCGATGGCTTCACCGGCAACGTCTTGCTCAAGACGGCTGAAGGGGCTGCCCGGATGTCCTACGAATTGATGTCAAAAGCGCTGGTGGACGGGAATCAGGGCCACATGCACGACGTGCTCGAAGACGCCCGCACTCAACTCGATCCCGAAGCCACGGGTGGGGCTCACCTGCTCGGCACCAAGGGCGTTGTGGTCATTGCTCACGGCTCATCGTCGCGTCGGGCGGTGGCCAATGCCATCCTCCTGGCCGCTGAGGAGGCCGAACACCACCTAGCGGAGCGAATCGCCTCGGGCCTGGCTGCTCTGGATAGCTGATGGTCGATCCGGACATTGCGGTGAACGCATTGGAGAGAATCTCGGCCGAGCTGGGCCACGAGTTCGACGACGCCGCCCTGTTGCAGCGAGCGCTCATGCACCGCTCATATGCCGCCGAGCATTCCCTCGACGAGTCATACGAGCGGCTCGAGTTCCTCGGCGATGCGGTACTCCAGCTGGCAGTCACTCACTACTTGTTCCGCGAGTACCCGAATCTGAGTGAAGGCGAGATGGCCAAGGTGCGAGCCGCCGTCGTCAACGAAAAGACGCTGGCGGAATTGGCACGAGGCATCGCCCTTGGGCCGCTAGTTCTGCTCGGTCGCGGCGAAGAGCTGACCGGAGGCGCCGACAAGGACTCAATCCTTTCCGACGTGATGGAGTCCGTCCTAGGCGCCGTCTATCTCGAAGCAGGTTTCGAGACAACCAAAGACTTGGTGTTGCAACACTGGGCGCCTGTGGTGGATGAACGTGCGTCCGCCCCTGGTCAGGCCGACTACAAGACTCGGCTCCAGGAGATTCTTGCCCAGGCGGGGCAGCGGCCACACTATCTGATTGAAGAAGAAGGGCCGGAGCACTCGAAGCAGTTCAGCGCCAGCGTCTATGCCGACGACCAGCTGTTGGGTTCTGGCACCGGCAGTTCCAAGAAACGGGCCGAGCAGGCAGCCGCTCGCTCGGCGTCGCAAGGTTTCACCCGGTAGCCCGTGCCAGAGCTTCCCGAAGTCGAGAGCACGCGTCGCGCCCTTGTTCCCGATTTGGAAGGTCAGCAGATCGTCTGTGTCACGGTGGCTCGCGACCGTATGGTGCGTCGCCACGAGAACCCATCTGACTTCAAAAGGCGTCTCGAGGGACGCAAGATCATTCGGCTCCGTCGCCATGGGAAATTCATGATGACTGACGTTGGCGTTGCTCCAGATGGCCCCGAATTCATCTGGGTGACGCATCTCGGTATGTCGGGCCGGATTCAGGTGGCGAGTCCGGACGAGATTCGGGCACCGCACACCAACGTGACAGTCGGCCTGGGTAGCGGCCGCGAGTTCCGTTTCATTGATCCGCGGACTTTCGGGTTTGTCGCCGCCTGGACCCCCGAAGAGCTGGCGGCCACCTCCTTGGGTGATCTGGGCCCGGATGCGCTCACCGCGTTGCCCCGGGTACGTCAACTGGTGGCGGTGTTGGCTGGCCGATCTGCCCCAATCAAGGCGCTGCTCCTGGATCAACGGATTGTTGCCGGCGTCGGCAACATCTACGCAGACGAGTCTCTACACCGCTCGCAGATTTCGCCGCATCGCCGGGGTGGCTCGCTCTCGCCGGAGGAGGTTGGAGCGCTGCGTTCCGGGATCCGCGCCTCGCTGGCAGCCGGCCTCAAGTGGGGTGGTACCTCGCTCGACGACCTGGCCTATTTGCTGCCCGATGGAAGGGCGGGCCAATTCACGAGCCGCCTGCGCGCCTACGGCCGAGAGGGTGAGGGGTGCCGACGATGCAGCGGCACTGTACGCCGAGACGTGATTCGGGGGCGCTCCAGCTTCTGGTGCCCCGGCTGTCAAATCTAAGGAGAGTTGAGAGTTGCCAGTTAAGAGTTACCAGTCCCCAACCGTATGGGTGTTGTCTGGCTGGTAACCGGTAACTGGTAACTCTGTCTTCTGACTTCTGACTTCCAACAACGAACTAGTCACTCTGGTACCACGCGCAATAGCCCTCCAGCACCCTCGGAGCCGCGTCGATTAACTCCCTGATGGGGAACACACACAAATTCAGGATCTTTGTAATCGCGGCGCTCGCCGCATCCACCTTGGCGGCCACGTCCGGAACGGCGCTTGCCGACTCCGATCGATCGGATGACGATGATGATCGTTCCAACGGTGTAGTCCACCTCGACGAGCGGTTCGATGGATGGTTCAGCAACGGTATGTCCAACGAGGCGTCCGCCTGCGGGCCGTTCGCTGAGTCCGCCGACGCCGTCGTGTGGCATCTCTACCTCGATGTTCCCGACGAAGTCGACGCCGAAGACCTGACCAAAGTTCAGGTCCAATTTGGCGGCGCCGTCGATGTCGAAACTCGCTACGACGTTGCCGACGGTCGTGTCAACGTCTGGGCGCGCACCAGCGTCAAACAAACCGGCAATGGCAAGTATGCCCGCCAGGGGGCTCACACCTCGATCAAGAAGGCCCAAGTGCATGTTGCGGACAAGGAAGTTCGGCTGGGCAAGGACGCCGCCATCCAGCTCGGGAATGTTTGTTACTCGGGTTTGGGGCCAATCGGTGAGATCACTATCTACCTGCAGGGTCTCGTGTGCGACGGTTACGACAGGTTCGCCGGCAATCAGGTGGTCGATTCTTCGACTCGCTGGGATCTCACCGGTGGCGACTGGCAACTGTGGGACCAGGTTTATAAGAACAACGCTCCGACGGTGAAGGTCGTGGGCAAGACCAAAGGTTGCACATTCGAGAACAATCAGCAGTTCGCCGTTGGTACCTCAGCCGGAATGGCCAATCGAACCGTTCTGCCGGGAACCACGGATGCGGCGGACAATGGTTTGCTCAAGATCTCGAGCGCTGACCTGCCTGCCGAGCACCGGAAGGCACTCTTCTGGGTCAACGAACAGCTGTGGTTCGAGCGCCTCGACAACCACGAGCTCGGAGCTTTCCAGTGTTACGACGACCGTCTGCACGCCGACAACGCCGAATGGATTCTCATCCGGGACTACGACAAGCTGCCATCGACCATCACCTGCATCGCCTGGAACGTGACGGCGGCGGCCGCCCGGAACAACTCCTAGGTGAGCGAACGGGCGTAGCGCCCGAGACGTTCGACTCCGGCCACCACCGCTTCAGTCGGCGCGCTGGTAAATACCAGTCGCATGAAACCCGGCTCACCGTTGTGGCATGCTGAACCGGGTGTGATATTGATGTTCAAGTCATCGAGCATGTGACGCCACAAGCGCTCTTCCGCCTCCCAGGTGATCTCTTCCATCAACGGTCGCACATCGATGACGAGGAAGAAGGCGGCATCGCTGGCGTAGTACCCGATTCCGTACTCGTCGAGCACCGCGATCGTGCGTCGATATGCTTGTCCCAGGCGTCGTCTGTTCTCGTCGATGTACTTGTCGACCCATCCCTCGTCGGCCAGCAGTTGGCGCAGCAGTGATTGGGTATCTCCTGAGGTGGAAGCCCACATGGCAAGACCGTCGACGGCTCGCAAAACGCGTTCGTTCTCGCTGAAAAGAACACCGGCCCGCAGGCCACTCATGCCGAAGTCCTTGCTGAATGCCCACACTATGTGGAGCCACTCGCCCATGTCCTGGTGTAATTTGGCTCCGCTCGTGAACTCCACGTCCCCAAAGATCGAGAGCGCGTAGATCTCGTCGAGCACCACGTGGATCTCGTTGTCCCGTGCCCACGAGAGAACCTCGGCCACCTCTGCCGCCGAGTAGACGCGGCCGAGCGGATTGCTGGGGTTCGTATACAGGAGGGCCTTTATCGGCCGATCAGCCGCGGCGAGGGCCGCATCGAGCCCCTGGGTGGTCAGCCTGAAGTCGTCCTCGCTCTGACAGTGCACCGGAACGATCGTGACTTCGTCACGAGTCTCGAGGTCCATCCAGAAGCCGGCATAGCTCGGTGTCGGTACAAGCACGCCGTCGCCTACATCACACAACACGTAAAAGATCAGTTCGAGGACCGATCCGGCCCCGTTGAGGACCGCCAACTGATCAGGCGGCACGGGACGCCCGATGAAGGTGCGGCCCATGAAGTCGGCGAGAACCTCTCTGAAGGGCATCGCGCCGACCATGGAGTTGTATCCGATCGAGTACGGCTCGAGATCCCGACACTCGTTCATCCGAGGTTCGAGGAGATCCCAAACCAGCTTGTTCTCAGCCACGCAGAGCGGTATGTAGCCATCGGGGTTGCTGGCCGCATTCCAGATGTTGTCGGCGCGCTCCATATTCGCTCGGATGTACTCGGGCATTGGTGGAGCAGAAAGGAGTTTCTCGGCCCGCTGTGAAATCGCATGTGTCATGCGGCGAGCCTAATCAAAGGGCTCGTTGTGCTCCGGCCGGAGTTCTTACACCGATGTAATTCACCCTGGTAAGCTCTTCAGACCTTGCTACTCAAGACATTGTCGCTGGTGGGCTTCAAGTCCTTCGCTGATCGCACCAGACTCGAATTCGGGTCTGGTGTGAACGTTGTCGTGGGTCCAAATGGAACCGGCAAGTCGAACCTTCTCGACGCCATGGCGTGGGTTCTCGGCACCCAGGCAGCGAGTTCGCTTCGTACCCATCAGATGTCGGACGTCATCTTTGCCGGCACGGCCACCCGCCCCGCTCTGGGACGAGCCGAAGTCGCTATCACTTTTTCCAATGAGCTCGGGCTGCTTCCGCTGGACCTGGCCGAGATCACGATCAGTCGCCGGCTGCACCGCGACGGGACTTCTGAATACCAGTTGAACGGTGCCCCATGTCGTCTCCTCGACATCCAGGAGCTGTTGTCCGACAGCGGGGTCGGGCGTCACCAACACGTTCTCGTGAGCCAGGGACAGATCGGCGACGTCCTCAACGCCCGCCCCGACGAACATCGCACGATCATCGAAGAGGCCGCCGGCATCACAAAGCACCGGTCACGGCGGGACCGATCGATACGTCGGCTCGAACAGACCGGGCTCGACGTCGATCGGCTGCACGACATTCTCGAAGAGAATCGCCGTCGGCTGCGTCCGCTGAAGCGACAGGCCAATGCGGCAATGCGATATGACGACGTCAAGTCTCAAGCAGTTGCCCTGCGGCTATGGATCTCCGGCGAGTCGTTGCGAGACCTCACGTTCCGGACGGGGGCTGCTACCGAGGAACGCGCCAAGCTGACAACGGCGCTGGAACAGGACGCGGCCGCCCTGCGACAGATCGCGGCCGACCTCATTGGATTGTCAGCGGCCGCCGGGGATGTCGGGAAGGCCCTCGAGGCGGACACCGCTGCCGCCGCCCGCCTTGAAGCCACCAGTGAACGAATCCAGGGGGCCATCTTGGTCGCCAAGGAGCGTCGTTCTGCGCTCGAAAGCCGTGCATTTGGCGCCGATGCCCGCCGTTCCGATCTGACTGCCGAACGTGTTTCGCTCCTCGAGCAGGTTGAGGCATCCGAGATCGCCGAGAGGGAGTCTTCGCAGCAAGCTGAGACTCGTCAGCTGAGCTTGGTCCACCTCGATGACGAGGAACGGGCTCTTGCAGAGCAGATACAGCTCCCGACGGAAGGCGTCGTGGCCAATCTCCGTGGTGACCTCAGAGCCTTGGAGACGGCCGCGCAGCGCGACGAGCGAGAGAAGGACCAGCTAGTCAAGCGACGCGAGTCCGTTGCTACCCGCATCGAGGAGGAGACTGCCCAGGCCGCCCAGCTCATCGAGCAGATCAAAGCGGCGGATGCCGACCTCGGGCCGGTGGCTGACGAGCAACGGCAACTGCACGATCTGGCCGAGGCCGCCCAGCAGCGCTGGGACGAAGCCGACCTGGCCCGCCAGGAAGCTCACGTGACGCTGGAGAAGGCCAAGTCACGGTCCGAGGCTCTCGAAAGTGCGTTGTCCGGATTGGGTGATCCCGAAGCACGTAGCCAAGCGCTGCGGACCCGTGAAGTCATTGCCCCTGTTGTCGCCGAACTGGACCCTCCCGCAGCTGTGGCAAGTGCGGTTGATGCGGCGCTCGGAGCGTGGAGTGAAGCGCTGGTGACCGAGAGTCCAGGGAGCGTCGCGGCCGTCGCCGGGTCGCTGAAGTCCTCTGGGCTCGGCGGAGTCACGTTGCTCGCCCTTGAAGACGAATCAGAGGTTGAAGCCCGGGCACGTGACATTGCCGCCCAGCTCGGGATTACGGCCCTCGTCGATGAGTTGGGTCCAAATGCCGACACTTCCCTCGCCGATGCCCTGCTTGGTGATGTCGTCGTTGTGGAGGGATGGTCCTCGGGTTGGGACGTTGTCAACCGCCACCCCGAGTTGCGCGCAGTCACGCCGGAAGGGGATCTGATCTCCCGTCTCGGAATGCGTCTGGCGACGCCCGATGGCGCCGGCCACGCGGCCCTGGAGGCAGCCCATGTTGCGTCGGAAGCTGCTGCGACCGCCATGGCTCGCGCCGTCAGCTCGTCCACCACCGCCAAACGCGATTTCGACCAGGCTCGGCACAACGAACGTGATGTACTCGAAAAGCTTGAAGCGCTTGAGGCTGTTCTGGCCGGACAGACTGAGGCTCTCGGCCTGAATGAGCGCTCGCGCGCTGCTCGGACCGAGGAATTGGAACGACTTTCCTCTCGGCTCGCTGCGATTACTGAGGCAGGGTCCATCAGGACGGAACGAATCGATCAGCTGCGGCTTCGGGTAGCGGAGTTCGAAGGGGAGGAGCAGGCTCGTCAGGAAGCTTGGGATGCCCTCAACACCCGCCGATCCGAGGTGGCCACTCGCCGAGACGAGGAGCGACGCCTGGCAGAGGCTGCCGCAGCGGCGCTCGCCGGAGCTATCGAGCGGCGCCGGATGCTTGAAGGCCGACTCGTCGCGATTGACCGTGAGCTTGCCGAGCTTGATGGGGCGCCTGTTTCGCCTGAGGCGATCGCCGACTTGCGCGAGATCGAAGATTCAGGACGCCGGTCGTTGGCGGCCGCCCGCAATCAGATCGAAGTGCTGCGCGCTCGCCAGCGAGAGCTTCGTGAGCAGGCTGGCTCCGCCGGAGCCGAGCTCGAGGCTGTCGAGCGGTCGCGTCGTGAGCTCGAAACCGCTATCGCCCGAGCCAAGGAGCGTTCCAGCGAGCTGGCCATCGAGCTGGCGGAGCTCAGAGTCCGCCACGAATCCGTTGTTGAGGGACTGCGCCGCGACGCCGACTCGACGGAGGAGTCAGCCTTGGCCGCGCCGCATCCCGACTTCCTCGCCGACGAGGACCCACAATCGACTCTCAACACACTCGAGGCCCAACTCCGCCGGATGGGGCCTATCAATCCGTTGGCGGCAGCCGAATACACGGAGCTGGCGGAAAGGGTCGAGAGCGTCGAAGCTCAGCTTGAGGACCTGGAGAGTTCTCGCGCTGAACTGCGCAAGGTGATCAAGGCGCTCGACGACGAGATGGCCATCATGTTCATGAAGGCGTTCGGTGAGATTGCAGCCTTTTACCAAGAGAACTTCGCCCTTGTCTTCCCCGGTGGCCGCGGCTCGCTGCGGCTCATCGATCCGGACAACCCGCTCGAAACCGGTGTCGAAATCAGCGCCCAGCCGGCCGGCAAGAAGGTCGGCCGCCTCAGCCTGTTGTCCGGCGGCGAGCGGTCGCTGGCGGCCCTAGCGTTCTTGTTCGCGGTATTCCGCTCTCGGCCTAGCCCGTTCTACGTGCTCGATGAGGTTGAAGCTGCGCTGGACGATGCCAACTTGCGCCGCTTCCTGCGCCTTGTCGATACGCTGCGCGAGTCAGCTCAGCTCGTGGTGATCACCCACCAGCAACAGACCATGGAGGCGGCGGATATCCTCTACGGCGTGACCATGGAACCCGGCGGATCCTCACGTGTCTTGTCGCAGCGCCTAGACCGCGCCTCCGTCTGAGGAGATCTGAGAACAGATGCCAACTGTCCTAATCGTCGTTATCGGGATCGTCGTTGTTGGTGCCGTCGCCTTCCTCTTGCTGCGAAACCGCAACCAGACTTCCCTACCGGGTCTCGAGCCCCGCCCCAAGGTCGCTGTACCCAGCGAAGGCTTGCGCGATCGGCTGGGGAAAACCCGAAGGGCTCTCGGGGATCGGCTCAATGGGCTCCTCGGCAAGGCGGCCATCGACTCCGGTTTCTGGGACGACCTCGAGGAATCCCTCATCGAGGCCGACATGGGAGTTGCCGGGGCATCGCGGGTCGTCGACGGCGTCCGCAAGCGCAGTCCGGGGTCAGGCCACGACGCCCGAGTCGCGTTGAATGATGAACTTCTGGCTCTGTTTGCGGGCAAAGACCGATCGCTGCAGCTGCACAGCAAACCCGCTGTTGTCCTGGTCGTTGGGGTCAACGGGGCCGGCAAGACAACCACGATCGCCAAACTTGCCTCGATCCTCAAGGATTCGGGGAAGTCTGTGCTCTTGGGGTCGGCCGACACCTTCCGAGCCGCTGCCGACACCCAGCTGAGAACATGGGCAGATCGAGTGGGTGTCCCCGTCGTGGGCGGGGGCGGCTCGACCGACCCGGCATCTGTCGCCTTTGATGCCTATGAGGCGGCGAAGGCTCGCAACGCGGACGTCTTGATCATCGATACGGCAGGCCGGTTGCAGGCCAAGACCAACCTGATGAACGAGCTGTCAAAGGTCGCCAGGATTCTGGTCCGCGAGGCGGGAGCCATAGAGGAGGTCCTGCTCGTGGTTGATGGAACTGCGGGCCAGAATGCCCTAGCCCAGGCGAAGGCGTTCTCGGAGACTGTTGGGGTAACCGGATTGGTTCTAACCAAGCTGGACGGCTCAGCTCGCGGCGGGGTCGCGGTGGCAGTCGAGCAAGATCTGAACATACCGGTGAAGTTCATTGGCGTTGGCGAGGGCGTCGAGCACCTGATGGCATTCGACCCAACCAAGTTTGTGGACGCCCTGATAGGCGAGTGAAACGATGGATCGTGACATGACTGAACCAACCGACGCCAACCCTGATGATGACATGGCGCTGACTCTGCTCAGATCAGCCCGCGAAAGTGCCCTGTCGGCATACGCCCCGTACTCTCGTTTCAGAGTAGGCGCCGTTGTACTTGCCGACGATGGAACCACCTTCAGCGGCGTCAATGTGGAGAACGCCGCGTACGGCTCGACGATTTGTGCCGAAGCTTCGGCGATCGCCGCGGCGGCCGCCGCCGGCATTCGTTCCATACCGACGGTTGCCATTGGCGGACTCGATGCGGCCGAGTGCTACCCGTGCGGCAATTGCCGACAATTGATGCGCGAGTTTGGTGTTGAGCACGTGTTGGTTCAGGATGGACTGGGCGGCGTCCGGGAGCACACCCTCGATGACCTGCTTCCCCATTCATTCGGTCCGGAATCACTCGGGTAGGTCTCTCAAGGGGAGCCCACAACGTCCCGATATTGAACATCAGTCCTCACAACTATTGGTGTTTGGTGGATGCGCTAAGCATCATCATGTCAGCACACCGATAGAGGACCTCGTGAGCAGGACATGGTGGGACGTTCCTGTTCACAACAACCGAGTTGACGCTCGGCTGGAACCGCGAGGTTCCTCACGGAACCGGCGCCAACAGGCGCCGGTTCCGTCGCGCCGCGGCCCTTGATCAGGCGCGGGCTTTGAGTGCCTCTACGAGGGCCGGAATGACGTTATGAACGTCTCCCACGATGCCGAGATCGGCGACTCCGAAGATTGGTGCCTCGGGATCCTTGTTGATCGCGATGATCGTCGTGGAGTCCTTCATGCCGACCAGGTGCTGCATTGCCCCGCTGATTCCGCATGCCACATAGACATCCGGCTTGACGGTCTTGCCGGTCTGACCGACTTGGTACGAATAGGGGACCCACCCGGCGTCGACGACTGCCCTGGTAGCACCGGCTGCTCCACCAAGGAGGTCGGCCAGCTCGTGGACCATGCTGAACTTGTCGGCATCACCGATGCCGCGACCTCCGGAAACCACAACTGCGGCAGCTTCGAGATCGGGTCCGCTCGACTCTTCGACATGCTGCGATAGAACTTCAACGTCACCGGCGTGTCCGACGTCGGGTAGCTCCAGCGTCGTCACTGCTGGGGCGCCTCCACCGCTGGGCTCAGCGGCAAAAGCCTTTGGGCGGGTGATCACGATGGCGGGACTGCCGCCGGCGAATGATGTCGTTACCCGCTGGGTACCACCAAGAATTTCATTCACCACTTGAAGCGCATCGCCGTCTACGGCGATATCGACTGCGTTTGCGAGAACCGGTTTGCCGAGGCGAGCGGATAGCCGACCAGCCACGTCACGATCCAGATTCCCGGCACCAAACACGATGAGATCGGGCTGCTGGGAACCAGCGGCCTCGGCCAGCCCGGCGGCAAGCGCCGCCGCGGAACCTTCGGCGATTTGGAGTACCGAGGTGGCCCCATGATCGCCCAGTTCCGCCAGGGCAGCTTCGCTGCCTGGGCCGACATGGATGACGCCAAGATCGCCTCCGAACGAGCGAGCCTTCGAGAGAGCCTCGAGAGCAGCCGATCCGGCATGACCATCAGATTCAGTTGAAAAAACCCAAGTCTTCATCAAACGACCTTCACTTCTTCGAGCTTCTCGATGATGCGAAGGTGGCCCTCGCCCTCATCTTCGACAATGTCGCCGGCCTGCCTGGACGCTACGTCTTCCACAGAGGTGATCTTCTGCTGGACATCGGGCGCTACTCCAAGGTCGGCTGCGGTCAGGGTTTCGACGGGCTTCGACTTGGCCTGCATGATTCCCTTGAACGTGGGATATCGTGGCTCAACAACACCCGACGTCACAGACAGCACCGCCGGCAGGGCGCCTTCAACGACGTCGTAGCCGGCTTGAGTCTGCCGCTCGATGCGAATCTTGCCGTCGACGTGCTCGACCTTGCGAGCGAATGTCAACGAGGGGGCTCCCATCAGTTCGGCTACCTGTTGGGGGACGACCCCGGTGTAGCCATCTGTTGACTCAGTTCCCGTAATGACAAGGTCGGCCTCTGCCCGTTTGGCGGCCGCCGCCAATACCTGTGATGTCGTGAGGGCATCCGCTCCCCGGAGAGTCTCATCCTCGACGAGGATCGCTCCGTCGGCTCCCATGGCGAGCGCTTGGCGGATTCCCTGTTGGCTGCCGCCCGGTGACATGGATAGGAGCGTGACCGACGCTGCATCACCGATTTCGTCGGATAGCTGCAGCGCAACCTCCACACCGTATCGGTCCGTGTCATCAAGCACCTGGTCGGCGGGACGGACTACATAATAGCTGTCGGGGTCCAGCTCGTAGGGCGAGGCTGGGTCCGGGATCTGTTTGACGCAGACGACGATCTTCATACGATGTGACGCTCCTTATCGAACCGGTTTTCCGATGTTACGGGCTTTCACATGTGGCGCAAAGATGGCGCTAGTCCAGCGGAATCCGCGGGATGAGGTCCATCAACATGGCAGTGAACCGTCCCTTGGCCTGTCCGGCGATTTCGGTTACCTCGGCGTGCGATAGCGGCTCGGACGAGATGCCGGCGGCCAGGTTCGTCACGAGCGAGATTCCGATCACGGCCACTCCCATGTGGGCCAGCGCGATGGCTTCGGGCACCGTGGACATCCCAACCATCGAGGCGCCCATGGATCTGACCATTTGGACTTCTGCGGGTGTTTCATAGCTCGGCCCGAGCAGCCACGCGTAGATGCCTTCTTTGTAGTCGCTTCCCACCTCAGCGGCCGACTCGGCCACTACATCGCGCAAGTGTTGTGGATAGACCGTCGAGAGATCGGGGAAACGAGGCCCGAATCGTTCGTCGTTGGTGCCGACGAGTGGATTGCGTCCGACGAGATTGAGGTGGTCTGTGATGGCAACCAGGTCGCCGGGCACCAGTCCATCGCCGACGCCACCGGCAGCGTTGGTGAGAATGACTGTCTTGCATCCGGCGAGCGCCAGGGTGCGAACCCCAAATACAACCTCGTCTAGATCCCAACCCTCGTACGTGTGAACTCGCCCGGCCGACGTGAGCAGGTTGCGGCCCGCCACTTCGGCCGAGACCACTGTGCCGGCGTGGCCGGTCACTTTGGGTTGCGGTAGTCCGAGTTGGGCGGCGTCGACGACCACTGCGCCGGGAAGGTCATTTGCAAAGCCGCTGAGCCCTGAGCCAAGAACGAGGCCTATATCGTGGCTTGGACGGCCTGTGCGCTCAGCGATTCCCCGCGCGGCTGTCTCCACTGCTTCGTAAGTCATATTTGGAGGCTAGCGCCCTGCTCGCGATCGTTGCCGACATAGATACTTTTTTGACAGGGGAGCGCGCGGTGCCCTACCTGCCAGAAATTCGGGAGATCAGCAACGGAGGGGCCTCAACCGGATGAGGAACGGTTGCCCAGGCTTGTTCCAGCAGCGGCAGTGCCGAGGCCAGCTGATCGGGAGTTGAGTAGTGGATGGTGGCGAGCTCGTCACCTTCAGCGACCTCGTCGCCGACCTTGGCGGCAAGAACAACACCGACTGTCGGGTCGACCACATCCTCGGCTGCGACTCGGCCCCCGCCAAGGCGGACTACCGCCATCCCAATCGCGAGCGCATCACAGTCGCGCACAAATCCATCCGAGCGGGCTCGCAAGGTGTGCCGGTGAGGGGCGTCGGCGAGGGGGCGGGTGCCGTCAACAATCGCCGGATCGCCTCCCTGTTCCTCGACCACGTCGCGGAACTTGGCGAGTGCGGCACCGGTGCTCACAACGCGCCGGTACATCGAAAACGCGGCGTCGGCATCACGGGCGATTCCCGAAAGCACGAGCATCTCGACGGCCAGTGTTCGGGTAATTTCAATCATGTCGGCGGGGCCGCCGCCGCGGAGAATGTCGAGAGACTCTTCGATCTCGAGAGTGTTGCCGATCTTGTTCCCAAGCGGCTGGTCCATCGCGGTGAGATGGGCGACAGTCGGAGTGCCATGGCGCTTGCCGATGGCTGCCATGGTTTCGGCCAGCTCGGTGGCCTCGGCGACGCTCTTCATGAACGCACCTTTGCCAACCTTGACGTCGAGCACCAGGCCATCGAGGTCTTCTGACAGCTTCTTGGACATGATCGACGAAGATATCAAGGGAATCGACGGCACAGTCCCCGAGGCGTCTCGGAGGGCGTAGATGGCCTTGTCGGCTGGGACCAACGTCTCGGTTTGACCGGCCAAAACGAGCTGATGTTCCGTGAGCCCGGGCACAAACTGGGCCGGGGGGACAAACGGGGAGAAGCCGGGTATCGACTCGAGCTTGTCGAGGGTGCCTCCGGTGTGGCCGAGGCCGCGGCCCGACATCATCGGTACGGCTACTCCACAAGCGGCCACGATTGGGGCAAGCGGTATCGAAACCTTGTCGCCGACGCCGCCGGTGGAGTGTTTGTCGATCTTCGGCATCGGGACGGCTGACAGGTCCAGGACCTCGCCGGAGTGAAGCATCGCGTCGGTCCAAGCCGACAATTCGCCGTCGGTCATCCCGCGCCACACAATGGCCATCAGCAGGGCCGACATTTGGTACTTTTTGACTTCGCCGGACGTGAATGCGGCGATGATCCAGGCGACTTCATCACCGGTCAGTTCGCCGTTGTCACGCTTGCGCCTGATCAGTTCGACAATCGAATGGTTCGGCATGTGGCCTCCGAGCGAGTAGTGATCCTGAGAAGTTCCACCCAATTATGGCTGGTTGGTGTCCTGCATCGTAAGTTCGTGATGATTTCTCCGAGCCGTTCGACGTAGCCGGCTCAGGACACAGGACGAAGGCCCATTCGTAAATGTGTCGAGGACGGGGACCGAGTGGGGTTTGGGTGAGGCCCCTCCCCACCCGCCCAGCGACTCTGCCGAAGGCCAAACGTCCCGAGCACAGCCAGCGGCGTCGAGGGCCGGAGAAATTCTGTGCAGACTTGCGATGCAGGGCACCTAGCGTCGACTCACCTTCCCGTTGCGCACTTTCACGCCCTCGCTACGCAGGCGGGCCGCATGATCGGGCTCTCCGCCGGGTACCAAGCGGCCGCTGGCGGCGACGACCCTCCACCACGGGAGGCCGGGCGTCTTCCTGAGCAAGGTGCCCACGGCGCGAGCCGCCCCCGGGAAGCCGGCTTCTGCGGCGACCTCCCCATAGGCCATGACCTCTCCTGGTTCGAGACGATTCAGCACTTCGATCACGGCTTCGGTGAATGGTTTCTTCGGCGTCTCCTCCATTCCCGGATCGTACTCTCAAGAGCCGACCCGATTTGGCGCGGTATTCTTGGTGCCATGAGGGTGTTCCTGGCCGGCGGGACTGGAGTGATCGGGCGACCACTGGTCGCCCGGCTGCTGGCGGGCAACCATGACGTTGGCGTTCTCGCTCGGAGTGATGCGGCCGCCGCCCGAGTTCACGACATGGGCGCTGAGCCGGTGCTCGGCGACGGGCTCAACGAGCCATCCCTCGGATATGCGGTGAGGACGTACGCGCCGCACGTTGTGATCAACCAACTGACATCGCTGCCGAAGTCTTTCCTCAACCCCCGTGCGGCAGCTCATGGCGCCAAGCTGACCAACCGATTGCGTTCGGAAGCCACACCGGTTCTCGTCACTGCTGCGTCCGAGGCCGGTGCCTACCGGGTGATATCGCAATCGATTTCTTTTGCTCAGGAGCCCGGTGACGGTGTGCGGGTCGAAGAAGACCCACTGTACGTCGATGCCCCCTCGGCCCATCGCAATGTGGTGCAGGCGGTCGGGGCACTCGAAGAGGCCACGATGGGGTCGTCGGAAGTTGAGGGCGTCGTTCTCCGGTACGGCGCCATCTACGGCCCTGGCAGCTATTTCGCCGACGGCGAGGCATATCCCTCGATGCTGGCGCGGCGACTCCTGCCCGTGATCGGCGAAGGCCGCGGAGTCTGGTCTCTTCTCCATGTCGACGATGCCGTTGATGCCACTATTGCGGCGATGAAATGCGATCCGGGCATCTACAACATATGTGACGACGATCCAGTGCCTGCGGCCGAGCTCTTTCCCTGGATGGCTCTGGCCCTCGGCGCAAAGGCCCCCCGCACGGCGTCTCGCGCGCTGTTTGGTACCGGCCCCTTGACGATCATGCGTTACCTGTTCGATGAGCAGCCGGCAGTGTCCTCGCAGCGAGCGCGGGATATCATGCATTGGCGACCGCGACACCCCGATTGGCGCCACGAATTGGCTCGAGTCCTGCGCGGTGAACCGCTCGTCTAATCGTGTCACTGATGTTCGGTAGGCTGGCCCGATGGATGTGAAACCTCTCGTAGCCGCCCGCGGGCTGACCAAACGTTTCGACGAGTTCACCGCAGTCGATGCGGTTGACTTCGACATCCTGCCCGGTGAGGCGTTTGGGTTCCTCGGGCCCAATGGCGCCGGCAAGACTTCGACCATGCGCATGGTCGGCGCAGTTTCGCCGATAACGGCCGGCGACCTGACTGTCTTCGGGCTCGATCCGGTCTCGCAGGGTGCCGAGATCCGGGCGCGCCTCGGGGTCGTCCCGCAGCAGGACAATCTCGATGAAGAGATCCCCGTCGACGAGAACCTTCTCATTTACGGGCGCTACTTCGGTATGTCCCGCGCCGAACTGTGGCCCCGCATTGAAGAGCTGTTGAGCTTCGCCGAGTTGAGTGAGCGAGCCCACGACAAGGTCGCGGCTCTGTCCGGTGGTATGAAACGCCGGCTCACTATCGCTCGTGCACTCATCAACAGTCCCGACCTGCTGCTTCTAGATGAGCCCACAACCGGTCTCGACCCACAGGCCCGCCATCTTCTTTGGGACCGGCTCTATCGCCTCAAGCAAGAGGGGGTAACTCTCATCATCACCACGCACTTCATGGATGAGGCGGAACAATTGTGTGATCGATTGGTCGTCATGGACAATGGCAAGATCGTGGCCGAAGGCTCGCCCCGATCACTCATCGAGGACTATTCCACCAAGGAGGTCATCGAGGTCCGATTCCCTGTCGGTATACAGGAGAGCCTGGTCGACCGCTTCGACGGATTGGCCAAGCGGGTCGAGGTGCTGCCGGATCGGATACTGCTGTACACCGATGACGGTGACGCCACCATGCACGAGGTTCACGTTCGGGAGATTGAGCCCGAGTCGATGCTCGATCGACGCAGCACCCTAGAAGACGTCTTCCTGAGACTCACCGGCAGGACGCTGATCGACTGATGGCTGCCACCCAGACGCTACGTGTTGTCGAGACTCAGGCTCGGGCGTACCGCCGCCTGTGGCGGGGCAACGTTGTCACGACCTTTCTCAACCCCATTCTCTACTTGGCAGCCATGGGTGTCGGCCTCGGCGTGCTGGTAGACGAGGGGTCTGGACGTTCGTCGCTCGAAGGGTTTGACTACCTGACCTTCCTCGCACCCGGGCTGCTCGCCGCGTCCGCTATGCAGACCGGCACCGGAGACGCGGCTTGGCCGGTGATGGCCGGTATCAAATGGCAGCGCCACTACGAGGCAATCCTGGCGACCCCGGTCGCAGTGCGCGATCTGGTAGCGGGTCACCTGCTGTGGGTCGCGGTGCGCCTGCTCATGTTGACGACGATCTTTGGCCTGGTGATGGTGCTGTTCGGCGCGGTGGGCGTCAGCGGTGCCGTTCGAGCGCTCATTCCGGGCATCGCCACAGGAATGGCCTTCGCCGCTCCGATGACTGCGTTCAGTTCGTGGACAGAGGATCACACAGGACTCACGAATGTCTTTCGGTTCGGGATCCTGCCGATGTTCCTCTTTTCGGGCACGTTCTTCCCGATAACCCAACTCCCCGGGTGGATGCAGCCGATCGCATATGCAACCCCGCTTTGGCATGGCGTCGAACTCACTCGAGCCTGGGCCTTGGGCATCGACCCCACGTTTTCGGCAGTCGTCCACTTCGGATACCTGGCCGTGTGGATCGCGGTCGGCTGGCTGCTGGCGATTCACTTCCTCGGGAAGCGCATGATCACGTGACTTCTGGAACTCTCAGGCAGAGAATCGCGCCGCCGGCGCCCCTTGGGGGTCGCAATGCCTTGCGGCTGATCGAGCGCAACCTCTTGGTCTACCGCCGCACTTGGATGGTCGTCTTCAGCGGATTCTTTGAGCCGGTCTTCTATCTGTTCGCCATCGCGGTTGGTATCGGTCAGCTCGTCGGTGATGTTTCCACCGGATCTGGTGCTCCTGTGACCTATGCCGAGTTCGTCGCCCCCGGTCTGCTGGCGGCTTCGGCGATGAATGGCGCTGTCTTTGAGTCCACGATGAACATCTTCTTCAAGCTCAAGTACGCCCGTATCTACGATGCGATGTTGGCAACCCCGCTGTCTCCGGGCGACGTGGCGATCGGAGAGATCGGTTGGTCACAACTGCGAGGCGCGCTCTATGCGACCGGCTTCCTCATCGTGATGGTGCTGGGTGGGCTGATGCCGTCATGGTGGGGTCTGATGGCGCTTCCGGCCGCGCTGCTGATCGGTTTCGGCTTTGCCGGCGTCGGGATGGCAACGACAACATTCATGCGCTCGTGGCAGGACTTCGACATGGTGACCCTCGTGACGTTGCCGCTGTTTCTGTTCTCGGCCACGTTCTACCCGCTCAGCGTGTACCCGGGATGGCTCCAAGCTGTCGCTCGATTCTCGCCGCTCTATCACGGGGTCGATCTGATTCGGGGGTTCACCTTGGGAGTCTTCGATTGGAGTTTGTTCGGCCACGCCCTGTTTTTGCTCGCGATGGGCTTCATGGGACTTGCCGTTGCGGCGCGTCGTGTCGAAAAGCTGTTGCTGAGCTAGCCCTGCCGACTCCTATACGGCTCGCAGCCTGACGACCAGGCTGTGCATGCCAACTTCTTCGTCCTCTTCGAGCGCCTCGAAGCTGATCTGCTCGAAACCGGGGAACTCCCATGCCTCCAGCTCCTCGTCGGCGTAGACGGAAAAGAAGCGGGGCGGATCAGTCCAGTCTTCCTCCCAGACACCCTCGGTCGCTTCCCCGCCCCAGAACACTCCAAGGAATTCGGCTCCCAACCTCAGGGATGTCCGGATCGATTCCATCGCGCCGCTGAGCAGGTCCTTCGGGATGTGGATGAGCGAGTTGATGGCAAGACCGGCGTCGTAGGGGGGCACGAATTCGGGCACATCCAGCTCACCGACGCCGGCCATGTCCGCTACGACCGCGCTCAATCCGCGTCTCCGGCACATCGCCACGTTTTCAGGAGACAGGTCGACGGCGAGAACTTCGAAGCCACCAGAGGTGAGGTATGCGGCAACCTGTCCGGTGCCGGCACCCAGCTCGAGGATCCGGCAGCCGGGCGTTAGGTGGCTGATCCACTTGTCTACGATGGGTTGGCGGTAGTCGACACCTGCCTGGTTGCGTCGCTCGACATCGCTGTCGTATGCCCTTGACAGGTCAGCCAGGATTGCCGGATCGATGGCGCTCACAGGGTGCCGAACAGTCGATCGCCCATGTCGCCGAGCCCGGGCACGATGTAGAACTTGTCGTTGAGCTCGCGGTCATGCGAGGCGGCCACGATGTGGACATCCGGATGGTCCTTGTACATCTGGGTGACGCCGTCGGGCGAGGTGACCACACACAACGCCGTGACATCGGTGGCGCCCGACTCCTTCACCTTGGAGCACGCCCATGACAGGGAGCCACCGGTAGCCAGCATGGGTTCGAGGACCAGCACCGATGCCTTCTCCATTGGGGGCATCTTGGCGTAGTACTCCTGGGGGAGGGCAGTCTCTTCGTCGCGCTGCACGCCGGCGAATCCCACCTTGACGTCGGGCACGAGTTCGAGCACTGCGTCAAGCATGCCGAGGCCGGCGCGGAGCACCGCCACCGCCACGACGTCTCCAACGGCGTAGCCCGCGGTCTTCTCCAGTGGTGTCTCGATCTCGAACTTCTCGAGGGGGATGCGCTTCGTGGCCTCCATGACCAGTGCATACGTGAGTCGTTTGGCGGCATTGCGGAAGTCGCGAGGACCGGTTGAGGCATCACGCAATACGGTCATTGAGTGGCGGGCCAGCGGGTGGTCGATGACGGTGAGATTCAAGTTCGTGTCTCCTAGTGGTGTGTCGCTGGATTGGCGCCAGGGTAGCTTCGAGGAGGAAGGCGCAGCCGGAGGCGTCGACGGCCGGAGATACATGGTGACTGTCTCAGCAACACACCACGACGGCGGCGTGGCCCCCAAACCACTCGCTACCAACGATCTCAATCGAACTAACCCGGACTACCCTCACGGGTCATGTTCGATGCCCTAACCGAAAAACTCAACGGCGCCTTCTCCAAGCTGCGGGGCAAGGGTCGCCTCAGCGAGGCAGACATCGACGGCGCTCTGCGCGAAGTCCGTCTCGCCCTTCTCGAGGCGGATGTGAACGTCGGTGTCGCCAAGGCGCTGCTGGCACGAGTCAAGGAACGGGCGATGAGCGCCGACGTGCTCAAGAGCCTCACGCCGGGCCAGCAAGTCATCAAGATCGTCCACGACGAGCTCAAGGTGACGTTGGGTCAGGAGGCCCCGCTGGTCAAACCGAGTGCGCCGCCGCTTGTGATTCTGATTGCAGGCCTCCAGGGCTCGGGTAAGACCACGTCTGCGGCCAAGTTGGCCAAACTGCTGAAATCGAAGGGTCGACGCCCGATGCTGGTTGCGGCCGATCTGCAGCGACCTGCCGCGATTGATCAACTGGAAACTCTCGGACAGCGCGTTGGCGTGCCGGTTTACGTCGATCGTAAGGCCAAAGTGGCGCGGCTTGTGAAGGGCGCTCTCAAACAGGCCAGAGCGGACAGTCACAATGTGGTGATCATCGACACCGCGGGTCGCCTCCAGATCGACAAGGAGCTGATGGGCGAGCTGGCTGCAGTGCGCAAGGCCGCCGACCCTGACGAGGTGCTGCTGACGGTCGATGCGATGACCGGCCAGGAGGCGGTGAACGTCGCCAACGGTTTCCTCGAGTACACCGACCTCACCGGCCTGCTGTTGACGAAGCTCGACGGTGACGCCCGCGGCGGAGCCGCCATCTCGGCTCGAGAGGTGACCGGCCAGCCGATCAAGTTTGTCGGAATCGGCGAGGGCCTCGACGATCTCGATGTCTTCCACCCGGACCGTATGGCCGACCGCATCCTCGGTATGGGCGACGTGATGACTCTGATCGAGAAGGCTGAATCCATCTACGACGAGGAGGAAGCGGCAGCCGCTGCCGAGAAGCTCCGCACGTCGTCATTCAATCTCGAGGACTTCCTCGAGCAGTTCCAACAGCTCAGGAAGATGGGTCCCCTCCAACAACTGGTTAAG
>JAAELU010000677.1 GCA_024226255.1 bacterium | reverse complement strand
GGTCAAGGCGGCGACGTCATGATCCAGATGATCCTGGCCCGCGAGCTGGCACGTTCCCTCGGTGGCCTCGCCTGGGTGTGGGGTATCACATCGTTTGCCGGCGGCAAGTCGGTTGGCCTGTATGGCACTGACGCCCAGAAAGGGAAGCACCTGACCTCGATCGTCGACGGCGGCGAAAAGTGGGCCATCGGTTTCACTGAACCCGCCGGCGGTACCGATCTGCTCGGCGCAATGACCACCGGGGCTACGCGAGGTGACGGTGGCTGGATCATCAACGGCCAGAAGACCTGGAGCTCGATGGCCCATGTCGCCGACTACATCCTGCTCCTAGCGCGCACCAACAACGATGTAGAGAAGCGTCATCAGGGCGTGACGCTGTTCATCCTTCCGACGGCGTCTGAAGGGGTCGAGATCCGTGAGCTACCCAAACTTGGGATGCGGTCGTTGGGGTCGTGTGACGTATTCCTCGATGACGTGTTCATTTCAGATGACAACGTGCTCGGAGAGCCCGATCGAGCCTGGTACATGCTGCTTCCGACTCTGAACAACGAGCGAATCATGCTGTCGTCGTTCTGCCTTGGCATCATGGATGGCGTGCTTGAAGACGCCCTGGCATACATGCACGATCGAAACGCGTTTGGCGGTCCCATCGGCCGCTTCCAGGCGCTGCAGCATTATGTGGCCGACATCGCGATGTGGCGTAAGCAAGCCGAGCTGTGCGTTTGGGAGGCGGCATGGCGTCAGAGCAACGGGCTGCCCAACGGCCAGGAATCGAACATGGCCAAGGTGATCGCATCCGAGGCGGCGGGGAAGGCCGCCGACCTCGGGCTGCAGATCCTCGGCGGCATGGGCTACTCGGCCGACACTGACATGCAGCGATACATGCGCGATGCTCGACTCTTCCGGATCGGGCCTATTACGAACGAGATGGCTCGCAACTCGATCGCCGAGGGGCTCGGGCTGCCCCGATCATTCTGATTGCAGCGAAGGGAGCAACACTTTGAACCTATCCGGGAGACGAATACTGGTAACCGGTGGCGGAGCCGGCATCGGCGCGGCCATTGCAGCCGCCTGTATCGATGCGGGCGCAGCAGTTGTCATCAACGATCTCGACGCGGAGCGAGCAGGCGACATGTCCCAGCTGTTGGGCGCAACATCGGTTCCGGGTGATGCCGCCGGCGATGGAGCCGCCGACATCGTTGCCGCCGCCAGCGAGGCGTTGGGCGGCCTCGACGGTTTGGTCAACAACGCCGGAGTGGTTACCGCCAGCCGGCTCGAAACCGTGTCCAGCGAAGAGTGGGACCGGGTCATGCACGTCAACGTGCGATCGGTGTTCCAGATGTCCCGTGCCTTCGCCGCCGTTGCGGATGTCCCAGCGTC
>JAAELU010000676.1 GCA_024226255.1 bacterium | reverse complement strand
GTGGACTGACGTGAAGTTGCCCCATCCGTGTGAGATCGACCGGAGATCCACTGCGTAACGCATGATTTCGGACGTCGGTACGTTGGCGATAATGCGTTGCATCCCGCCACCTACGGCTTCGGTGCCCTGCACCTGGCCGCGCCGGGAGGACAAGTCACCCATCACGTCGCCCTGGTAGTCGGCAGGGACTGTGATCTGCATGTGCGAAATCGGTTCGAGCACGGTCGGGCCGGCATCCTTCATGGCGGCCTTGAAGCCAATACTTCCGGCCATCTTGAAGCTCATCTCCGAGGAGTCGACGGCGTGGTACTTGCCGTCATACACGCGAACTCTCACGTCGACGACCGGGTATCCGAAAACTCCGCCCATGGACATGGTGTCCCGAATCCCGTGTTCGACGGCGGGTATGAACTGACGCGGGATGGAGCCACCCTTGATCTCGTCGACATACTCGAATCCCTCCCCGCGGGGCAGCGGCTCAACCTTGAGGAATGCGACGCCGAACTGGCCGCGACCGCCGGATTGTTTCTTGAACTTGCCTTCCGCTTGAGCGGACCTCGTGATCGTCTCGCGGTACGGCACGCGCACTTCCTCAGTGTTCACGGAAACACCGAACTTGCGCTCCAACTTCTCCAGCGTGATTGCCAGGTGGAGCTCGCCCATGCCGTGGAGCAGAGTTTGACGGGTTTCGTCGCTGCGCTCCATGAGTAGGGCGGCATCCTCTTCGAGAAGGCGTCGCACCGACGTCGCCAGCTTGTCCTCGTCGGCCTGAGTGGCTGCGACGATGGATGTGGCGAGTACGGGCGCCGGCGACTCGATCGGCTTCACGGTGACCGGCTTGTTCTTTGGTGCCAGCGTGTCGCCCGTTTTGGTGTTGGATAGCTTGGCCACGGCCCCGATATCTCCTGCTGGGATCTCGCTCAGTAGGTGAGACTCCTTGCCGGTCAGATAGGCGATCTTGGCAAGGCGCTCATCGTCCCCGGTGCGGGAATTGGTCAGGTGCAGGTCGGTCTTGACCGTGCCGGACATCACCCGGAACATCGAGATCTGGCCGACGTACGGGTCGGCGATGGTCTTGAAGACAAAGAGGAGTGGATCGCCGTCGGAGGTGCCTTCGATCTGCATCTCCTCGTCACCGGCGACAACGGTGAACTCCGACCTTGCCTGCGGTGAGGGGCCGATTTCAACGATGAAGTTGGCGAGTCGGTCCACGGCGATCGGGCCGGTGGCTGATCCACACACAACGGGGAAGACGCTGGCATCGGCGACGCCGACGGCCATTACCTTCTCGAGTTCGGCTGTCGAAGGAATGTCACCTTCGAGGTAGCGCTCGAGGAGATCGTCATCGGCGACCACGATTCCTTCGACGAGGTTGTCGTGGACCTCGTGCTCGCGGGCCTCCATGTCCTCCGGGATGTCGGCTTCCTGCGCCGAACCACTGTCGTAGACATACGCCGTGTCGGTCAGCAGATCGGCAACACCGTGGAATTCGGCTTCTGACCCGATGGGCAGCTCGAGCGGAGCGATACCTGCGCCGAATCGATCACGCAGTTGGGCCAAAGTCCTGTCAAAGGAAGAGCGCTCCTTGTCGAGTTTGTTCACGAAGATCATGCGGGGGATCCCGAGCTCAGCGGCTACTCGCCAGATCTTTTCGGTCTGAACTTCTACTCCATCGACAGCGCTGACAACAAAAATGGCGAGGTCGACAACCCGAAGGGCCGCATACACGTCGCCTACGAAATCGGGGTATCCGGGAGTGTCGATGAGGTTGATCTTGTGTCCGTGCCACTCAAAAGGTGCCATTGCGAGCGACATCGACATGGCACGCTTGTGCTCTTCCTCGTCGTAGTCGAAGAGAGTTGAGCCGTCCTCTACGGTTCCTTGCCTGGTCAGGGCTCCCGCGCGAAACATCAGCGCCTCGGCGAGGGTGGTCTTCCCTGCCCCGTTATGACCTACAAGTGCAACGTTGCGAATCTTTTCCGGTGGGTAGACCTTCACTTGGTGAGCCTCCGTGAGTGCGTGCTATCGGAGGCTGAGGATAGTGACTTGGCGGAGGGCGACGTTCAGCGACGGGCCACGGATGACCGTTGGCGCAAGGCCGGGTAGCAGGACAGCGTTCACGCACGTCGCCACCGGTGGAGCGTCGCGGCGCCTGGAGCTACCGGGCCGTATCGCAACTCCAGAGCCGGACACTCAATCCTGGGCACACCTCGTTATGCCGTCGCTTCCGTCAGTGGCCAGCTGATAGCAGTCCCACACGTCACCAGCCTTGCGCTTTTCGAACATCTGAGCCATGGCGAGCTGCTTCCCGTCGGTTCGACAGTTCACCAGTCCATAGTGGATTTCCTCGCCGGCGTTCTTGTTGGACCGCCCGATCTCTGTGGACCAGATGAGGGGTCGGTCGCCACGGCTGTATTTGCCCGCCGACCCAAGGGCATCTGCCGAGGGGTGGGCGTAGTTTTCATTGTCTCCGCTCGAAAAGACGGTCGCATATGGCTCCAGCTTGCTCAGGAAGTCGACGCTGAAGTCCGAGGAGCCGTGGTGGCAAGCCTTGGCTACATCAACCTGGAAGGGAAGGCTGGCCGCATAGTGGTTGAGCAGGTACTCCTCGGCCTCCCGGTTGAGGTCTCCGCCGAGCAGGAGTCTCCGTTGGTCGAAGGTGAGGAGTAGCACGAGGCTGTGACCGTTGACCGTGTGCGAGTTGTCGCTAAACCAGGGGTACTGAACGATTCCGGTGCTCGAGAGTGGAACCGGACCGAGTGGTTCGATCTTCAACCCATCGCCGTTGCCGGAATAGCCGGGCACATGGTCGCTGCGGCTGGTAAGTCTCCCGATGCTATCGAGTCGGCCTACGTCGTGAGCATCGACCACCGCTTGCAGGAAGTTTCGAAAGGTCGGCATTAGTCCGCCGACCGCCAGTAGATTGCGCGCCGAATCGATGTCGTCAAAGGACGATGTCACTTTGGTTCGCGCGCCTGAGCCTACGTTTGTCCTGCCGACCTCGGTATCGATCCCAGGCGGACGCTTGCTCGATGTGTCAGCGTATCGGGGAATGCCGGCATGCCAGACTCGGCCGATCTTGAACCGGTCGTTGCCGATTATCGAGACCAGACCGCCGAAGTGGTCTGCATCGAAATGGGAAACGAAGACGTCGTCGATTCTTATCCGTTGATGCCCGGGGAGGTTGAGCACCCACTTGTATTTCCACCCCATGAGGTACCGGCGCATGGCTGAGTACTGACCGCCGTCGACGAGGATCCTCCGCTGCGGCGTTTCGATGAGCACGGCGTCCCCCTGCCCGACGTCAACGAAGAACACCTTGAGCGCAGTGGCAGACGGCCTGGTTTCGGTCTTCTTGACCCATCCATCCTTGCCGAAAGCCTCAACTTGGTACCAGTCGCCGTCTTCGCTCACGACCTTCATCCACGCGTCCATCAGCACCGTTGTGTTGGCCGACTTAGAGCGCTGGGTCCTTCGAAGCCTCAATTCCGGCACGGCTGCATACACGTGATCCGGCGTAGTCATGTCTTCTCCTTCATTCGTCGTCACGCTTCACAATGAGCGGGCATTGGGCGCCCCTCCTTCGACCATACGCTGCGGGACCACCGTTGTCCGCCGGAGTTCATTGATCCTGCCGCGCGTTTCGCGAAGCTCAGTGAGATGGAGCTGCGCAGCAGCTCCCAAGGAACGCCGGAGGCGTTCCCAGTGCCCGGAACAGGACTTGAACCTATCAAGCTCCCACGCGAATAGGGCAACCGGCGCCCTACGGCGGCTGGTGTCCATGTGGGGGCGTATGTAGCCGCGCGCTAACGAAG
>JAAELU010000675.1 GCA_024226255.1 bacterium | reverse complement strand
CCCCTTGGCGCGGGCTCTCGGGGCGATCACCGGTCTCGGGGCCGTTCCCCTCGCAGATCGACGTCGAAGCTCGCCGCCAGGCCGTCGGCGACGGCCTGGCCGGGGGCGGTCGGCGCCAGCCGTCCGTTCCGACGTCGTAGCAGCCCATCGGCGACGGCTCGCTCGACGGCTGAGCGGTTGTGAGCGGCCAGTGGCGCGAGCGGTGCTCGGGTGAACTGGCGAAGTTCGAGACCTCGTAGCCTTCGTAGCCGCGGGCGCCGAGCCGGCGGTGGATCAGGAGGAAAAGCTCGGCCTGTTCGGCGTCGGGGAGTTCGAGGATCTCGCCGCGGGTCCGAGATCCCACGCCGTGAGAGATCCACGCTCAGTTGCCTTGTAATACGCCCCTCCAGATTGCCCAATGTCAGTGGAGGAAACTCCAATTCCGCTGCGCCTCAAAAACTCGACCAAGCCGATGTATCACCCGATTCGAAGCCGTCTGCGAAAACTAGCGTTGGACTCCAGAACTCGTATGCTCCGATATCGACGAATCCGTTGAGGATCCGGGGATTCCCGGCAACATCAGTCGCTCCGAACATCCACTCCTGGATCAATCCTCGGTCAATGCAAGCTGAATCTGGCGTCAGGTAATAGGATCCGTCCCCCACAAACCCAGGGCTATCATGGAGCACGTTTTCAATCACGAGAGCACAGCCTGCTTCGATGACACTCCCAGCGAAGCCGTCTTCCCACAAAGAGTAACGCAGTGCGACAGTCGAAGGGAAAGACGTGCTGCTCGAGTAATAAGCGATATAGAGGTCGTTGCCTTCGCTTGCGGTGTTGCCCGAGAATACTGAATTCATGATCTCCGCCCCTTCAGTATAGGCTATGAACACGGCGCCTCCTCTTACAGTCGCCGAGTTTTCAACGAAATGATTGTTGGTTACCTCAATCGGTGCGTCCCAGAGCCGCAGGCCGCCGCCGCCGCTCCAGTAATCAGGACCGTTCGCTGTTCCGTTCGCCTCGTTTCTTACGATCAAGTTGCCGCGAATCACTGGAGCCCCGTTCGAGATATAGACTCCTCCTCCGGACGATGCAAGATTGTCCGCAATCGTGTTATTCAGGATCAATGGCGCCGAACCACCCTGGGCCGCCAGCCCGCCTCCTCTGGAGGCTGCGGCGTTGTCCTGTATAGTGTTACGGCTGATATTCTCCCTTGCGCCAGAAGATCCCCGGAAGTAGATCCCGCCTCCATGAAAAAAGATCGCAATATTATCACGGATGATATTGTCTGAAATAGAAATATTTCCGCAGCTCGATCCTCCTATGCCGCCGCCGAGGTCCGCATGATTCTCTTCTATGATGTTCTCTTCTATTGTGGGCCCTGCGCCGTCACAGAATACGGCTCCGCCGAAGGTACGGGTGCTCCCGGACCACTCATGAGGTGTCCCGGCTCCACCTCTCAGAGTTAGTCCGCGGACGACACTGGATTGTGTTTCGCCAGTTTGGAAAACGAAACATGAATGCTCTCCGCCGCAATCAACGATACAGTCCGCTGCGCCATTCTCCGACTCAATCGTAACCGCCTTGCCGCCTAGATCTATATTCGAGAATCCATCTCCAGAGTACGCTCCGTCTGCGAGAATGATCGTATCGCCGTCGCTAGCAGCGTTAATCGCAGCTTGAATGCTGGCGTACTCGCCTGGGACGCGCAGGAGCGTTCCGCCGGCCGCGTTCTGGGTCACCTCATGGCTCTGCCCATCCGCCGAGATCGATCCCGAACGCTGCCCCCCAGAGTTTGACGACACGGTGTAACCGACCGAGCCGGTCCCGGTGCGACTACCACCACCGGAGGTGATAGTCACCCACGACAGGCTCTCCGAAGCCGACCACGTACAGTGACTCGCCGTCGTCACCGTGAACGATCCCAAACCTCCCGACGCCGGGTAGTCCAGTGTCGGTGGCGAGATCGAGTACGTGCAGGCTGCTGCGTCTTGCGTCACGTTGTGACTCTGCCCGCCCGCGTTGATCGGGCCAGATCGCTGAGCGCCCGTGTTCGACGACACGCTGTAGCCCACCGAGCCGGTCCCCGTCTGGCTACCACCACCGGAGGTGATACTCACCCACCACAGGCTCTCCGAAGCCGACCACGTACAGTGACTCGCCGTCGTCACCGCGTACGATCCCGAGCCTCCCGACGCCGGGTAGTTCAGTGTCGGTGGCGAAATCGAGTATGTGCAGTCGGCAGCGTCTTGCGTCACGTTGTGACTCTGACCGCCCGCGTTGATCGGGCCAGATCGCTGAGCGCCGGCGTTCGACGACACGCTGTAGCCCACCGAGCCGGTCCCGGTCCGGCTACCACCACCGGAGGTG
>JAAELU010000674.1 GCA_024226255.1 bacterium | reverse complement strand
TCACCGCGATGATGGCCGCCCTGGGATTGGTGTGGTTGAGTGGTTGGCGACGGGCGCTCGCAACAATCGTGCTCCCGATGTGGGCGGTAGCTGTCGTCTATTCCCGGGTGCTATTGGACGTGCACAACGCGGTCGACACCACTGCCGGCACGGTCATGGGATTCGCCTGGGGCCTTCTGGCCGCAATGGCAGCTCTATTCGCCATGAGCCGTGGCGGATCGCCGGGGTGACTGGCTATTCCTGCGTCCGGCGCTCCTGCAGCGCCTCGAAGGCATGACTGCGTTCGCGGTCGAAGCGGCGCAGGTAGAAGCGGTGCACGATGACGGCAGCACCGATGGCGGCGGCCGCCCCAAAGGCAACACCCGACACGACATCCGTCAGGTAGTGGGCGCCCAGGTACACGCGGCTGGCGCCCATGAGGAGCGCGAATCCGGCGGCGGCGATTTCCATGTTGCGTCGCTCGGCCCCGGCGGGAACAAAGGCGATCACAAGACCAACCGCCATCACGGCTCCGGCGATGGCGTGCCCGGACGGGAAGGAGTCGGACGCCACTTCGACGAGTGCCTCCGGCGGTCGAGCTCGCCCATATGTTTGTTTGAGCAACCAGATGAAGGGTTCGCTGAGTAGAAGGGCCAGCACCCAAGCGGCCACTGCTTCCCATCTTCGTCTCGACGCCAGAAGGAGCGTTACCGCGATGCGCAGCGGCCAGGCGAAGAGCCCGCTGCCGATGAAGTTCAGTGCCCAGGCGGCAGCGGTGACGACGCCGATCTTGATCGGAAAAGTTGCGTCGTAGATCGCTTCGTCGATCGAGAAAATGGCGTCGCGCACCGGGGGAATCGCCATTGCAATGAAGAGGGAGCCAGCCACAGCCCAGAGGAAGATGGCGAGGCGCCAGGCCCACACGTGGTCATCGAGGAGAAGGTGGTTGAAGCCTTCGTGCTCTTCCTTCACCGGCTTGATCGCATCTCTCCTTCAGACGGTGTAGTCATCAACGTTGTGGGCCGGCTTCCATTTCAGCAGGTTGCCGGTGCCAAGGGTCGGCTTGCTCGACGTTCGCGGCCCGACTTCTCCGCCGCCAGAGGCGAAGGACTCGATTCGCCAGGCGCGATTCGCCCTGAAGACAGCTCGAAAAGCCCAACGACGTTCGCTGTAGGGGCTTGTGGCTCTACATCCGGTGAGGTGCCGAGTTCACATTGAGGGGGTACAAGCGCGGAGGCGCCGTATGTCGTTCATCAAGTGGTTCTCCGATTTGGGACTCGATGACGCCGAAATCGTCGGCGGAAAGAATGCCTCATTGGGCGAGATGTACAAAGAGCTCGCTGTCCTTGGGGTCCGCATTCCTGAGGGGTTTGCGACAACTGCCGCCGCCTACCGGGAGTACATCGCCGCCAACGACCTGGAGGCTCCCATTGACACGATTCTGGGCGAACTCGACGCCACCAATGTGATCAAACTGGCGAGTGCCGCTTCGGAAATCCGTTCTCTCGTGGAGCATGCCAAGCTGCCAGCCAAACTCGAGAGCGAAATCCTCGATGCCTATCGGCGTCTCGCAGTGGCCCGGGGCGACATCGCGGTGGCCGTCAGATCTAGTGCCGCTGCGCAGGATCTACCAAACGCTTCATTCGCCGGCCAACAAGAGTCGTACTTGATGATCCGTGGGGAGGCGCAGCTCCTCAGTGCGGTGCGCCGGGCTTTCGCCAGCCTGTTTACGGCTCGCGCGATCAGCTACAGAGAGGACATGGGGTTTGCCCACAAGGCCGTCGCTCTCTCTGTGGGGATCCAGCGGATGGTGCGTTCGGACCTCGCCTGCAGCGGTGTCATGTCCACCCTCGATCAAGAGTCGGGGTTCCGCGACGTTGTGACCATCGACTCGAGTTGGGGCTTCGGTGAGAACGTTGTCAAGAGGAACGTGAACGCAGACAGATTCGTTGTGTTCAAGCCGACTCTCTTCGAAGGTCGGCGGCCGATCCTTCGCAAGGCTGTTGGCACCAAGGAGCAAACGTTGCTCTTTGACCAATTTGAGCACCGCCTGGTCAACCAGCCAACACCACTGGTCCGGCGTCGGGAGACGACTCTGAGCGACGACGAGATCCTCGCTCTTGCCCGCTCCGCAGCGACGATCGAAGCTCACTACATCGAAATCCACGGTCGGGATCTGGCGATGGACATCGAGTGGGCCAAAGATGGCGCCACCGGCGAGCTGTTCATTGTTCAAGCTCGTTTGCAGTCCGTCCGACGAAGGACGGTTGCCAATGAGCTGCGGACCTACCTGCTACACGGTGCTGGACCCCAACTGGCCGAAGGCCTGGCAGTGGGCAATCAGGTGGCGGTGGGTAACGCGACTACGATCCACGACCCGTCCGACAGCGATCAATTCCGCGATGGCGACGTTCTCGTCACGGCCCACACCGATCCCGATTGGGAGCCCCTGATGCGGCGGGCTGCTGCCATCGTCACTGACCACGGGAGCCGCACCTCGCACGCCGCCATCGTCGCCCGAGAACTCGGGACACCGGCGATCGTCGGCACCGGCGACGCAACCGACTGCCTCGCCGAAGGGGGCACAGTGACCGTTTCGTGCGCTGCCGGTGACGTTGGGAGCGTCTTCGCCGGTCAGCTGCCCTTCGAGATGATCCAACTCGACCCGGCCGAGCTTCCCAGACCACACACCCAGATCATGCTCAACATGCGCGACCCGGCCCGAGCATTCCGGCTCGGTCAGCTTCCCGTCGACGGTGTTGGGCTCGCCCGGATGGAGCACATCCTTGCCAGCCACGTCAAGGTTCATCCTTTGGCCCTGACCCGCTACGAATCGCTGCCGAGATCCGTTCAGCAGCAAGTCGATCAAGCCACCGTTGGCTTTGATGACAAGAGCGAGTACTTCGTATCGACGGTCGCTCAAGGGATTGGCACCATCGCCGCCGCTTTCTATCCGCGGCCCGTTGTCGTGCGGATGTCCGATCTCAATACCAACGACTACGCCTCTCTGATCGGCGGAAGTGGATTCGAGCCGGCCGAGGACAATCCGATGATTGGTTGGCGAGGGGCGTGCCGCTACTACCACCCCGACTATCAGGAAGGCTTCGAACTGGAGCTCGAAGCCATCGAACGAGTTCGCAATACCTTTGGCTTGAGCAACGTCAGGATTCTCATCCCGTTCTGCCGCACCCCGGAGGAGGGGCGTCGCGTTCTCGACGTGATGAAAGCGACCGGGCTGGAACGCGGGAGCGACGGCCTTCAGGTATATCTGATGGCCGAGCTGCCGTCCAACGTTTTCGAAGCCGACAGTTTCGCCGAGATCTTCGACGGCTTCTCCATCGGCTCGAACGACCTCACGCAGCTCGTCCTTGGCCTCGATCGCGACTCAGAGTACGTCGCCCCTCTATTCGACGAAAGGAGCGAGTCAGTGCGCCGGGCGATCTTGATGTTGATCGAAGCTGCGCATCGACACGATCTTCCAATAGGTATCTGTGGGCAAGCCCCATCCGATTATCCAGACTTCGCGGCCTTCTTGGTGGAGAGCGGCATCGATTCGATCAGTCTCAGTGCAGACGCTCTGATTCCCGCTCTCCACAGGATCGTCGATATCGAAAAGTCCAAGCCAATAGCGGTCGCATAGGGGGTCCATCGGCAAGCGCCGAAGAACCTCACAGACGGAGGCATGATGCACAATCTTCTGCCCGAACTCCTGGCCCTCGACGAGATTCCGAAGATCACGCTCCAAATCCCTGGCAGCAGCGACCTCAAGACGCGGTCGCTCACTGTTCGCCACATGCTGGAGAAGACGTCGCGACGGTTGGCCGCTTTGGAGGTACAACCGGCGACTTGTGAGATCGCCGTGGAGCGGGCCCGCAGTCTCGCCGAAGATCCCGGTCTGGCGACAGTTCGCAGTGGCACTGCCGCGGTGTACGTGGCCCATGACTTCGCCAAGGCGGTCCTGTGGCCGGCGATGCTGCCAGAACGAGTTGAGGTCGGCATCGAATTCCATCTCAGCGACGCCGTCGAGCTGCTAGATCGGTCGCACTGCTACCTATTGACGTTGTCTCGTGGCACGGCTGGGCTCTTCCGAGCCGACGCCATGTCGCTCGAGTCGGTGGAGCTGCCCGATGTGCCCGCCAGCTTCGCCGAGGCTACCGAGCACCTCGACGTCGAACGCCAATCACAGGTGCACCAGGCGCGGGCGGGAGGCCGCGGCGGGAGCTCGGCAGTCCATCATGGGATCGGCGTGGGCGAAGGCCGTGACGTTGAGGAGTTGCGGAACTACCTGCGTGCGATCGATCTCGGAGTACGGACAGCTGTCGCCGGTGATCCTGGTCCGATTGCGTTGGTGGGCTCCGACGAGATGCCCACCGAGTTCAGAGACGTCACCCACCTCGACAAGCTGGTTGACGAGGTGTCGCGGGTCAACCCGGAAGGACTGGGGAATAACGATCTGCGGAGGCTTGCGGACGAGGTGCTACGCAGCGCTCGCACAAAAGAGGCGATGGTCGCGCGGCAGCACATTGCTGACCTCGCCGCAGCCGGCAAGGGTTCGTACGACCTTGGAGAGGTGTTGGCTGCGGCTGGTGAGGGCAAGGTGGACACCCTGCTGCTGGGCTCGAATCGGGCCACGGCGTCCGGTCCGGAAGGACGGCGCTTGAACCGGGCCGTTGTCGCAAGCTTGCGGCACCGTTCTCGCGTGCTTGTCGACGAAGACTTGAGCGAGAGCCTGGTTGCAGCTTCATACCGGTACTAGTGGCGGGCGCATCCAGTCCTCAGTGGTGCACGGTCAACTCTGCAGGTTGGTCCGGTAGCCTGGGCTTGCGTTCTTTCGAGCGTGAGGAGCAGGACTGGTGAGTGTGGAAACCGATTCCGCCGTGCTGACGGAGACGGAGCCGGATGGTCGACACCCAGCCGGGTGGAAGCGGGCTCTACAAGGCCTCATTTCACTGTTGGTAGTTGTCGGGATCTTTGTAGGCGTGATGCCTCGGATTGCGAACTATGGCGACGTTTGGGACACCATTCGCAATATGACCCGTCTCGAGATCGGGTCGCTCGTCGTAGTCGGGATCTGGAACCTTGCCACATACTGGTTCGTTCTCGTGGCAGCGTTGCCCGGGCTTCGTCTGCGAGAGGCAGCCGTCGTAAACCAAGCGTCAACCGCCGTTTCCAATACCCTGCCCGGCGGGGGAGCGATCGGAGTCGGGGTGACGGTGGCAATGCTGCGTTCGTGGGGTTTCCCGATCGCGTCCATTACACGATCAGCCATCGTCACCGGTATCTGGAACAACTTCGTCAAGCTCGGAATGCCGGTCCTGGCCCTGGCCTTGCTCGCTGTCGAAGGTGATGTCAGCCCGGGCCGAATACTGGCCGCTGCTATTGGCGTTGCCGCACTCGTCACGGCAGTTGTGGGCTTCGGGCTGGTGCTCAAGAGTGATCGGGCCGCTCGAGCGGTGGGCACCCGGTTCGGTCGGATCGTCGATCGGCTGCGACAGATGGTGCGACGAGCGCCGCTGTCAGATTGGGGGGAGCGAGCTACACGTTTCCGCGGCGAGACGGTGGGGCTGCTGCGCCACCGGTGGCTATCTCTGACTGTCGCATCGTTGGTGAGTCACATCTCGTTGTACATCGTGCTGCTGGTGGCGCTCCGCAACGTTGGCGTCAGTCAGGACGAGTTGAGCTGGATCGCGATTCTCGCGGCCTTTGCGTTTGTCCGACTGGTTTCGGCGCTTCCAGTGACGCCTGGCGGCGTCGGAGTCGTGGAGCTCGGCTACGCCGCAGTGATGACCATCGGCATGGACGACATCACGTCGGCCCAAGTTGTCGCCGCCATCCTGCTCTTCCGTGCCATCACCTATGTCCTCCCGATTCCGTTTGGAGCAGCGTCGTACATGACGTGGCGACAGAATCGCTCGTGGCGGAAGTCCGAGGAGGAGCGCTCTGACCTTGTTGGAGACGCGTACGCGTAGAAGGTTTCGCCGGGAGGAAACCCAAAGGAAAACGACCCCGGGGTGTGGGGTCGTTTTCCTTCTTTGGGGTGAGGTTCTGCCGTTAGGCAGATCGGTTGAGAGTCTTCGACGACTTCGCTACGACGGTGGGTCGTACCGATCGCAAGCTCACTCGCAAGCCGGGGAAGCTAGTTCTCCGGCGTCCTGACTGACGCAAAGAGGGTGCAGCGCCCAGTCTCAACGTCATCCCTCGTCCCCTCCGTCTTGACGGCTGTTGCTTCCGGGTCCCTTGCCGTTGTTGTCACCCGGTCCCTTGCCGTTGTTGTTGCCCGGTCCCTTGCCGTTGTTGTTGCCCGGTCCCTTGCCGTTGTTGTTGCCCGGTCCCTTGCCGTTGTTGTCACCTGGATCGTTGGGGTTGTTTTCGCCGGGGCCGTTCTTGTTGCCCTCGGTGTTGTCCGGGCCCTTCTTGTTGCCGTTGGTGTTGTCGGGGCCTTTGCCGTCGCCCTCGTTCGGATCGGCCGTCGGGGCCTCCTGAGTGGGATCCTCCGAATCCGAGCAGTCGTCGCTGTCGCATTCGGTCGATGTCGGGAAGTCGAAGCCGACAGAGTTGTAGATGCCGGCGATTGGATCCTGAACGGCGTCTGGTAGTGCACCGGTTGCGGCAACACCACCCGCGACGGTGGCCAGTGCTACAGATGCGGCAAAAACTTTGGCAACCATGCCCGAAAGGAGAGAGCTCAAGACCAGTCGCTTCCGGAGACGCTGCGATCGCGACGCCGGCGCCACCGCGGTCTCGACGCCCGGCGATGCCGCCGCGGTGCTGGTCATCGAGGCGATGTGGGCCGTTGCGACCTCGGAGCCGGGCGTCGCGGCGAGGCCGCGCATATCGTCCGCCCAGCCGGCGAGGGCTTCGAGACCCGCAGGCGTTGGCGCACCCGAGAGGGCGGCGTCGATCTGTCGCTCGTTGGGTTTGCGGGTTCGTGCCATTTCGATGTGGTAACCGTTGGCGAACCCTATTTGGATACGGGCTGTCCGAGAATCTTTCTGAGTTGGCGTACCGCCCGATGCTGGAGGGCCTTCACCGAATTACGGTTGGTGCCCATCACCTCGGCCACCTGCTCCAGCGACAAATCGGCGATCGTCCGCAGAAGCATCACGGTGCGTTGCGCATCGGTGAGTGATTCGAGAGCCCGGAAGGCGGGTCCCTGGGTGGACACTTGCAGCGCCTCGTGCTCCGCCGAAGCTGCAGTGCCGGCCGGTGGACTGATGTGGTGCTGCCGCTTGCCCGCCTTACGCCACTGGTCGACAAGGCGATTGTGAGCGATGGTGAACACCCAACTGCGAAAGTTGGCTTCGGTGCCTTCGAAAGACTGGATGTTGCGCGCCACGTCGTGAAGGACCTCGCCGACAACGTCGTCGGGCTCGGGAGCGCCCTTGGCCCGGGCAAACCCGGCCAGCTGACCGGCAAGGCTGTGATACAGGGTCGTCCAGGCCCATTCGGCGCCTTCCTGAGCAGCCGCCAGGACTTGGGGGAACTCAGGGCCGATTGCACTCACCTGGGTATTGTCGGTGATGTTGGCCCAGAAGCTGAATCATGTCGCCGACATCGACTGGCCATTCAGGCCCTCAGCACCTGCAGATCGTTCTCAACGAGATACTGGCTACCTGTCTCGTAGCCCTCGTCGAACATCGCCAAGGCCTCTCGGCGGTTCACGTTGAAATCCAGCGACTCGCGCCGAACCGGGACAAGCACCTGATGAACCGACTCGAACCGTCCCCGCTGCAGCGTCTCACGGGCGGACATGCCAGTAGTCATCACTGCACCGGCAAGCGTGGCTGGTCCTCGAATATCGTTGTGGCGGTGCACGTCGTCGGTGTCGAGGGGTCGGAACCCAAAGACGGGCGTGCCGCTGCGTTGGTCGACCAACTCGACGGGGAACTTGGAGCCAAGGGCGCCGTCGGCCATAAGGCTCACATCTCCTGTGAATCGGTTCTGTAGTTCGACTGGCTGGAACACGAAGGGAACCGCCGAAGACATCCGGACGGCACGCGCGATCGGGAACTTGCTGGCATCAATGCCGTACTCCTCGAGTCCGTCGGGAAGCACCACACCCCGTTCATGTGTGAGGTCGACTGTGACGACACGGAGGCGGCCCGGTTCGAGGTCTCCGAAGGTGGAAATCCCCTTGGCCGCCAGAAGGCGACTCCAAACCCGCTGTAGTTCGGCGCCACGGTAGAGGCCGCCGCCGCGCAAGAGCGCAAGGTGCTTGCCAACGACGGGGAGACGAAGCCCCTGGACACCATCGAGCAGCGCGGGCCAATTGATCTTGGCCACCTGTCGGCGCAATTCGTCAGCCGTGTAGTCGGCGGCGATCAGGGAGGCGGCCAAGGCGCCGGCCGACGTGCCGGCGACTCGTTCAAAGCGGTATCCCGAGTCGAGGAGAGCCGCGGCAGCACCGGCGAGGCCGATACCCTTTATACCGCCGCCCTCAAAAACTCCGTACGCAGGCCTTTTCATGTCTTTTTCAACAACGACTTATCCGTTCATTGTTCCGCAACGTTGTTATCGGTTGTTTGGGTGCCGAGGCTGAGGACCCTTATGGTCTGGGTGGGTGACGAGAGGAGCACTTGGTGTCGGACGACCCGATGGAGCGGCGACAACGGGTTTCGGCGTACGGCGTGGTCATTTCCGGCGGGATGATGCTCCTCGCCAGGATTGCGCCGGGGTATCCGGGTGCGGGCAATTGGACATTGCCTGGCGGCGGCCTCGACTGGGGCGAGGCCCCGGACGAAGCGATACATCGTGAACTCTACGAGGAGACCGGATTGGCCGGGGTCGTCGATAGGTTGCTGGGGATTGACTCGCTGCGGATTGAGCGCAACCGCAACGGTCGCCACGTCGGATTTCACGCCCTGCGGATCATCTACGAGGTGACTGCGGCCGGCGAGCCTCGGGTCACCGAGATCGATGGCAGCGTTTCGGAAGCCGGGTGGCTTCCTCTCAACGAGATGCCGCGGCTGCCAACCACCGAGCTCGTTGCCTCGGCATTGCGGATGCTGGCAGCTGCCCCTTAGGCCTGGACCGAAAGGTCAAGGAAGATCGGTGCGGCGGACCGCTCGATAGCATCGATGATCAGGCCAATTCCCAGTTCGAACTCGGCATCATGATCGACTGGATGGGCAGCCACGGTGGTCGCCACATTCGGGAAACGATCGTCGTCGAGTTCGCTGCGGGCCGCCAGTAGCTCATCGAAGTCAGAGGTTCTGGCGCCTACTTCGGCGAGGGTGTGACCGACGATGAATGCGACCGCAACATCCAGGAACTTCCGACCCTCCTGGGCATCGAATCCAAGGTTGCCCATCTCTTGGAGCGCTCTTTCGACGAGAACGATCGTGTGCTCACCCGTCACCGGTCGCATGGCGACAAGCTGGACGGCATTGGGATGTCGCAGAAGGGCTGTGCGATATGCCGAAGCGTACGCATTGACCCGCTCCCGGAACGACCCCTCGATCCCGTCGAAGTCGATCTCCTCGTAGACCATTTCAACGATCCCGTCGAGGATGTCGGGTTTGCCCGCAATGTGCTTGTACAGGGAGGGAGCTTCCACACCGAGCTCGAGTGCCAGACGGCGCATCGTGAGTACGTCGAGGCCATGATCGTCGATGACGCGCATCGCCGCGTCCAACACCTTGTGCCGGTTGAGGCCTTGGCGAGGCATTCTTTGGTTCCCCCCGAATCGACGGTCAACAGGCACTCTGGTCGATTCGGAGGAAATCCCCAAGTAGCGAGCGCTTAACGTTCGGTGAGGTCGATCCACGCCAGGTCGCGCAAGGTCGACAGATCGCTCTCGAGGATGCCCCGGTTTGAGATCGTATAGAGACTGTCTCCGATCACGAGCGACCGCACGATCGCTGAATTCCAGCCATAGTCCCAGTCGCTGGCGTCAGGATGTGCGATGCGGCCTATCTTCGTCAGGCTGGTCGCGCCGACATCGACGGCCACCGCTCCGGTGAAGAACTTGCTGTCGCCATCCCGGTAGTTGTATTCCGTGAGCGGGAGTACGACGGTGGAGCCCCAAGCCATGAAGGCTCGGTGGTCGTATTCGGCGGTCGAGCTGCTGCCGCTGGCCATGGTCAGTTGATCCAGCCGCTTTGGGTTGTCCAGATCGCTCACGTCGAAGAGCGAGATCTGGCTGCCCTCGACACGTCCCTCATTCGTGGCGTCCTGTCCGATGCCGAGAATCAGCGAGTCGGAGATCGGATGCAGGTAGGCGGAGTATCCAGGGATCTTTAGCTCACCTCGCGCCACCGGCTCCGATGGGTCAGACAGATCAATGGTGAACAGGGGATCGACCTGTCGGAAGGTCACGAGGTAGGCAACGTCGCCGAGGAATCGTACGGAGTAGATCTGCTCGTCCTTGCCCAGCCCGTCGACTTGCCCGATCAGCTCGAGCTCACCGTCGTCGGGCCGCAGCACGCTGACCATCGACTCCTGGCGGTCTCGACCCTGGCCCCACCAATTCGGCGAGGTCGTCGACGCCACCCGCAGATCACCATTGTGCTCGGACATGGCGAACTGATTTATGAGATAGCCGGGGACCGACCCGGTCGCCACGTAGTCCGTGAACTTGCCGGAGATATCGAACTGGTGGATCTGGGTGCGCAGGCCATCGGTTACATCGTCGGACTCCAAAAAGTTGGAGTCGAACACGGCGCTGTCGAACCATCCGTTGGTGGCGACGTACATCGAGTCGGTGGACGAGTAGACCGTCTCTCCTGTTGCGAGGACACCGGTGCTATCGATGATGTCGAGGCCGCTGTCGAGGTCGATCGTGACGACTGACAACATGTTGAAGCCGGCGAATTCCTCGGGATAGTGGGCCCGATTGCAGGGGACTGCGGCGCCCTCGCTGATCACGTTGCCGCCGGCATCGCTGAGGACGAAGTACGGCACCCAGTTCTCGATGGTGGACCGCTCGATGATCTTCTTGTTGGCCGCGATTGCATCGCGTTCGGCTCTGAGTCCGCTGCCCTCGGGGTAGTCCCAGACGAAACCGGTGGGCCCGCTCGTGGAGACGATCCGAGCGACACCATCGATCAGGCGTGAGTTGAGGTACGAACCATCGAGTTGCAGCGAGCGAACAATCTTGGGTTCATCTGAGATGTCGACCTCGGTCAGGGTGACGATTGGGGACCCGCCGAAGTACTGATCTGGAGCAACTACGCCAAACTCCGTGGCATCTGCCTCGCCAACGACGTCCGGGGAGACGGCGCCTTCACGCAGCGGGGTGACGAGTCCCCAACTGCTGCCCATCAGGATGACGGTGTCGCCGTTGAGGAACAGATCGCGGACCGAATGGTCCGGTGACAGTGCCATGGATCCGGCAAGCTGCGGTCCGTCGTCTGTCACGTCAACTACAAAAAGTGTGTTGTTGGTGAGGGTGATGATCCGCTTGCCGTCGGTCTTGACGACATCGGGTTCGTCGACCCCGGTTTCCTGGTTGTTCGTCTGGGAATACCCGCTCGCCAGGTTGCTGTCACCCTCGCCGGCTGCCTCGGGGGCGGCGAACGCTTCATCGAGGGTGACGGCCCGGGTGTTGAAGGCCCATGGCGAGCCGTAGAACCAGTCGAGTCCGTAGGGCCCGACCCTCTCGATTGCTTCTGCCTTGACGTGGCGGAGGAAGTCATCACACGCCTGGAAGCTGGTGAGCGCCCCTTTTACGAGATGCACCGATGTGCCAACGCCGACTTTGCCCGAGCCGAAGCCGCTGCCGCCACGTGAGATGGTGGTGGTGGACTCGGTCGCAGACGAACAGGCGGTGAGCACCATCAACAGCGCGGTGATGGCGATAGTCATGCGGCGCATGAGAGGTCCTTTTCTTGATGTCGTGTCGTTCATTCATCGCTGTGACGTCACAGGCGTCCCGAAGGGTTCCCGTGCGGTTGGGAACTCAACGCGGGGCGCAGGTAGTTTCCGGTTTATGAAGTGGATGAGCCTGCTGGTGCTTGCTCTTATGGCGGCCGCTTGTGGAGGCGCAACTCCGGTCTCCGATAGTGACTGCGCCGATCCCGAAACAGTCGCCGAGCGAGTCCGTTTCGAGTCGATCGTTGTCAAGGGAGTGGTCACCGATTGGGACGGTACGACGGCTCAGTTCACGATTGAGGAGATCTGGCGTGGCCCCGACCTTCCGGAGAAGGTCGAGATCGTGCCCCTAGAAGGCCGGGCCTTCACGACTGGGGAGCGCTACCTCGTGTTCCCGACCGACAATCCGTCACCTCTGGCAGATGCCCCCTGCTCGGCGACGACCCGATGGGACGAATCACTGGCCGAATACCGGCCGGCCACTGCACGAGTGCCCGGCGTCGCGCCTGCCGAAGATGCCGACCTGCCGTGGGAATGGGTACTAGCACTTGCGGCACTGGCGGCCGGATTCCTGGGCACACGCCGTCTGATTGAACGGCGCCGCCACCCCGAGCCGGAGTGGAACCCAGATTTCCGTTTCGACGACAGCGATTAGGCCCGGCGCTTTCCTCATTCTTGCGTAGATGTGCGCCACTATCGGCCGTCACCGACGCAGGAACGGAGGGGCCTCGGACCTTCCTCATTCCTGCGTAGATGTGTGCCGGTATCGGCCGCCACCTACGCAAGAACGGAGGGGTCCAGCGACGTGCGTCTAGGCGTCAGCCAGCACTCCGGCCATCATCAGGCCGATCTCTTCGCGGGTGGCAACAGCCGGATCGACGATGCCCACGATTTCGCCTTCGAACATGACCGCAACACGATCGCTCAGTCCGAGCACCTCATCGAGGTCCTCAGAAATCACGACTATGGCGGTTCCCGTCGAACGAGCATCGACCAGGCGGGAATGGATGTATTCAGCGGCGCCAATGTCAACACCGCGGGTCGGTTGGGCGGCGATCAGCACGCGCGGCTGTGCCGACAACTCACGGGCCAGAATGAGCTTCTGGATGTTGCCGCCGGACAAGTTGTGCGTTGGAGTGTCCAGGCTGGGCGTCTTGACGGCGTACTCCGCCACCAGCGCTTCGCAATGGTCTTTGATGGCGTCAAACTGAAGGAAGCCGCGCTTGGCCATCCCGGGCTCGGTGTGGTTGGTCAGGATCAAGTTCTCCTCAACGGAGAAATCGCCGACGGCGCCATCTCGCATGCGCTCTTCGGGAACATAGCTGACACCGGCGGCGCGGACTTCTGCCGGTGGAGCCTTTCCAATGTCGGTGCCCTCGAGCAGGATGCTTCCTGACTCGGCCGGCCGTAGTCCGACGATGGCTTCAGCCAGCTCGCGCTGTCCGTTGCCGGAAACTCCGGCGATGCCGAGAATCTCGCTGGCCCGAGCATCGAGTTCAAGCCCTGATACGGCTTCAGTGCCCCGGTCGCCGATGACTCGAAGATCCCGGATTTCGAGGCGGACATCGCCGACCTCGACCGCGGGCCGGTCGGGAGCCAGTCGCACTTCTCTACCAACCATCATGTTGGCGAGATCACCGCGGCTCGTTTCGGCTGGGATGGTGTCGCCGGTAACCCGACCGTGACGAAGAACCGTGATGCGGTCGCTCAATGCCATGACCTCGTGCAGCTTGTGGGAGATGAAGATCAGCCCTTTGCCGTCTTTCGCCATCTGGCGCAATGTCACGAACATGTCGTCGACTTCTTGTGGGGTGAGGACCGCCGTCGGCTCGTCGAGAACCAGCAGCTCGGCGTCCCGGTAGAGGGCCTTGATGATTTCGACCCGCTGACGTTCGCCGACCGCTAGCTGCCACACGAACGCATTCGGATCGACCTGCAACCCATAGATGTCGGCCAACTCGATGATTCGTGCGGTAACTGCGTCGAGAT